>NZ_CP070332.2:1326515-1658144 GCF_016917835.2 Halobacterium sp. BOL4-2 | reverse complement strand
GACGCCCACAGCCTGTTCAGCCTCGACTACCTCAAGGACATGAACAAGGCCATCCCGACGACCGCGGAGGTCGAACTCGAACTCGGCGACGAGTTCCCCATCAAGCTGCACTTCGACATCGCCGACGCACAAGGCCACGTCACGTACATGCTGGCCCCGCGCATCCAGTCCAACTGACGCCACCGCCCGCTCCGTTTCTGATCGCGTCCGGACCCGTCCAGCCGCCGGCTCGTGCCCTCCGAGCGGTCACCGGGCCAGGACTGTCTCGCCGGCCCGCACCGTCTGCCCGGACTCCACGACGACGTCCCCGCGGTCGTACGCCGGCGGAAGCACCACGTCGGCGCGACTCCCGAACGAGATGTGGCCGAGGCGGTCGCCACGCGCGAGGTCCTCACCCGCCTCGACGTAGGGATGGATGCGTCGGGCGAACGCGCCCGCGATGAGCACCACCGTCCACTCCGCCGTCTCGATACGGACGCGCTCGTTGTGCGCGGACTCCTTGCTGAACGCGGGCCGGTGGCCGCCCGGCTCGTGGACGACGCTCTCGACGCGCCCCGCCACCGGCACGCGGTTCACGTGGACGTTGTGTACGTTCATGAACACGCCCACGCGAACCCGTCCGTCGTCGCGCGTTCGGATCACCGACACCGTGCCGTCGGCGGGCACAACCACGCCCGCGCCGTTCGGGCTGCGGTCGGGGTCGCGATGGAACCACACCACGAACGCGGCCAGCGCGACGCCGACGACGCCCCACGGCGACGACGCCGCGAGCGCCGCCACACCGACGACTGCGGGCGGCAGGGCGTACTTCCACGTCCAGGGGCCGCGCGCAAGCACACTCGACGCGTCGGGGGCAAGGCGTGTGAGCGTGTCGGTCCAAGCCGGGGTGCTTATCGGCGTCCGCTCGCAAACACGGGCCAGCATGAACGCCCGCCACGCCCGCTATCCCTTCCTGGGGGACGCCCGCGACGCCGTCGAGGAAGCTGGCGTGGACCTCGCTCGCGTCGTTACCGAGGACGACGCCGTCGTCGAGCGCGCCCGCGAGCGCGTCGTCAGCGCGCTCACGGACGGCACGATCGGCGAGCCGGCCGCCACGGTCAGCACCCGCGTCGAAGTGCTGTCCTATCCGGTCGCCCGCGTGCTGGTGTCCATCGTCGACGAATCCGTGCTCGTGCGCAAGTACGCCACGGCCGAAGCCGACGCGGCCTACGACCGGTTCACCGCCGACGAGTCCACCGACACCGACCTGAAAAGCGTCTCCGACACCACACGCGTCTCCCGTGACACGCTCCTCAGTGAGTTCGATCTCAGGGCACACGTTCACGCCACACCGGACGCCCACACGGTGGACGTGCCGACGTACCTGTTGCTCGCGTCATCGCTTCGCGACGACGACTGGCGGCTGGTCAACCGCGCGCTCGACGACGGTCGCGTGCCGGTCACCGACGCCGAACTCGACACCCTCATCCGGGAAGCCATCCGCGAACGCGTCGCGGACGGCCTGCCCCTCTCGGTCCCCGACCAGATCGCCGACGCCCTCGACGAGCCGGTGGCCGCCATCCAGGACGCCCTCGCGGACCTGGATCTCACCCGCGAGATCGACACCGTCGTGCCGGAGCTGTTCCCGCCGTGCATGAAACACCTCCTCGACCAGGTGCAACGCGGCGACCACCTCCCACACCACGCCCGCTTTGCCATCACGTCGTTCCTCTCGAACGTCGGGCTGTCGACGGACGAGATCGTGGACATCTACGAGGTCAATCCGGGGTTCGGCGAGGAGATGACGCGCTACCAGACCGACCACATTCAGGGCGACTCAAGCCCCACCGAGTACACCGCGCCGTCGTGTGCGACGATGAAAGCCTACGGGAACTGCGTGAACCCCGACGACCTCTGTGACGCCATCAACCACCCGCTGTCCTACTACGAGGTGAAACTCGACGACGGCGACGACGACGACCTCGCCGACTGGCGGGACCGCGAGGACGACGACAGCCCCGATTAGCCCTGCTTGCCCGACATCCAGTAGCCGATCCCCGCCATCAACAGGATGAAAATGACTATCGCAGCGACCACTGCGTACCCGGACGTGGCTCCGAACCCGCCGGCTCCCACCGACACTGCGGCGACGAGCACAGCGATGAAAACAAGCACCGCGAGGACGGCGATGCCGGCCTCCACGCGGGCGTCGAGCGCGTCTGACATGGCTTGCGATTCCACGGGCCACTGGAAAAGCGCTTCGAAGCAGCCGACGCCCGACCGAGGACGCTAGTAGTCGTCGAGGCCGGTCCGCTCGGGGCCGCCGGCGAGCGTCTCCAACTCGGTGCCGTCGGCCAGCGCGGTCTGCTTTTTGACGCGGTAGCTCCCCGCGTCGGTGGTGTGGAGGTCCGCCGGGTGGAAGAAATACCAGTCCTCCCGGTCGAAGCGCGCGCCGATGCGTGGCTTCGCGCCGAAGTTCCGCGCGAAGTACACCAGTGACTCCACCTCCTCGCCGTCAAGGTAGATGGGGTCGCCCGCCGAGGATTTCGCCTCGATGGCGTAGAACTCCTCGCCGTTGCCCGCCAGCACGTCGGGGAGGTCGCGCTTGGTCGCCGCCCCCGACGCCGGCGCGCGCATCACGGCGAACCCCGTCTCGTCGAGCGCGTTCACGAGCTCGCGCTCGCGCCGGTTGCCCTTGGCGTTGGAGTTAGCCATGGTGGATGCCCCCGTGCACGCCAGCGCCCTGCGTCGCGATCATGCGCCACGGTAGGCCGCCGGCCGGTTAGTGCGTTGTGCCACAGCCCGGTGGCGCTGCCGGCTTACGTGCCGTGCTGCCAGGAGTCCATGTACTCCGCCTGATCGTCGGTGAGGGCGTCGTACTCGACGCCCTCGGCCGCCAGCTTGATCTCCGCGATCTCGATGTCTAGCTCGTCGGGCACGTTGTGGACGCCGGCCGCGTACTCCTCGCGGTTCGCCACGAGCTCGCGCACGCAGACCGCCTGCACGCCGAAGCTCTGATCCATCACGCCGACGGGGTGGCCCAACCCGATGGGCGACGCGAGGTTGACCAGGCGGCCCTCCGCCAGCACGTTCAGGCGGCGGCCGTCGGCCAGCTCGTACTCGCGGACGCCCTCGCGGGCCTCGCGCTCGGAGACGGCGAGCTCCGAGAGGTGATCGAGGTTGACCTCCACGTCGAAGTGGCCGGCGTTGGCCAGCACCACGCCGTCGTCCATGCGCTCGAAGTGCGCTCGCGTGATGACGTTCTTGTTCCCGGTCGTGGTGAGGAACACGTCACCGACCTCGGCCGCCTCGGCCATCGGCATCACGTCGTAGCCCTCCATGTGCGCCTCCAGGGCACGCCGCGGCTCGACCTCGGTCACGATGACGTTCGCGTTCTGGCCGGCGGCCTTCTTCGCGACGCCGCGGCCGCAGTCCCCGTAGCCCGCGACGACGACGTCCTTGCCCGCCCACGAGAGGTTCGTGGTCATGGCGATGTTCGCCAGCGCGGACTCCCCGGTGCCGTGGACGTTGTCGAACAGCCGCTTCATCGGGGTGTCGTTCACCGCGAACACGGGATACTCCAGGGCGTCGTCGTCGTCCATCGCGCGCAGCCGGTGGACGCCCGTGGTGGTCTCCTCGGTGCCGCCGATGATGGTGTCGATGAGCTCGGGGTGGTCCTCGTGTACACGGAACACGAGGTCGCCGCCGTCGTCGACCGTGACCGTCGGCTCGTGGGCCAGCACGGCGTCGATGGCGTCGTAGTACGCCTCCCCCTCCGCGCCGCGCTCGGCGTACGAGGTGATCGACTCGTGGGCGTCGAGCGCCGCGCTCACGCCGTCGTGTGTCGACAATGGGTTGCAGCCCGTGATCGCGATCTCGGCCCCGGCGTCGGCCATCGTCTCGACCAGCGCCGCCGTCTTGGCCTCGACGTGCATCGCCATCCCGATGGTTTCGCCGGCCAGCGGCTGGTTGGCGTCGAACTCCTCGCGGAGCGCGGACAGGATCGGCATATGCTCGAACGCCCAATCGATCTTCGCGCGCCCCGTCTCGCGCGCCGACTCGGGATCATCGAGCCGGCTGCTGATCGCCGGTGCAGTTGTCATACCAGAACCCACGGGCACCGACCTCAAAACGCTACCGGAGCCGCCACACGCGTCCCCGTGGCACCACCAGGCACGCCGCGCTACTCGCCGGCGCGCGCTGCCAGCTCGCTCGCGCGCTGTGCGGCCTGCTCCCGCACCGCGGCCTCGTCGAACGGCAGCACCTCCCGGTCCCGCATCAGGACCTCGCCGTCACAGATCGTGTGCCGCACGTCCTGGCCGGTCGCCGCGTACGCCAGATGCGAGACGTGATCGTGGACCGGTGTGAGGTGTGGCGCGTCGAAATCCACGACCGCGAGGTCCGCGTTGGCGCCCACTTCGATGCGCCCCGAGTCGAACCCCAGGGCGGCCGCCCCGCCCGCGGTCGCCATCTCGACGGCCGCCCGGGCCGGCACGGCGTCGGCCGCGCCGGTCTGTAGCTTCCCCAGCATCGCCGCGTCCCGCAGCTCGTCGAACACGTCGAGGTCGTTGTTCGACGCCGCCCCGTCCGTCCCGAGCGCAACGGTCACGCCGGCCTCCCGCATCGCCTGGACGGGCGCCATCCCGGACGCCAGCTTCATGTTCGACGCCGGGCAGTGCACGACGCTTGCCCCCGACTCCGCGAGCAACTCGATCTCGCCGGCCGTGGTGTGCACGCCGTGCGCCAGGAAGTCATCCTCCGCAAGCAGCCCCACGTCGGCGGCGTACTCCAGGGGACGGCTGCCGTGCTCGTCGACGATCGGCTCGACCTCCTGCTCGGTCTCGTTGGCGTGGAAATGCACCGGCACGTCGGCCTCACGGGCCGCCGCGACGAACTCGCGGAGATACTCCTCGCCGACCGTCGTGAGGCTGTGGGGCATGTACGCGCTCGTGATGCGGCCGTCGGCGGCGTCGTTGAACTCGCGGGCGACCGACAGCGCCTCCTCGTTGTCCGCGACCGCGTCGGCGTCGTCCTTCCCGACGGTGACCACGCCGTGGCCCACCCGCGCACGCAGCCCCGCCTCGGTGATCGCGTCGACCACCTCCGGCACCTCGAAGTACATGTCCGCGAACGCCGTCGTGCCCGCGCGGATCATCTCCACGAGCCCGAGCCGGGCCCCCGCGCGGATGTCGCCGTCCGCCAACTCCGCCTCCGCCGGCCAGATGTCCTCCTGGAGCCACGCGTCCAGTTGCTTGTCGTCGGCGTACCCGCGCAGCAGCGTCATCGCCACGTGACAGTGGGCGTTCACCAGCCCCGGCATCACCAGACAGCCCGCCGCGTCCACCGTCTCGTCGCCCGCGGGCGTGTCCCCGACCGCGATGATCTCCCCGGCGTCCCGATCAACCAGCACGTCGCCGTCGCTCACGGTGAAGTCAGGATGCAGTACCGCGCCGCCGGCAACCCGCAGCGTGTCGCTCATATCGCGTGTTCGCCCGACCCGGGCGAAAAGCTGTCGGGACGCGACGACTCCCAGGCGGCCGCCGCGATGCTCGCGGTCTGGCCCACGCCCACGGCCCCGATGCCCGCCAGCACGAGCCACCCCGACGCCGCCGACAGCGGCGCCGCAAGCCCCACCACCGTCACCGCCCCGCCAGCCACCGACGCCATGGCCGCGCCGAGGTAGACCCGCGCCAGCCCCGGGGCCGGCGTTCGGCGCGCGGTCACGGCCAGCGCCCGCACGGGGAGCAACATCCACCCGACCACGGTCGCCGCGCGCAACACGCCGCCCGGCACGGCGGGCACCCGGAACGACGCCACGCCGAGCAGCGTCACGCCGACGCCCGCAACGATGACGCCGCGCCACGCCTGCAGCGCGCCCGCGTCCATCTCCGTCCAGGACACCGCCCCGAACGCAACCAGCAGCCCCACGATCACGACGTGGGCGACGAACAGCGCGTGCGACCCGACGTATCCGAGGTGGGCGGCAGCGGTGAACCCCCACGCCAGCGGCACCAACCCGACGGGCGCGTACTCCCGGGTCCGATCTAGCATACCCTCCGGTGGGACGCCCGCGTGCTTCAAACCCCGGCCCGTCGCCGCCACCCAAAGCTAGTTCCGCACCCCCGGTGAACCGGCTGGCATGCGCATCGCCGTTCCGAACAAGGGACGCCTCCACGACCCGACCCTGGCGCTGCTCGACCGCGCCGGCATCGGCGTCGAAGACGGCGCCGACCGCCAACTGTACGCCGACACCGTCGACCCGGCGCTCACGGTGCTGTACGCGCGCGCCGCCGACATCCCCGAGTACGTCGCCGACGGCGCGGCGGACGCGGGGATCACGGGCCACGACCAACTCCGGGAGTCCGGCGTCGACTGCGTCGAGGAGCGCCTCGATCTCAACTACGGGTCGTGCCGACTGGTGCTTGCCGCCCCCGAGGACGGCGACGTCACCGCCCCCGCCGACCTCGACGGGGCGACCGTCGCCACCGAGTTCCCGACGATCACCCGCGCGTACTTCGCGGACACCACCGCCACCCCGGAGATCGTGGAGGTGACCGGCGCGACCGAACTCACGCCCCACGTCGAGATGGCCGACGCCATCGTCGACATCACGTCCACGGGCACGACGCTCCGCGTCAACCGCCTCCAGGTCGTCGACGAGGTGTTGTCGTCGTCAGTGCGGCTGTTCGCCCACGAGGACGTCCACGACGACCCCAAAGTCCAGCAGGTCGAAACCGCGCTCCGATCCGTGCTCGACGCCCACGGGAAGCGCTACGTGATGCTGAACGCGCCCGCCGACCGCCTCGACGACGTGAAGGCAGTGCTGCCGGGGCTTGGCGGCCCGACGGTGCTCGATGTCGACGAACCGGGGACGGTTGCGGTGCACGCCGTCGTCCCCGAGCGCGACGTCTTCGAGGCGATCTCGGAGCTCAAAGCCGTCGGCGCGTCCGGCATCCTCGTCACCGAAATCGAACGCCTCGTGGACTGACCTCACTCCTCCGCGCCGGCCACCTGGCGGGTCGCGCGGACCACGAGTCGGACCGCCGTCCCGCCGGCGGGGTAGGCCATCGTGCCCACGACGCCCGCGGCCGCAAGCCCGATCGCCGCGATCCGCATCTCCCCGATGGTGGTCGTGGCCAGCGAAACGGCGGCCCCGCCGGCCGGCGCGAGCCACCGGTCGGCAAGCGACGCTGGCCGACCCAGCATGTAGTAGGCCGCCAGCGACACCACGGCACCGAGGCCGAACACCGCAGCAACGTCCGGCCCCGGCCGGTGGACGTAGGTGGCGGCGTACGCGAGCACCGCCGCGCCGAGCGCCATCACGCTGGCGCGCAGTGCGCGCTGGTCGTACTCGTCCATGCGCGTCACTGCACGGCCCATGGGTAAAAATCGCGGTGCGCGTTCTCTCCGGCTGCGACCGTCAGCCGGGCGCCGTCGACAACACCGCCAGCAGGTTCGCAACCAGCAACACCACCGCCAGCGACACGGTGTAATGCATCACCACGACGAACACCGTCGTCCGGTAGCGAACCCGGTACACGGCGCGCACGGCGGCAGCGTCGGCAGCCAGCCCGACGGCGACGATGAGCAGCGGGTTGAACCGCACGAGCACGAGCGTCACCACGGCCGGCGCGACGCCGACGAGGAAGCCACGCTTCCAGGGGACGTCCCCGAGGATGTACGTCGCGGCCGCGTGGGCCGTGAACCCGAACAGCAGCCAGCCACCGACGAACGTGGCGAGATACTGCAGCGGCGTGCCCGCGACCGGTTCGACGGTCGCCACCATGCCCGCCTAGTCGAGGAGCCCCAGCTCCTCGAGCCGGGACGTGATCTTGTCGACGGCGTGCTCGGCGTCCTTTGGCTCTTTGCCGCCGGTGATGACGAGCTTCCCGGAGCCGAACAGCAGCGCCACGACCTCGGGGTCGTCGAGACGGTAGACGAGCCCGGGGAACTGCTCGGGCTCGTACTCGATGTTTTCGAGGCCCAGCCCGATGGCGATGGCGTTGAGGTTCAGCTGGCGGCCGAGGTCAGCGGACGTGACGATGTTCTGGACGACGATCTCGGGGTCGTCTTCGACCTTGATCGAGAGCTCGCGGAGCTTGTCGAAGACGATGCGGAGGCTCTCGTGTACGTCGTCGGTTGATTTCGCGCCCGTGCAGACGATCTTGCCCGAGCGGAAGATGAGTGCGGCGCTTTTCGGGTCCTGCGTGCGGTAGACCAGGCCGGGGAACTGCTCGGGGTCGTAGTCAGCGCCCTCGAGGTCCATCGCCACGCTCTGGAGATCGAGCTCCTGCCCGATGCCGGTGGAGGCGACCACGTTTTCAATGTTGATGGTTTCCTTGGGGTCGGTCATCGTTCGACTTAAACCACGTATTTAACCTTTATAAAGATTGGTAGTCCGGGGAGTGGTGCCTCAAATACCCAGCGTCACCGGCAGCCTGATTGCCGGCGGGCGTCCAGGTCGTGCGTGTTCGTGCTCGAACTCGGCGGGGACGACGCCGACGCGTTCGCCGCCGCCGAAGCCCGCACTGCAGCCCCCGACGCCACCGTGGTCGCGCCCGGTGTCGCCACCGCCAGCAGCCTCGACACCGACGCGCTAGCCGGGTTAGCGTACACGCACCGCGCCGCCGACCACCTCACAACCGCCGCCGCCACCGTCCCCGCGGCCGTCGCCGCGCTCCGGGACGCGCCCCTCGACCGCACGGGGTCGGTCGCCGTGCGCGCCCGCGACGTGCGCCACACGACCGGCGTGGACACCCAGCGCGCCGAACGCGACCTCGGCGCCGTCCTCGTGGACGCCGGCTTCGACGTGGACCTCGACGCCCCCGACCACGAACTGCGCGCGCTGTTCACCGCCGACGACTGCTTTCTGGGGTGGCACGTCGCCGACTCCGTCCGCGACTACGGCACCCGCAAACCCACCGACCGCCCGTTCTTCCAGCCGGGCAGCATGGACCCGCTGTTGGCGCGCGCGGCCTGCAACCTCGCCCGCGTCACCCCCGGCGACCGCGTCCTCGATCCGATGTGTGGCACCGGCGGCGTGCTCATCGAAGCCGGGCTGCTCGGCGCACACCCCATCGGCACGGACGCCCAGGCGAAAATGGCGGCAGGCGCGCGCCGCAACCTCACCCACTACGTCGATGACGCCACCACGGGGCGTGCCGACGCCACCGCGCTGCCGTTGCCCTCCGACAGCATCGACGCCGCCGTCCTCGACGCCCCCTACGGCCGCCAGTCGAAGATCGCCACCCACGACCTCGCCGACCTGGTCGGGGGGGCACTCGACGAGCTCGCCCGCGTCACCGCCGGCCGGTGCGTGCTCGTCGCCGACCGCGACTGGCGCGCCGAAGCCACCGCCGCGGGCTGGACCGTCGACGCACGCTTCCAGCGCCGCGTCCACCGGTCGCTCGTCCGCCACATCCTCGTGTTGGCGTAGTCACGACCGGTAGTGGTCGACGAGCCCGACGACCGCCAGCGACCCGATGACCGCGATCAGTGCCCACACCCGGTTGGCACCGACCGGGCGGACGTTCAGGGCGGCCATCACCGCCGACGCCAGCAGGTATCCGAACAGGCTGGTGAACCAGACGGTCGCGTACTCGACCGGCGCTCGCCCGACAGCCACCCACCATCCGATCACGAAGCCGGGTGCGAGCTGCGCCACCGTCTCCCACCACGGCGTCGCCGGGCCGGTCACCACCCACAGCACCAGCGACGCGGGCAGCGACACCATCAACATCGACCCGACAACGATGCCGGCGCGCTCGAAGTACTCCGCAAGCTCCATGCTCTGACCGAACCCGCATCCCGATAAAAGCCTACCGGCCAAGCTCCGCGAGCAGCCGCCCGAGCTGCACGCGGTCGCTGGTGCCCCGCGTGAGATCGAACTCCACGTCGCCCGCAAGCGCGTACAGCTCCGCCACGTCGTCGCCGGAATACCGCGAGCGCGCGACCTCCAGGAGGTCATCGAGCACCTCGCCGCCGCTCATCCCCTCGTCCACCAGCAGGTCGTCCAGCGTCGACCGTGCGTCGGTGAACGCGCCGGCCTCGGCGTCGTCGAGCATCGACTCCACGGCGGCGTCGCTGCCGACGTCCTGCAGCGCCTCGTAGGCGGCGTTCATCGTCACCTCGCCCTCCTGCTCGGCGGTCGTCTGCGCGCCCAACACGGCCTCCCGGAGGTCGCCCTCAGCGTACCCCGCGACGAACTCCAGGCCGTCCGGCTCGTAGTCGACGCCCTCGGCGGCCACGATCTCCCGGAGCACGTCGACGACCTCGTCGTCGGTCGGCGCGCGCACTGAGACGGGGAAACACCGCGAGTGGATCGGCGGGATCAGCTTCGACGGCTGGCGGGTCGCGATGATGAACTGCGTGGCCTCGTGGTGGCGCTCCATCACCCGCCGCAGCGCCTGCTGGAAGTCCTCCCGGATGGCCTCGGCGTTGTCCAGCAGGATGGTGTTGTAGCCGCCCGAAACCGGCGAGTAGCTCGCGGTCTCTTTCAGGACGTGGTTCACGAGGTCGGCCTTCGAGGAGTTCCGGCGGCGCTTGGCGTCGATGAACGACGCGAACCGGGGGTCCTCGCTGATCTCCGTTTTCGTCATCCCGAAGACGTCCGCGACGTTCACCTCCACGAGATCCGTCTCCGGATCGTCGTGGGCGGCCGCTGCGAGCGCGCGAACGGCGGCGGTCTTCCCCGCGCCCGACGGCCCGTACACCACGAGGTTCACGGGTTCGTCGACGGCGTCCCGGAGCCGGTCGCGCACGCTCGCCTGCGGGAGGTCGGCCAGCGACGGCGCGTGCTCGTCGATCCACAGCGGCTCGTCCATTGCTACCCGCTGCTACCCGCCACGGCACAAAGAAAGGGCCGGTCGCCGGCCCGGCCGCCGGCGCGCCTCCACCGCATCGGTGAGGTTTTGCGCGCGGCCCGCCCAGGTTCGGGCATGACTCTGGAGGTCACCTTCCTCGGGACGAGTGGCGCCGTCCCCACGACCGAACGCAACCCCAGTTCCGTGTTCGTGCGCCGCAACGGCGACGCGTTCCTCTTCGACGCCGGCGAAGCCACGCAGCGCCAGATGATGCGGTACAAGACCGGCTTTGGGGTTTCCGACGTGTTCATCACGCACGGCCACGGCGACCACGTCTTCGGGCTGCCGGGGCTCGTTCACACCTGGGACTTCAACGACCGCACGGACCCCCTGACGATCCACGTGCCACGCGGCCTGCGCGGCGACATCGAGGACCTCGTGTTCTCGGCCGGCGGCGACGTCGGCTATCCGGTCCGGATCACCGAGGCCACCCCCGGCGCGGTCGTGCGCTCCCACGACGACTACGAGGTGCGGGCGTTCGAGACGGCGCACAGCACCGCCTCCGTCGGGTACGCGCTCGTGGAGGACGACCGGACGGGTCGCTTCGACCGGGCGCGCGCCGAGGAACTCGGCGTCCCGGTCGGCCCGAAGTTCTCGACGCTCCACGACGGTCAGCCGGTCGAACTCGACGACGGCACCGTTGTCAGCCCCGAGCAAGTCGTGGGCGACCCGCGGCCGGGCCGCACACTCGTCTACACGGGCGACACCCGGCCCCACGACCCCGTGGTGTCGGCCGCCGAAGACGCGGACCTCCTGATCCACGACGCGACGTTCGCCAACGACGCCAGCGAGCGCGCCGCCGAGACGGGCCACTCGACGGCCGGCGAGGCCGCGGATGTAGCGACGGAGGCGGGCGCAAAGGCGCTCGCGCTCACGCACGTCTCCTCGCGGTACGCGGGCGACGCCAGCGAAATCAGTGCGGGCGCGTCGGGCTTCGACGGGGAGGCGTTCGTCGCCCACGACGGCCTGACCCACGAAATCCCGTTCCCGGACGCCGACTGACCGCGCCGCCGTGCACTTATGCGTGCTCACGTCGTACGTTCGGGCGTGAGTACACGCACGAGCGCCCTCGACGCTCTCGTGTTCGGCGTCGACGTGCAAAGCGGTGACGTGCGCGGTGACGCGCCCTCCTACGCGCTTGTGAGCTTTGACGGCGAGACCGTCGAGCGTGACGTTGTCACGCGCCGGAAGCTGTTGCGGTTGGTGGCCGACCGCGAGCCCGCCATCGTCGCCACCGACAACATGTACGAGCTCGCCGCCGACAAGGACCAACTCGTTCACCTGCTGCGGCGGCTGCCCGACTCCACCACGCTCGTGCAGGTGACCGGCGACGAACGCCCCGAACCCCTCTCCAGGGTGGCCAAACGCCACGGCGTCCCGTACGGCAAACCCGCGATGGAGGAAGCGGAGGCCGCCGCCCGACTGGCCGCCCACAACGTCGGCTACGAGGTGTCGGCGTTCACCGACGAAACCGAGCTCAAGGTCGCCCGCGGGCGGTCCACGGGTGGCGGTGGCGGGTGGAGCGCGGATCGCTTCACGCGGCGCATCCACGGCTCGGTCAAGCGGGAAACCCGCACCGTCGAATCAACGCTTGACGACGCCGGCCTCGACTACGACCGGGAGGTCACCGAGAAGTACGGCGGCTACGCCAACGCCGTGTTCACGGTGCAGGCGCGCCCCGAGAACATCCCCGTGAGCGAGCACCGCGCCGGCGACACCCGGGTGGAAGTCGAGCCCGTACGCCGCGACGGCATCGAGTTCCGGCCGCTGGCGCGCCGCCGGGACCGCGTGCTCGTCGGCATCGACCCGGGAACTACGACGGCCGTCGCGCTCGTTGGATTGGACGGCCACGTGCTCGACGTGATGAGCACGCGCACCGCCGACACCGGCGATGTCATCGAGTGGATCATCGAGCACGGCCGCCCGGCGCTGGTGGCCGCCGACGTCACGCCGATGCCCGACACCGTCGAGAAGATCGCGGCCAGCTTCGACGCACCGACGTGGGACCCGGACACCGATCTCCCGGTCGACGAGAAACAACACCGCACCCGCGAGGAGGGCTACGACGACGACCACCAGCGGGACGCGATGGCGGCCGCGCTGTACGCCTACGACCACTACCGAGAAACCATCGAGCGCGCCACCCGGGAGACGCCGCCGACCCTCGACGAGGGCGACGTGGCAGCGCGGGTGCTCGACGGGGAACCGCTTCAGGCCGTCCTCTCGGACCTCGAAGAGACCGACGACCCCGAACCCGACGAGCCCACCCACGACCCCCGCGAGCTCACCGACGACGAGCGCCGCATCAAAGACCTCGAAGCCCAGGTCGAGCGCCTGCAGGCCCACGTCTCCGATCTCGACGCCGAACTCGACGCGAAAGACGCCACGATCGAAGAGTACGAGGACGAGCTCTCGGAGGCCCGCCGCGAGGAACGTCAGGAAGCCCGCGAGCGCCGCGAAGTCACCCAACTGGAGTGGGAGAACGACCGACTGGAGACCGAACTCGAAGAGCAGCGCGAGCGCGCTGACAGCCTCGAAGCCAAACTGGAGCGCCTGAAAGACCTCTGGAAGCTCGACCACTCGAACCTCGGCGACGTCGGCGGCGAGGGCCGCGATCTCGTCGCCGTCAAGCCCGTCGACCAGTTCACGGTCGACGCCATCGAGACGGCCGACGACGAGTACGGCATCGCCAGCGGCGATGTCGTCTACCTCCGCGACGCCTCCGGCGCGGGCCGCCGCACTGCCGAACTCCTGGCCGGCTTCGACCCCCGCGTCGTCCTGCGGTCGGGCGGCCTCTCTGACGCCGCCGACGAGGTGCTGTTCGACCACGAGATTCCCGTCGGCCCCGCCGACGGCGTCACCATCCGCGAAGTCGACGAACTCGCCATCGCCAACGAGTCCGAAGTGGAGTCCGTCGTCGAGGACTGGGCGCAGCGCAAAGAGGAGCGCGAACGCGAACAGAAGGAGACGATGGTCGACTCCATCATCAGCGAGCACCGCGCGGACCGGGGGTGAGGCGGCCGCTTCGCCGACGCGTGGCCGACCGCACCGCTTAACCCCGCGGCCCGAGTCTCCGAGCGTATGAACGCGTACGAGCGCATCACTCGGAACACGGCGGAGGTCGTGACCGAGGAGGAGGTGCGGGAACTGGCCGAGGACCCCGAGGGCAAGCGGGTGTACGTCGGCTACGAGCCCTCCGGCGTGCTCCACCTCGGACACCTGCTGACGGCGAACAAGCTGATGGACCTCCAGGACGCGGGGATGGAGGTCGTGGTGCTGCTGGCGGACGTGCACGCCTACCTCAACGACAAGGGGAGCTTCGAGGAGATCCGGGCGACAGCCGACCAGATGAAAGCACAGTTCCTCGCGTACGGCCTCGACGAGGATCAGACCGAGTTCGTCCTCGGGTCGTCGTTCCAGCTCGACGAGGACTACGAACTCGACCTGCACGCGATGCAGGTCGAGACCTCCCTGAAGCGCGCTCAGCGCGCGATGGCCGAGATTCAGAGCGGGGAGACGCCGAAGGTCAGCCACGTCGTCTACCCGCTGATGCAGGCGTTGGACATCGAGTACCTCGATTTGGACCTCGCCATCGGCGGGATGGACCAGCGGAAGGTCCACATGCTCGCCCGCGAGGAACTGCCGAGCGTCGGCTACGAGAAGCGCCCGGTGTTGCACACGCCCATCATCGGCGACCTCGGCTCCGGCGACGGGAAGATGTCCTCCAGCGAGGGCGTCACCATCTCGATGGAGGATTCCACGGCGGACATCGAGGAGAAGGTCACCGGGGCGTTCTGCCCCCAGACCCGCGACCCCGAGGGCGAGACGGTCAACCCGGTGCTGGAGCTGTTCCAGTACCACGTCTTCCCGCGGTTCGACGAGGTCGTCGTACAGCGCCCCGACGAGTACGGCGGCGACCTCGTCTACGAGTCCTACGAGGACCTCGCCGACGACCTGGAGTCGGGGGAGCTCCACCCGGCGGACGCGAAGGGCGCGCTCGCCGCCGCCCTGGACGAACTCATCGAGCCAGGGCGGCAGCGGCTCCGAGAGATCCGCGGCGAGTAACGACGCCACCGGGGGTGCCGAGACGGCGCCCCGCGTGGCGCTGGACGAGCACGGCAAGGTGGCCGGGACGGAGCGGGTCGCCGACAACTACCTTCGTGTCCTGCCGCGGGCCTGTGTTCCCGCTGCGTGTTGTGGACGCGATTACGCCATCCCGAACACGCCCATGACGGACTGGATGGCGCCACGGGCGACGAGCGCGAGGCCGACGAGGACAGCCGTGAGGCCAGCCGCGACGACCGGCGCTTTCCACGCGACGACGGCGACGCCGACGACCATCAACACCAGTCCGAAGACTCCCGACAGCCCGAGTTTGTCGAACATATCGCAGGCACGCTCAGCGGCCGTAGTAAGCCTGCTGGTCGGCGGTCGAGTGCCGTGGAGTGGTGGGGTTTAAACAGTTCGCTGTTCAACCGCGGCGTATGAGCGACGACGGCGGCGGACGCAAGAACTTGCGAATGCCCGAGGACGACGAGGTGTTCGCGGAGGTCACGGACATGCTCGGCGCGAACCGCGTGCAGGTGCGGTGTGCGGACGGCGAGGAGCGGACGGCGCGCATCCCCGGCCGGATGCAAAAGCGCATCTGGATCCGCGAGGACGACATCGTGCTCGTGGAGCCCTGGGACTGGCAGGACGACAAGGCTGACGTGACGTGGCGCTACGAGAAAAGCGACGCCGACCAGCTCCGCGAGGAGGGGCACATCGAATGATTGCGGTGGGCCGGCAGTGACCGACGACGAGTACGGATTGACCGAGGAGACGGCGGGCGCGCCCGGCGACGAGTTCGAGGAAATCGATGTCAGGGACACGGAAGCCGACAAGATCGCGCGCACGAAAGACCGCGAGTTCGCGGAGTTCCGCAAGCGCCTGAAGGACACCGAGCAGTTCAAGCTCGACGACGGGGCGTTCGACGACGCGACGTACGCGGCCATCTACAAGCTCGTCGAGGACGACCACGTGGGCGCGATGGGCGGCCCCATTTCCACGGGCAAGGAGGCCAACGTCTACGAGGCGTTGGACGCCGAGGGCGGCGACGTGGCGCTGAAAGTGTATCGCATCAACGCGTCGAACTTCCAGCAGATGCGGGCGTACCTGGAGGGCGACCCGCGCTTCGAGGGGTTGCGCGGCGACAAGAAGGCGGTCGTGCTGTCCTGGACGCGCAAGGAGTTCTCGAACCTGCGCCGCGCGAAGGCGGCCGGCGTGCGGGTGCCGGCGCCGCTGGCGGTTCAGCGCAACGTGCTGGTGATGGAGCTCATCGGCCGCGAGGGCGACGCCGCGCCGACGCTCAGCGACGTGGACATCGAGAACCCACAGATGGCCTACGAGGTCGTCCGCGAGTACGTGCGGCGGCTGTACGACGCCGGCCTCGTGCACGGCGACCTCTCGGAGTACAACGTTGTGGTCTACGAGGGCGAACTGGTCGTCATCGACGTGGGCCAGGCGGTGACCATCCACCACCCCAACAGCGCGACCTTCCTCGAACGGGACTGCCGGAACGTCGCGAACTTCTTCGCGCGGCAGGGCGCGGACGCCGACCCCGACGACCTGCTGTCGTACGTCCACGAGCACGCGACCCCGCGCGCCGAGGCGGACACGGCGGCGGGCGACCGCGACGGCACCGAGGGGAGTCTCGACCGGGGCAGCGACGCCGACGACGCCTGAACGGACCGGACAGAAACTGTTTTGAACGTGGTCGCCGCACTCACGCGTATGCAGTCTGCTCCCTGTGGCTGGCGCTGGCGCGTCCGGGGAGCGGACAGTTTCGCCGCCGCGGCCTGACGGGCGTCACCCGCCCGGGTCGGGGGCGTGGCTCACTCCGGTCCCGCCGTTCTCCCGTACTGCGCGTCGACCACCAGCCACGCACCCACACCAACACACATGACAGCCGACGGAAACGACGTGACGCCGTACGCCGTCGAGAGCGACGACCTCGACTACGAGAAACTGCTCGCTCGCTTCGGCGCCGACGAACTGACCGACGACCAGCGCGCCCGGTTCCCCGACCACCCACTGGTGAATCGGGGGCTGTTCTACGCCGGCCGGGACGTCGACGACTTCCTGACGGCCGGTGAACAGTCCATCGTCACCGGTGTCGGGCCGTCGGGGCCGATGCACCTCGGACACGCGATGGTGTTTTACTTCGCGAGACGCCTGCAGGACGAGTTCGGCGCCCGGGTCTACGTTCCGCTCTCCGACGACGAGAAGTACTGGTTCAAAGACCAGACGCCCGCGGAGACGGGCGACTATCTGCGAGCGAACCTCCGTGACCTGCTCGCGGTCGGGTTCGACCCCGAGTTGACGCGCATCGTCGTCGACACGCGGGACGCGGACGTGCTCTACCCGCTGGCGACCGCGTTCGCGGGGGACGTGCGGCACGCGACGCTCCAGAACGTCTACGGCGAGCCGGACAACGTCGGGCAGGCGTTCTACCCGGCCGTCCAGACCGCCCACCTCCTGCTCCCGCAGCTCGTCCACGGCGAACACGAGACGCTGGTCCCCATCGCCGTCGACCAGGACCCCCACGTGCGGGTGAGCCGGGATGTCGCTGCGAAAGCCCGCTACCCGGTCCGGAAGCCCGGGGCGCTCCTGATGCAGTTCCTGCCGTCGCTGGCGGGCCCCGGGAAGATGAGCAGCTCGGCGGGCGTCTCGATTCGTCTCACAGACAGCCCCGACACGGTCCGCGAGAAGGTTCGCACGCACGCCTACACCGGCGGCCGCGCGAGCGTCGAGGAACACCGGGCGAAGGGCGGCGTCCCCGCGGAGGACGTGCCCTTCCAGTACCTCTCGGCGTTCTTCGAGCCCGACGACGCCGAACTCGCGCGCATCGAGCGCGAGTACCGGGCCGGGAACCTGCTCTCCGGGGAGTTGAAAGACCTCGCCGCCGACCGCATCACCGAGTTCCTCGCGGCCCACCAGCGGCGGCGCGCGGCACTCGGCGATGTCACCGAGGCACTCGACGCGTTCCGGCTCACCGACGACGAGCGCCAGCGCGCCCGCGACGCGGTCGGGTTCGGGTACTGACAGAACCGAACTTCTGTCCCGAACCGGACAGAACCATCATTCTGGAATCACTTATGTCGACATCCGGCCTGTGACAGTGCATGCGCCACTTGCTCACCGACACGAACTTCCGTCGACTGTTCACCGGCCGCCTCGTCACGAACGCCGGGGACAGCCTCTACTACGTCGCCGCGATGTGGCTCGTCTGGGAGCTCACCCACGACCCATTCTACTCGGGGGTCGCCGGCTTCCTCACCATGGGGCCGAGCGCACTCCAGTTCCTCTTCGGACCGCTCGTCGACCGCTGGCCGCTCCGTCGCGTCCTCATTGGCACCCAGGCATTCCAAGCTGTGCTCGTGCTCGCCATCCCGCTGGCCGCCTACACCGGCCACCTCTCCGTATGGGTCGTGCTCGCGGTGATGCCGCTGCTCGCGCTCGCCAACCAGCTTGTCTATCCCGCGCAGAGCGCCGCCCTCCCGCGCATCGTCGACCAGGCGGACCTCGTGGACGCCAACTCCGCGTTCAGCCTCGCTTACCAAGGTGTTGACCTCGTGTTCAACGCCGCCGCTGGCGCTGTCGTCGCGCTCGCCGGTGCCGTCGCGCTGTACGCCGTCGACTCGCTCACGTTCGTCGCCGCCGCGCTCCTCTTCGCCGGCGTGCACATCCCGGTCGCCGCCGACGAGCAGCCGACCGCCGGCACCGACGGTGCGGGCGACCCGCCCGCTGACGTGGCCGCCACCGACGGCGGTGAGTCGTCGGCTGACGACGACGCGGCCACCGGGACCGTCGACGATGCAACCACTGGCACCGCTCCCGACGGATACCTCGCGGACCTCCGCGCTGGCCTCACCGTCCTCCGAGGGTCCTTCCTCGTGCTCGTGCTCGCCGGGGCCGCGGTCGTCAACTTCGCCTCCGGCGCGACCATGGCGTCGCTGCCCGCGTTCGCGGACACCGTCGGCGGCGCGGGCGCCTACGGCACCCTGATGGCGGGCTTCGCCGCCGGGAACCTCGGCGGCGCACTCGTCGCGTCGCGCCTCGACCACCTTCCGTTCGGGAAACTGAACGTCGCCGTGTTCGCGGTCAACGGCACACTCGTCGCCGCCGCCGCAGTCGCCGCCACCGCTGGCGCACCTCTCCTCGTCGTGGTTGCGCTGTTCGCCCTCGCGTTCATCCCCGTCGGCGTCGGAAACGTCCTCCTCTCGTCAGTCGTGCAGGCCGCCGTTCCCGAGTCCAAGCTCGGCCGCGTGTCCAGCCTGGTCGGGTCCGCCTCCCAGTTCGCCATCCCGTTCGGCACGCTCGCGGGCGGTGCCGTCGCGGGCGCGTTCGGTCCAGTCGCCGCCATCTACGTGCTCGCCGGCGCGGCGCTCCTGCTCGCCGCGTACTGGCTGGCCGTCCCCGCGCTCCGCACGCTCCCGCCAGTCGGCGACATCGACACGCTCGACCAGGCCCAAGCCTAAGTTCCCCCTCGCCGTCCACTCGGCTATGACCGACGACGCAGAGGCGGCCTTCTCGGCGGTCGCGGACGAACTCCGCGTGCGCATCCTCCGCGAGCTCTGGGACGCCGACGACCCACTCTCCTTTTCCGAACTGCGCGAGCGTGTCGATGTCCAGGACTCGGGGCGGTTCAACTACCACCTCGGCGAGCTCCGCGGACTGTTCGTGGAGCAGACCGAGGACGGCTACGACCTTCGGTTCGCCGGTCGGAAGCTCGTCGGCAGCCTGCACTCGGGAGTGTACACGGAGACCGGCGGCATGGTCGGCCCTCAGTCCGTCGACGGAACGTGTGTCCTCTGCGGCAGTGACCTCGAAGCCGTCTACGAGGACCAGGTCGGGAAGGTCGACTGCACGGACTGCGAGGTGACGATCATCCAGACCGGGGTCCCGCCGGCGTTCGTCGACGGTCGGGAGGACGACCTCGCGGCCGCCATCGACGGCTACGTGCGAACGACGTCCCGGTCGCTCCTCGACGGCTTCTGTCCGACCTGCAGCGGCCCGACGGCGGGTCATCTGGCGGAGAACGACTACGGCCCGCAGGCCGTCGTGAACTGCGAGCGCTGTGGCATTTCCTTCTCCGGGCTGGCGGCGTGGGTCGCCGTCGACCACCCCGCAGTGCTGTCGTTCTACGACGACCACGACCGGAGCGTGCGGGACACCGCGCTGTGGCACCTCGACTGGCTGGCGGACGCCGAGTGGGTCGACGGAGCGGCGGGCGACCGCGCGACCGTCGAGGTCAGACTCGACGACGAGCGCCTCCGGGTGACCGTCACCGACGACCTCGCCGTCACTGCCGTGGATCGGGCGCAGACCGACTGACGCAGGTGACGAAGGCTTTTACGCGAGCGACAAATAGACTGCAGCATGAAACACGTGAAGATTCCGACCGACCGGATCGGGGTGCTCATCGGCGACGGGGGCGAGACGCTGCGCCGCATCGAGGCCGCCGCCGAGGTCGACATCGATGTCGACTCCCAGGACGGTGCGGTCGCCATCGAGCGCACGGGCGACCCCGTGCGGGGGATGCAGGCACCGGAGATCGTGCAGGCCATCGGCCGCGGGTTCAAGCCCGAGGAGGCGTTGACGCTGCTGGACGACGACATGCGGATGTTCGACACCATCGACATCGGGCGCGCCGCCCGCAACGACAACGACCTCCGCCGGAAGAAGGGCCGACTCATCGGGGAGAACGGCCGCACGCGGGAGTTGATGGAGGAACTCACCGGTGCGTCCGTTGTCATCTACGGGTCGACGTTCGGCGTCATCGGCCAGCCCTCCGAGGTTGACGTGGCGCGGTCGGCGGCGGAGATGCTGCTCGACGGGGCACCCCACGGGTCGGTGTACTCGTTCCTCGAACGCAAGCGCAGCGAGGAGCTGAAACAGCAGGGCATGGAGTACCACGAGTTCCCCGGGTAACGCCGCTTCGGAGCGTGTGGCGACGCCGGTGGTTTTCTGTGACAGCAATTCACGTACATAAGTAGCCGGAGAGGGGTTTCGAGCTCGGCCGTGGGGCGGCGGTTCGGGCCTGCTCGCCACACATGGTACTTCTTAGCACACAAGTTTTAAATAGAATCGCATTCAATCAAAGAGTGATTATGGCGCAGCAGATGGGTAACCAGCCGCTGATTGTACTCTCCGAGGACAGTCAGCGCACCTCAGGCGAGGACGCACAGTCGATGAACATCACCGCCGGCAAGGCCGTCGCCGAATCCGTTCGCACCACGCTCGGCCCGAAAGGCATGGACAAGATGCTCGTTGACTCCTCGGGCGAAGTCGTCGTCACCAACGACGGCGTCACCATCCTCAAGGAGATGGACATCGAGCACCCGGCGGCCAACATGATCGTCGAAGTCGCCGAAACACAGGAGACCGAGGTCGGCGACGGAACCACGACATCGGTCGTCGTCTCCGGCGAGCTGCTCTCCGAGGCCGAAACCCTCCTCGAGCAGGACATCCACGCCACCACGCTCGCACAGGGGTACCGACAGGCCGCCGAGAAAGCCAAAGAGCTGCTCGACGACGCCGCGATCGACGTCTCCGCCGACGACACGGAGACCCTCGAGAAGATCGCCGCGACCGCGATGACCGGCAAGGGCGCGGAGAACGCCAAGGGCGTCCTCTCGGATCTCGTCGTGCGCGCCGTTCAGTCGGTCGCCGACGACAACGACGTCGACACGGACAACGTCAAAGTCGAGAAGGTCACCGGCGGCGCAATCGAGAACTCCGAGCTCATCGAAGGCGTCATCGTCGACAAGGAACGCGTCAGCGAGAACATGCCGTACGCCGTCGAGGACGCCAACATCGCGCTCGTCGACGACGGCCTGGAGGTTCAGGAGACCGAGATCGACACCGAGGTCAACGTCACCGACCCCGACCAGCTCCAGAACTTCCTCGACCAGGAAGAAGAGCAGCTCAAAGAGATGGTCGACGCGCTCAAGGACGCCGGCGCCAACGTCGTCTTCGCCGACTCCGGCATCGACGACATGGCCCAGCATTACCTCGCCAAGGAGGGCATCCTCGCGGTCCGTCGCGCGAAATCCGACGACTTCACGCGACTCTCCCGCGCCACGGGCGCAACCCCGGTCTCGAACGTCAACGACATCGAGGCCGCGGACCTCGGCGCAGCCGGCAGCGTCGCCCAGAAGGACATCGGCGGCGACGAGCGCATCTTCGTCGAGGACGTCGAGGAAGCCAAAAGCGTCACCCTCATCCTCCGCGGCGGGACCGAGCACGTCGTCGATGAGGTCGAACGCGCCATCGAGGACTCCCTCGGCGTCGTGCGCGTCACTCTCGAAGACGGCCAGGTCATGCCCGGCGGCGGCGCCCCGGAGACCGAGCTCGCGATGCAGCTTCGGGACTTCGCGGACTCCGTCGGTGGGCGCGAACAGCTCGCCGTCGAAGCGTTCGCGGACGCGCTCGAAGTCATCCCGCGCACCCTCGCCGAGAACGCGGGCCACGACCCGATCGACTCCCTGGTCGATCTCCGCAGTCAGCACGACGGCGGCGACACCGAAGCGGGCCTCGACGCCTACAACGGCGACGTCATCGACATGGAGTCCGAGGGCATCGTCGAGCCGCTGCGCGTGAAAACGCAGGCCATCGAGTCCGCCACCGAGGCGGCGACGATGATCCTGCGCATCGACGACGTCATCGCCGCGGGCGACCTGGCCGGCGGCCAGGTCGGCGACGACGACGGCGACGACGGCCCCGCTGGCGGCCCTGGCGGCATGGGCGGCGGCATGGGCGGCATGGGCGGTATGGGTGGCATGGGCGGCGCGATGTAAGCTCGGCCACACGACACCACACCAGCCAGTCTGCACCGCTCGCTCACCATCCGACACGTTTCTTTCGACGCCCCACCGCCCAGCGGCAGCGCCGCCACAACTGTGTTCAATTCAACCATTTCGGCGTGTTCAGCCAGTAAAAGGAGGGTCTAAGTGTCACGCGACATGATCGCGTGTATGGAGACGCTGCTACTCAACAAGGACGACGTGGACGAGAACACCCCGATGGCGGACCTCATTTCGGCCATCGAGGACGCGTTCGCCGCCTACGAGACGGGCGACGCCCAGATGCCCGCGAAGTCCTACGTCGACCTCCCCCAGTACAACGGCGACTTCCGCTCGATGCCCGCGTACATGGACGCCGGCGACTGGGACGCCGCCGGCATCAAGTGGGTGAACGTCCACCCCGACAACCCCGCGGACCACGACCTCCCGACCGTCATGGGCACGATGGTCTACTCCGACCCCGAGACCGCGTTCCCGCTGGCGCTCATGGACGGCACCGAACTCACGATGAAGCGCACGGGCGCGGCGGCCGCGGTCGCCACTGACCACCTCGCCGTCGCGGACGCCAGTTCGTTCGGCGTCGTCGGTGCCGGCGTGCAGGCGTACACCCAACTGGAGGCCATCTCGAAGATCCGGGACATCGAGGAGGTCGTCGTCAGCGACGTCAGCGACGACGCCGTCCAGCAGTACGTCGATCACTTCTCGGACCGCTTCGACGTGCGCGGTGGCTCCATCAGCGAGGCCGGCCACTGCGACATCCTCTCGACGGTCACGCCCGTCGAAGACCCCATCGTGACCGCCGAGGACGTCGGCGACCACACGCACATCAACGCCATGGGCGCCGACGCCGAAGGGAAACACGAGCTCGCCGACGACATCCTGCTTGCCGGCACGCTCGTCATCGACGACCACGCCCAGACCACCCACTCCGGGGAGATCAACGTCCCGTACCACGAGGACACGCTTGCGGACGACGACATCGACGCCGAGATCGGTGAAATCGTCGTCGGGAACGCCGACGGCCGCACCGACAGCGACGGCGTCACGGTCTTCGATTCGACGGGGCTTGCGATCCAGGACGTCGCCGCCGCCCACGTCGTCTACGAGCACGCCAGCGAGCACGACAACGGCTACGAGTTCGATCTGCTCGGCGTCTAGCGGCTTTTCCCTGCGCTACTTCGACACCCATCACCCGCACGGTGGGCGGTCGCTCGTGCCCGAGTCGGGGGGACTGCCGTACTGAAAGGCATTTGTCGGTCGGTCACGCAGTGTCCGCCAAGAGAGACACATGGGAGAGCAAGCCACCTACGACCACCACGCCATCGAGCAACACTGGCAACGCGAGTGGGACGATGCCGACGTTTTCCGGGTGCCCGACGACGCCGACGACCCGGAGTACGTGTTGGCGATGTTCCCGTACACGTCCGGTCAGCTCCACATGGGCCACGTGCGGAACTACGCCATCACCGACGCGTTCGCCCGCTACCGCCGGATGGACGGCGAGGACGTGTTGCATCCGATGGGCTGGGATTCGTTCGGGCTGCCCGCGGAGAACGCCGCCAACGAGCGCGACACCAACCCCCGGGAGTGGACCGAGCGCTGCATCGACCAGATGCGCGACCAGTTCGAGGCGCTGGGCTTTGGCTACGACTGGGAGCGCGAGATCACCACCTGTGACCCCGACTACTACAAGTGGAACCAGTGGCTGTTCACCGAGTTCCGCGACGCCGGGCTCGTGGACCGCCGGGCCGCCACGGTGAACTGGTGTCCGTCCTGTGAGACGGTGCTGGCGGACGAGCAAGTCGAGGGCGACGACGAGCTGTGCTGGCGGTGTGACACGCCGGTCACCGAGCGCGACCTCGACCAGTGGTTCTTCGAGACCACCGCGTACGCCGACGAACTGCTCGATGGCCTCGACGAGTTGGACGGCTGGCCGTCGAACGTCCGGGACATGCAGCGCAACTGGGTCGGCCGCACGGACGGCGTCGAAGTACCGTTCACCGTGCACACGCCCGACGGCGACGAGGACGTGGTGGCGTTCACGACGCGGGTGGATACCATCCACGGCGCGACGTATTTCGCGCTGGCACCGGATCACCCGCTGGCGGAGGCCGCGGCCGACCGCGACGACGACGTGGCACACTTCGTCGAGGAGGTCGCCGATCCCGACGGCGACGAGCCACAGGGCGTCGAGACGCAGTTCACCGCCACGAACCCCGCGACGGGTGCGGAGATCCCCGTCGTCGTCGCGGACTTCGTGCTGTCCGACGTCGGCACCGGCGCGCTGATGGCGGTGCCCGCCCACGACGACCGCGACCACGAGTTCGCCCAGGCCCACGACCTCCCGGTTCGGCAGGTCGTCGCGCCCGCGGGCGACGAGGACGCCGACGTCGAGGCCGCCGCCTACACCGCGGACGGCGTGCTCGTCAATGCCGGCGACTACACGGGCCTGGACAGCGAAACCGCCCGTGAGGAGCTGACCGCGGACATCGACGGCGCCGCGTCCGCCGTCCAGTATCAGCTCCGCGACTGGGGGGTCTCCCGGCAGCGCTACTGGGGCACCCCGATCCCGATCGTCCACTGCGAGTCGTGTGGGCCGGTCTCCGTCCCCGACGACGACCTGCCCGTGGAGCTCCCGGAGTTCGTCCACACCACTGGGAACCCGCTCGACGCCGCCGAGGACTGGAAGCAGACCACGTGCCCCGACTGCGGCGCGCCCGCCGTCCGAGAGACCGACACGATGGACACGTTCCTGGACTCCTCGTGGTACTTCCTGCGGTTCGCTTCCCCGGCGTTCGACGACGCGCCCTTCGACACCCAGCGCGCCAACGACTGGCTGCCCGTCGACGAGTACGTCGGCGGCGACGAGCACGCCGTCATGCATCTGCTGTACTCGCGGTTCGTGACGAAGGCGTTCGCGGACCTCGACATGCTTGAGCACCGCGAGCCGTTCGCCGGCCTGACCACACAGGGCATGGTGTTGGGCGAGGACGGCACGAAGATGTCCAAATCCAAGGACAACGGCGTCGCCCCCGAGCGCATCGTCGACGAGTACGGCGCCGACACCGCGCGGCTGTTCACGCTGCGCGCGGCCCGCCCGTCAAAGGACTTCCCGTGGAGCGAGGAGGGCGTTCGCTCTAGTCACACCTTCCTTGAGCGCTTGCTCTCGATAGCGCGGGCGGTCGACGCCGACGCGACCGCCGACGGTGACCTCGATCCCGCCGCCGAGTACGTCGCCCGCGAGACCGCCGCGACCGTTCAGGCCGCCACCACGCACTTCGACGACATGGAGTTCAACCGCGCCGTGCAGGCGGTCGACGAGCTGGTGTCGCTGCTGGTGCGGTACCGGGACCGCGACGACGCCGCGCCCGCGGTCGTCGCGCGCGGCGTTACGGCCGCCGTGAAGCTGCTTGCGCCCATCGCCCCCCACGTCGCCGAGGAGTGTTGGACGGCGCTGGGCGGCGACGGGTTCGTCGCCGAGGCCGCGTGGCCCACCCCCGACCGCGACGTCAGCGACCACGACCGCGCGACCAGCCTGATCGAGCAGACCCGCGAGGACGTCCGGGACATCGTCGACACCGCGGGCATCGAGAACCCCACCGGCGTCGACGTCGTCACGGCCCCCGAGTGGATGTACGACGTGCTCGCCCGCGCGAAAGCCGCCGACGGGAACGTCGTCGGCTCCGTGATGAGCGACCAGTCCCTCCAGCAGCACGGCGAGGACGCCGCCGACTACGCCAAGGACCTGGCCGCCCAAGCGCCCGCGTTCCCGGACGTGCTCGGACCGGACGGCGAACGCGACGCGCTCGGGCGCGCCGTGTGGCTGCTCGAAGCCGAGTTCGACGCGCCGGTGCGCGTGCTCGCCGCCGAAGACGCCGCCGACAGCGTCGCGAACAAGGCCGAACCGGGGCGGCCGGCGATCCACGTCGACGAAGCCGACGACTGACACTCACGCCACGTGCTCGGTGTCGTACGACCCCAGCCGCCGCACCCAGCCGGCTGCCGCGATCTCCGCCACGTCCGCGACCGCGTTCCGGGTGCGCTCCTCGTAACACCCGCTCGCGATGTCCACGTGGAAGACGTAGTCGCCCAGTCGCTCCCCCGACGGCCGGGATTCGACCCGCGACAGGTTGATGTTGCGGTCGGCGAACGGCTCCAGCAGCTCCAACAGCAGCCCGGGGTGGTTCGCGTTCGGGTAGACGATGATCGAGGACTTCCCGCCGGCCGGCGTGCGCTCGCTTGCCGGCCCCACCACGAAAAACCGCGTCTCGTTGCTGGCGCGATCCTGAATCCCGGAGCCATGCACGTCAAGCTCCGTGCCGTCGGCGGAGTCCGGGTGCGCGATCGCGGCCGTGGTCTCGTCGTTGCGCGCCACCTCGACGCCGCGCGCGGTCGACGCGACGGCCCGGCGGTCGACCGCCGGATGGGTGGCGTCGAGGTACTCTCGACACTGCGCGAGCGCCTGCGCGTGGCTGGCGACCGCGTCGAACCCGTCGTCCTGGGCGAGCAGCGCGTGCCGGATCGGCGTCACCACCTCCCGGACGACCGCCAGGCCGTCGGTGTCCGCGAGCGCGTCGAGCGTTTCGGTCACCGACCCCTGGATGCTGTTCTCGATGGGCACGACGCCGCGGTCGGCGTCACCCACCGCAACCGCATCGACGATGTCGCGCACGGACTCCATGAACGACACGTCGCCGGCAGAAACAGCGCTCGCGGCGCGGTGTGAGTACGTCCCCGACGGCCCCAGCGTCACCGTATCCATGTCCGCGGATACCCACGGCGACGGGAAAAACACGTCGGGGGTGTGTGGGTTACCGGTTCAGCGTGTGGACGGCGTGGCCGAGCGCGTGCTCGGCGGCCTCCATCGTGGCCTCGGACAGCGTCGGATGCGTGTGGATGGTGGACGCGACGTCCTCCAGGGTGGCCCCCATCTCGATCGCGAGGCCGAGCTCGGCGACGAGCTCGCTGGCCTCCGGGCCGACGATCTGTGCGCCCAGCAGGAACCCCGACTCCTCGTCGGCGACGACCTCCACGAAGCCGTCGTCGTGGCCCGTGGTGAGCGCGCGCCCGCTGGCGTTGAACGGGAACGTTCCGACGACCGGGTCGAATCCCTGCGCGGCGGCGTCGTCCTCGGTGAGCCCGACGGTCCCGATCTCGGGGTCGGTGAACACCGCCGCCGGCACGGCCTGGTGGTCCAGGGCCGCCGGCTCGCCCGCGATGACTTCCGCGGCGACCTCGCCCTCCTTGCTGGCCTTGTGCGCGAGCATCGGGCCGGGCGCGACGTCGCCGATCGCGAAGACGTTCTCGACGTCGGTGCGGGCCTCGTGGTCGGTCTCCAGGCGACCGTCGTCGTTCGGTTCGAGGCCGACGGCGTCCAGGTTCAGCGTGTCGGTGACCGGCTGGCGGCCGACCGCCACGAGCACCTTCTCGGTCTCGAACTCGGTCTCCTCGCCGTCCTCGTCGGCGGCGGTGACCACGATGCCGTCGTCGGTGTCCGTCCAGCTGTCGGCCGCGAGGCCGAAGTGGAAGTCGATGCCGAGTTCCTCGGCGCGCTGTCTCACGGGGCGCGCGATGTCGTCGCCGTACTGTGGCAGGATGCCATCCAGCATCTCCACGACGGTCACGTCCACGCCGAGCTTCGCGAACACCGTCGACAGCTCCATGCCGATGTAGCCGCCGCCGACGATCACCATCGACGACGGCAGCTCCGCCATCGCCAGCGCCTGCCGCGAATCCAACACGGGGTCGTCGCCGAAGTCGAAGCCCGGCACCTCGATGGGCCGAGAGCCCGTCGACACGATGGCGTGCTCGTACTCGATGGTCTCCGAGCCCTGGCCGTCGCCGCCGTGCACGACCCGCAGCTTGTCGCTGCCCGCGAACTCCGCGCGCCCCTCGATGAGGTTTACGCCGTTGGCCTTGCAGAGCTTCTCCACGCCGCCCGTGAGCTGGTCGACGACGCCGTCCTTCCAGTCGACCATCTCCGCCACGTCCACGTCGGGGTCGGCGTACACGCCCATCTCCTCGGCGTGGCCCGCCTCGTGGGCGACGCCCGACGCCGTGATCATCGCCTTCGACGGGATGCAGCCGTAGTTCAAGCAGGTGCCGCCGTAGGCGTCCTTCTCGACGAGCGTCACGTCGAGGCCGAGCTGTCCCGCGCGGATCGCCGCCACGTAGCCACCGGGGCCAGCGCCAACGACCGCGACGTCCGTCCCAGTCGAGATGTCTCCGACAACCATGATTATTCGAGTAGTAGTAGTTCGGGGTCAGTCAGATACTCCATCACGCGGTTCGTGAACTGTGCGGCCTCCGCGCCGTCGATGACGCGGTGGTCGATCGACAGCGACAACGGCAGCGTCTGGGCCGCCCGCACGTCGCCGTCCTCGGCGACCGGGCGCTCGTCGATCGCGCCCAGCCCCAGGATCGCCGTCTCGGGGTAGTTGATGATCGGGGTCGCGTACTCGCCGCCGATCGCGCCGAAGTTCGTGATCGTGAACGTTCCGCCGTCCATGTCCGCGGGCGCGATCGAGCGCTCGCGGGCCTGCTCGACGAGGTCGTTCATCTCCGTGGAGATCTCAAGCATCGACTTCTGGTCGACGTGCTCGACGACCGGCACCATCAGTCCGGCGTCGGTCGCGACCGCCACGCCGATGTTGTAATCCTGCTTGAGCGCGATCTCCTCGTCGTCCTCGCGGAGCTCGGAGTTCAACACGGGGAACTCCTTGAGCGCCGCGACGACCGCCTTCATCACGAACGGCATGTACGTCAGCTTCACGTCCTCGGCCTCGGCGCGCGCTTTCAGCTTCGAACGCGTCTCCACGAGGCTGTCGATGACGGCGGTGTCGTGGTGGGTGACGTGTGGCGCCGTGTACTTCGACTCGGCCATCTGCTCGCCGATGGTGCGGCGGATGCCCCGGTAGGGCTCGGTGGTCTCGCCGCCGGCGACGAACTCGCGGGTGGCTGCGCCGCCCGCCTCGCCCTGCGCGGCCTGCCCGCCCTCGGCGTACGCCTGGACCGCCTCCGCGGTGACGAACGCCTCGCCGTCGCGCTGTTCGACCGCCGGCACGTCGTTGATGTCGACGCCCAGCTCACGGGCGACCCCGCGGGTCGCGGGTGCCGCAAGCGTCTTCTCGCGGCCCGCCGGCTCTTGGCTGCCGGCGCTCGCCGCGGTGTCGTCCTCGTCGACGCGTTCCGTCGCGGACGTGGACTCGGTGGCCGGCTCCGTGGTGTCCTCGCCGCCCTCCGCGGCGGCGCGCACGTCGCCGTCGGTGATGCGCCCCGACGGCCCGCTCCCCTCGACGCTGTCGAGGTCGACGCCCAGCTCGCGGGCGAGCGTGCGAACGCTCGGCGGCGCGAACGTCCGGCCGCTGGCCTCGCTGGTCGCCGACGCGGCCTCGTCGCCGCTTTCGTCGCCGTCGTCCGCGGTGGCCGACGCCTCGCCGTCAACGTCGAACGTCACGAAGAGATCGCCGACCGGCACCACGTCGCCTTCCGCCCAGTGGAGTTCCTGGACCGTGCCGTCGACCGGCGCGGGCACCTCGACCTGGGCTTTGTCCGTTTCGACCTCCGCGACCGGCTGATCCTCGGTGACGGTGTCGCCCTCGTCGACGAGCCACCGCACGAGTTCGCCCTCCGCGACGCCCTCTCCGACGTCAGGTAGCGTGAATTCGCGGGCCATCTTAGAAGTCGAACGCCTCCTCGATGCCGGCCGCGATGCGCGCGGGCTCGGGCAGGTAGTAGTCCTCCAGGGCCGCCAGCGGGAACGGCACGTCGAAGCCGGTGATGCGCTCGACGGGGGCCTCCTGGTACAGCAACGCCTCCTCCTGGATGGTCGCCGTGATCTCCGCGCCCAGGCCGCCCGTGTTCGGGGCTTCGTGGACGATCGCGGCGCGCCCGGTCTTCTTGAACGACTCGATGATCGTGTCGAAGTCGATGGGGCTCAGACTCCGCAAATCCACGACCTCGACGTCGATCCGATCGAGGTTCTCGGCGGCCTCAACGGTGGGCTGGGTCATCGCCCCCCAGGTGAACACCGACACGTCCGTACCCTCCGTGCGGACGGCCGCGTCGCCGAGTTCGACCTCGTAGGGGTCGTCGGGCACGTCCTCGCGGAACGCCCGGTAGATCTTCTTCGGTTCGAGGAACACCACGGGGTCCGGGTCCCGGATGGACGCGATGAGCATCCCCTTGGCGTCGTACGGCGTGCTGGGCATCGCGACCTTCAGCCCGGCCTCGTGGGCGTAAAACGCCTCCTTGGACTCGGAGTGGTGTTCGGGCGCGCGGATCCCGCCGCCCATCGGCGCACGCAGCACCATCGGGAGCGTGAACCGGCCGCGGGAGCGCGTTCGCAGCCGCGACATGTGGCTCACCACCTGGTCGAAGCCCGGGTACATGAACCCGGAGAACTGGATCTCCGGCACCGGCTTCAGGCCGTAGGCGGCCATGCCGACCGCCGACCCGATGATCCCCGACTCCGCCAACGGCGTGTCGATGACCCGGTCGTCGCCGAACTCCTCGTAGAGGCCCTCGGTCGCCCGGAACACACCGCCGTTCTGCCCGACGTCCTCGCCCATCACGAGCACGTCGTCGTCCTCGGCCATCCCGTCGTGGAGGCCGTCCCGTACCGCCTGCACTAGCGTCAGATTCTCGCTCATATCGTTAGTCCTCCAGGAGCGCCTCGTCGCCGTACTCGTCTCGGATCGACTGGAAATACTCCAGTTGCTGTTCTAGGCGCTGTGGCATCTCCGCGTAGACGTTCTCGAACATCGATGCGGGGTCGGGCCGCGGCGTCTCCTCGGCGGCCTCGATGGCGTCGGCGACCGCGTCCTCGATGTCGGCCTCGATGGACTCGATGGCCGCCTCGTCGAGGCGGTCGGTCTCCACGAGGAACGTCTCCAGACGCGGGATCGGGTCCTTGTCCTTCCAGGCCTCGACCTCGGACTCCTCGCGGTAGACCGACGGGTCGTCGGCGGTGGTGTGCGCGCCGAACCGGTACTGCACGGCCTCGATGAGCGTCGGCCGCATTTCGTCCTCGTCGGGATCTTTCGCTTTCTCGATGGCGTCGTGTGCCACCTGGTAGACCGCAAGCGGGTCCATCCCGTCGACCTGCACGCCCTCGAAGCCGTAGGCGGCGGCCTTCTGGGCGAGCGTGTCCGTCGCTGTCTGCTGTTCGCGCGGGACGCTGATCGCCCACTGGTTGTTGTTGCAGAAGAACACGTTCGGCGTGTCGTAGACGCCCGCGAAGTTCAGGCCTTCGTGGAAGTCACCCTCGGAGGTCGCGCCGTCCCCGAAGTAACACATGAACGCCGTGTCGGATTCGTCTTTGAGCTGCGACGCCCACCCCATCCCGGTGGCGTGGGGGATCTGGCTGGCGATCGGCACCGCGACCGTGAAGATGTTCTCCTCGGTCGGGATCGCGTTCCCACGCTCGTCACCCATCCAGTACAGCAGGGTGTCTTTCAGTGGGAGGCCGCGAACCAGGCTGGCGCCGTGCTCGCGGTAGCTGGGCACGATCCAGTCGTCGTCGGCAAGCGCCATCGCGGACGCGATCTGTGCGCCCTCCTGGCCGGACAGCGGCGGGTAGGTGCCGATCCGACCCTGCCGTTGGAGGCTCACCGCGCGCTCGTCGAAGCGCCGCGCGAGCTTCATGTAGCGGTACATCTCCACGAGCTCGTCGTCGGTGAGGTCCGGTACCTCCGCGCCGTCGACCAGCTCGCCGTTCTCGTCCAGCACCCGGTAGGTGTCGTCGGGTGCTCGATGAATGGTCTCGGTCACGGGTACCCCCGTCCTGACATGTGCGGAGGATCTACCCCTGCGACTATATGATTTTCGTAACAATCGTTTCCATGGGGATCGCTGCCATCGAATTTCAACCCACTGTCCAGTCTCAGTGGACTGATTGGGTAGAACGAGCGCCATTCCCGGGAAAAATACGAAATCGAACCGACGCCGCCCGGACGTCGTCGTCGGCGACCGGTCGGACGGTGATCGCCGCCAGTGGCCTCACTCTGACGCCGCACGCCGCGCGTTCCGGCGGGCCTCCTGGACGCTTTTGCCCTCCCGCAGCACGGCGTCCACGAACAGCTCGCCGGCCTTGTACGAGGACCGCACCATCGGTCCCGACGCGCAGTACAGGAACCCGAACTCGGATTCGGCCACGCGCTGCCACGTCTCGAACTTCTGGGGGTGGACGTAGTCCGCGACGTCGAGGTGTGACCGCGACGGCTGGAGATACTGCCCCAGGGTCACCACGTCCACGCCGGCCTCCCGGAGGTCTCCAAGCGTCTGGTAGACCTCGTGGTCGTACTCGCCGACCCCCAGCATGATGCTCGTCTTGGTGTAGATGTCCGACTCCCGGGTCACGTACTCCAGCACCGACAGGGACTGCTCGTAGCCCGCGCGCCGGTCCCGCACGGGGACCTGCCGGCGCGCGACGGTTTCGATGTTGTGCGCGATCACGTCCGGCCCCGCGTCGATGATCTTCTGAACCAGCGATTTCTCGCCCTGGAAATCCGGAATCAGCACTTCCACCAGGATCGAGGGGTCGCGCTCTTTGATCTCCCGGATCGTCCGCGCGAAGTGGCCGGCGCCTTGGTCGTCGAGGTCGTCGCGGTCGACGGACGTCAACACCACGTAGTCCAGCCCGATCTCCGCCACGGACTCCGCGACGTTCGCCGGCTCATCGGGATCTAGGGGCTCCATGCCGCCGGTTTTCACGTCACAGAAGTTGCAGCCACGCGAGCAGCGATCCCCCATCAGCATGAACGTCGCCGTGCCGGGGCCGTCACGGCCGCTCCAACACTCCCCCATGTTGGGACACGACGCCTCCTCGCAGACCGTGTGGAGGTCGTTGTCGCGGAGCGTCTCCTTGATGTCCGTGAACCGCTCCCCGGACGGCGGCCGCATCTTTAGCCACTCCGGCTTCCGGCGGCTACTCATGCCAGTTCCTTCGGGACCAGCCGCAAAAATGCTGGGGATTGTTGCCCCGGCAATACGACCCACAGATACATAGATTAATGCCACGGCGCTGGAAAACCAATCGGTAACACACCCCACTCATGTTTGATCTCTCACGTGACGAGATCACCGGCGGGTCACTCCCCCGCGCGCTACTGGTGCTCACCGCCCCCCTCGTCGTCCAGCAGTACGTCGTCGTCGTCCAGCAGATCGTCGACGTGTTCTGGCTCGGGCGGGTCAGCCGCAACGCCGTCAGCGCCGTTGGTCTGGTCGCGCCGCTCATCGGATTACTCGCCCTCGCCACCAGCGTCGCCACGATCGGCTGCCGGGTGCTCGTCGCCCAACACGTCGGCGCTGACGACGCCGCGGCGGCCCGCAGCACCGGGTTCCATGCGACCGTGCTCGTCGGCGCTGCCAACCTCCTGTTGGCTGTGGTGGTTCTCTGGCTGGCACCGGACCTCGTTGGGGTCCTGCTCTCCGACGAGGCGGTCATACAACTCGGTGCCACCTATCTCACTGTCACCACCGTCGGCCGCGTCTTCGGCGGCATGAGCGACACCATCGAATCCGGGTTCGTCGGCTGGGGTGACTCCCGGATGTCGATGCTCATCAACGTCGTCGCCGTGCTCACCAACGTCGTCCTCGACCCGTTTCTGATCGTCGGCTGGCAGCTCCCCGGGTTCGCCGGCTACGGCATCTTCGGCGCCGCGCTCGCCACCGCGATCGGGTACGTCGCCGGGTTCACCGTCGCAGTCGCCGGGCTCGGCGTCGACAGCACCAGTTTCACTATCGGCCGCGCCGACCTGGGGGTCAGCCGTGACACCGTTCGCAGCCTGCTCTCGGTCGGCGTCCCCCACGCCGGCCAGGAGGCCGGCCGCCAGATCGCGCGCCTGCTGGTTGTCGCCATCGTCGCCGGCGTCGCCGGCAGCGCGGGGTTGGCGGCGTACACCATCGGCGCGCGCATCGCCACCGTCGCGTTCGTCCCCGCGGCGGCCGTCGGGAGCGCGGTGTCGAGCATCGTCGGGCAGAACGTCGGCGCGGGCAACCCCGATCGGGCGACGCGCGCGACCTGGCTGGCCGCCGGGGCCACCACCGCCGGGATGGCGGTCCTCGGCGTCGCCCAGTACAGCAGTCCCGCCACCATCGTGTCGGTGTTTGCGCCCACGTTCTCCGGCATCGAACTGACGTACACCGTCGCGTACCTCCAGATACTCGCCGTCGGCTACTGGGCGTTCGGCCTCATCTACCCGATCCAGGGCGGGTTCAACGGCGCGGGCAAGACCACCGTCTCGATGGTCGCCACGCTGCTGCAGTACTGGGGGGTGCGGCTCCCCGTGGCCGCCCTCGGCGCGTACGTGGTGGTGTTCTCGGTGCCAGTCCACGCCGCGTTCTGGGCGATCACCGCCTCGAACGTCGCGTGCGCGGTCGGCGTCACGGCCTACTTCTGGGCGCAGACCAGCGGCGCGACGGGCCTGATCGAGCGCGCCGCGACCGCCGCCGCGTCGGACTAGAAACGCCTATCCGCCGGCCGCCCCTCCCCTTCAGCGATGGATGTCGCCGAGGTCGTTCCGGAGTTCGCCGAGGCGTTTCCCTTCGACGAGTTCAACGCGATGCAGCGGGAGGCGGTGCCGGCGCTGCTGGAATCCGACGCGAACGTGGTGGCGTCCGCGCCCACCGGCAGCGGGAAGACGGCGCTCGCGGAGCTCGCGATCTGCCAGACGCTCGCCGACGGCGGGACGGCGCTGTTCGTCGCGCCGCTGCGCGCGCTCACCAACGAGAAAGAAGACGAGTGGGAGCGCTTCGAGGCGCTCGGATACTCCGTGTACGTGGTCACCGGCGAGCGCGACCTGAACCCGCGGCGCGCCGAGCGCGCCGACGTGCTCGTGATGACTCCCGAGAAGGCCGACTCCGCCACCCGCAAACACGACTCCCCGCGGTACGCGTTCGTGACCGACGTGGAGTGCGTGGTCATCGACGAAGTCCACCTGCTGGATTCGGAGACCCGGGGGAGCGTCCTCGAAGTCGTGGTCTCGCGGCTGCGGCGGCTCTGTGACCCCCGAGTGGTCGCGCTGTCGGCGACCATGCCGAACATCGGCGACGTCGCGGACTGGCTGGACGCCACCCCCGACACCACCTTCGAGTTCGACGACGACTACCGGCCGGTGGACCTCCACGCCGGCGTTCGCACCTACGACCACGGTGACAACCCGTTCGCGGACAAGTACCGGCGGCTGTTCACGGCGCTCGATCTGGCCGAGCCACACCTCCGGGAGGACGGCCAGTCGCTGGTGTTCGTGGCGTCCCGCCAGGACACCGTGCAGGCAGCCAAGAAGACCAGAGACGAGATCGCACAGCGGGACATCCCGGTGGGGTCGCGGGGCGACTACGACTTCCACACGGCCACCGAGGCGCTCGACAACGAGACGCTGCGGAAGTCCGTGCTCGACGGGGTGGCGTTCCACCACGCGGGGCTGTCGACCACCGACAAAAGCCACGTCGAGCAGTGGTTCCGCGAGGGCAAGATCCGGGTGTTGTTCTCCACGTCCACGCTGGCGTGGGGCGTGAACCTGCCGGCGCGCTGCGTGGTGATCCGGGACACGAAACTCCACGACCCCCTGGAGGGAGAGGTCGACATGAGCCCCCTGGACGTCCTCCAGATGCTGGGTCGCGCGGGCCGCCCCGGCTACGACGACGTGGGCTACGGCTGGGTGGTGTGTGACACCAGCGACGCCGACACCTATCGGACGCTGCTGGACGAGGGCCACGAGATCGAGAGCCGACTCGACGGCAACCTCGCCGAGCATCTGAACGCCGAGATCGCGATGGGGACGATCCGTGACCTCGGCGACGTGATGGCGTGGCTCGAAACGACGTTCTACTACCAGCGCGCGCAGTCCGCGCCCGACGCCTACGAGTTCTCGACGCTGCGCGATCGCGTCCGGGCGACCCTCGACGATCTCATCGACCAGGGGTTCGTGGAGACCGACGCGGATCTCGGGCTGTCGGCGACCCGGCTGGGGGTGTTGGCGTCGACGTACTACCTCCGCCTGGACACCGCCCGCGAGTTCCGCGCCGTCATCGACGACGCCGCCGATGACCGCGCCATCCTGCGCGCGGTGGCTGCCGCCGGCGAGTTCGACTCCGTGAGCGCCCGCCACTCCGAGCAGGACGCGATCCACACCGTCCTGGGCCACAGCGGCGACGAGATGGCCGACGGCCCGCGGAAGGTGTACGCGATCCTGCGCGCGAGCATGCGGGGCGCAGTCCCCTCGGAACTCCGCTCGGACGCGTGGGTGATCACGCAGAACGCGCTCCGGCTGCTGGCGGCGCTGGGGGCGTTTTTCGACCGGTACGACGACGCCTTGGGTGCGAACGCTGCGGCCCGGTTGGAGGCCCGCATCGACACCGGCGTCCCCGAGGCCGCCGTTGGCCTGACGGCCATCGAGGGTGTCGCCGCTGGACGCGCGCACAAACTCCACGACGAGGGCATCGACACCCCGGGGGATGTCCGTGATGCGGGCGTTTCCGGGCTCGTGGACGCCGGTCTCGCGCCGGGCGTCGCCGAGAGCGTCCACGAGCAGGCCGCCGGCCTGCCGGCTGTCGCCGTCGACTGGGGCGATTTCCCGGACTCCGTTCCCGCCGGTGACAACGACCTCCGTGAGGTCACCGTCCGCAACCACGGCGGCGGGGCCAACGCCGGCGTCACGGTCACCGTCAACGGCGTCGAGATGACCACCGAAACCAGCTACCTGGACGGCGCGCTGTCGGTGCCGGTGGGCGTGTTCGGCGCGCCCGACGCGGACACGCTCACGTTCGAGGTCACGGTCGCGTTCGCGGAGTTACCCCTTCCACCCGTGACCGAGACCCGCACCGTCGACGTGGTGTAGCCGAGGATTGAAACCGGAGACCGCGGCCACCCACACGCATGCAGGACGCCATCCGAGTGCTGGCCGGGGAGTGTGCGGTGCGCTACGAGAACGACGCGTCCACCGACCGCGTGCTGCGCGGCGACGTGGTGGTCGTGGTGAAACCCGACGACACCGTGTTGGTGCACGACGCCGACGGCTACCAGCCGGCGGCGTGGCTCACCAGGCCCGGTGTCGTGCGGTACACGCGCGACGCCAGCGGGTTCCGCATCGACGCCGCCGACGGCGACGAGCGCCTCGTCGTCGAGAGCGCGACCGAGCACGGCGACGCCCATTATCCGGTGTCGCCCGCGGGGCCGCCCGTGGGGCGCTGTGAGTGTGGCGGCGCGTTCGTCCGCGACGGCGGCCGCGTGGTGTGTGTGGACTGCCGCGACCAGTATTCGATCCCGCGCGACGTGGCGGTCGTCGACGACGCGTGTGCGGCCTGCGGGCTGCCGCGGATCCGGGTGGCGCGTGGCGTGACGGTGACCGCCTGCGTGGACCGCGACTGCGAGCCGATCGCGGCCGCGGTCGCCGACGCCATCGACTGGACGTGTCGCTGCGGGGCGGCGCTCGGGGTGGCGTCCGAGCGTGGACTGCACGCCGCCTGCGAGTCCTGCGGGGCGCGGTTCCGGCTTCCCCACGGGACGACCGCCGGCGACTGTGGGTGTGGGTTGCCCGCGATCAGGACCGCCACCGGCGTTCGGTGTCTGGACGGCGACTGCGAGCGCGCACCGCAGTCGCTTTGAGTGCTGGCCGTGTCCGTGGGGTATGGACGGCGATCTGCGCGGGGATACAGTGCATATCGGTGGCGACGCCCGCCAGCGATTCCACGACGCACGCGGGTACGGCTACCCGCTGGGCGGCAACGACATCGCGGTGTCGCTCGTGGAGGCCGCCCACCTCCTGTTCCGTGGCGACCTCGATTCCGTCGACGGCATGGGGTTTCGGGCGTTTCTCACGGACCGCGAGGCGGGGTTCGCCGCCCGGTTTCTGGTCTACGTCGACCTCCGGGATCGGGGGTTCTACCTGGTGCCGGACCGCGACCCGTGGTGGCGCGACCCCGGCGACGGCGATTTCGTGGTGTTCCCGCGCGGGAACACGCGCCGCGACGGCGTCGTGAAACACCGGGTGCGCGTGGTCGACGAGCGCACGACCCTCCCCGTCGACGGGCTCTCGGAGTCGGTGCTGGCGGTCGTCGACGAGGAAAGCGAGATCACCTACCTCGACATCGCCCCCGAAACCCCCACCGGGGAGACGACCCTCGACCGCCCCACCGATGTCCCGGGGGTGTTGTTGGACGACCGCGTGCTCGTCTGGGAGCCGCCACAGCGCCTGCACAACGCCGGCTTCTACGGCCAGCCCCTCGGCGGGCGCGCCGCCGACCACGACGCCCTCCAGTTGTCGCTCGTGGAGGCGGCGTACCTCATCGACGCCGGCGTGTTGACGCTCACCGACGCCACCATCGACGACGTTCGTGCCCGCGGGCGGCTCGGTGAGGGCGAGCATTTCGACTGCCGGCTGGCCGTCTATCGCGCGCTCCGTGACGCCGGCGCGGTCCCGAAAACCGGGTTCAAGTTCGGCGCCGACTTCCGCGTGTACTCGGCGGTGTCGTCGGTCGACGACCTCGGGCACTCGGAGCTGCTGGTGCGCGTGATCACCGACACCCACGTGTTCTCCCCGGGGGACCTCTCGCTCGACGTGCGACTGGCCCACGGCGTCCGCAAGCGAATGGTTTTTGCGGCTACCGACGACACAGACGACACGATTCGCTGGCTTTCGGTGAGTCGATTGACGCCATGACATCCGACGACACAGACGACACGGCCGGTGCTGACGACGTTGCACTCGACCCCTGGGGGTCGGCAACCATCTCGGACTACCGCGCGCTCTTCGACGAGTTCGGCATCGAAGCCTTCGAGGACGTCCTCGACGGCGTGCCCACACCCCACCCGCTGATGCGGCGCGCGATCATCTTCGGACACCGCGACTACCGCCGGGTGGCGGCGGCGATGCGCAACGACGAGCCGTTCGCGGCGCTGTCCGGGTTCATGCCCACCGGGGACCCACACATCGGCCACAAGATGGTGTTCGACGAGCTCATCTGGCACCAACAACAGGGCGGGGACGCGTACGCGCTCATCGCCGACCTGGAGGCGCACTCCGCCCGGGGCTTGGACTGGGCGGAGATCGACGAGCACGCCGAGGACTACCTGCTGAGCCTGCTCGCGCTCGGCTTCGACGCCGACGAGGGCGAGCTCTACCGCCAGTCCACGAACCGCGAACTCCAGGACCTCGCGTTCGAGCTCGGCATCGAAGCCAACACCTCGGAGTTCGAAGCCATCTACGGGTTCGGCGGCGACACCGACGTGTCCCACATGCAAAGCGTCGTCACGCAGATGGCCGACATCCTCTACCCGCAACTCGACGCGCCGAAACCGACGGTCATCCCGGTCGGCCCGGACCAGGACCCCCACGTGCGGTTCGCCCGCGACCTCGCCGAGCGCACGCGCTACTTCAAGGTCACCGAGGCGTTCGCCAGCGTGGCGTTCGACGACGACGAGCGCCCGCTCGTCCGCGCCGCCTACGACGCCCGCAGCCAGTACGCCGCGGACACCGATCAGCCCCGGTGTACGGAGGCCGCCGACTGGCTCGCGGCCGAGCCCGCGGCCGCCGACGGCGTCGATGCGGCCACCGCCGAATCGGTGGTTCAGAAACTGGAGAACGCGGGCATGGAGCCGCTGCGTCCCCGGGTTCGGTTCTTCGACCGGCAGGCCACAGACGAGGCGTTCACGGCGCTCATCGACGAGATCGCCGGCGAGAAGCGCGTCTTCGAGGGGCACGTCGACGCCTTCGAGCTGTCCGCCGAGACCGCCAGGGACCTCGCGCTCGCCGTCGAGGTCGACCACGGCGGCTACGGGTTCGTGCCGCCGTCGTCGGTCTACCACCGCTTCATGACGGGGCTGACCGGCGGGAAGATGTCGTCCTCGGAGCCGGCCAGCCACATCAGCCTGCTCGACGACCCCGAGACGGGTGCCGACAAGGTCGCGGCCGCCACCACCGGCGGCCGCGACACCGCCGCCGAGCAGCGCGAGCGCGGCGGCGAGCCCGACGACTGCCCGGTGTACGAGCTGTACGCCTACCTGCTCGCGGGCGATGACGACGCCCTCGCGGAGGAGGTCTACGCCGAGTGCGCCAACGGCGACCGGCTCTGTGGCGGCTGCAAGGAGCAGGCCGCCGACCTGATGGCACAGTTCCTCGAAACCCACCAGGAAAACCGCGAGGCGGCCCGTGACGTGCTCGCGGAGCTGGACATCGACCTGGACTCGGCGCGCGTGTAGTCCGGGTGGGGTGACAGAAGGCCTATCCCGCGGTCACTCGTTCTGTCGCGTATGTCCGACGCGCAGCCCGCACCGGAGGCGGATCCAGACGCGCTGGTCGGTGCGCTCCGGGACGCCGCCGACGCGGCCGCCGACGCCGACGCCGCCGTCGAAACGTACGGCGTTGATCGGCTTCGAGCGCTTCGAACCGCGCTGGCGGATCTCAACCGGCTGTTCGACCAGTACGAGGGCGACGCCACCGGCACCGGTGATTTCCAGTCGTATCTGGACTTCCAGGACGACCTCGTCGCGCTCGTCGACGGGTTCGACGACGACCTGCCCGAGCGCGACACCTTCGAGTCGCTGCTGGAACTGTTCAAGAAGCGCCGCCTGTCCGCCGACGACTTCGCGACGGCGCGGCGTCGCCTCCAGGACGCCCGCGACCTCGTCGGCCGCCTCGACGACCGCGCCGACGCCCACGACGACTACCGGGCGGCGCGCTCGCGGGTGGCCGACGCCGCCGACGCCGCCGCCGACACGGTCGCCGAACTGGAGCGCCTCCGACGGCTTGGGAACGCCGACCTCGACGCGCCCGTCGAGACCCTCCGCCAGCCCATCGACGCCTACGACGACGCCGTCCGGTCGGCGTTCGAGTCGTTCCGCCGCGACGCGCCCGCCCGCGAGGTCATCGCGCTCGTCCGGACCACCGAGGCCTACCCGCTCGTGGGGTTCGAGCCTGCGCCCGAGGGGCTCGCTGACTTCGTCGCCGACCGCGCGGCCGGCACGGAGCCGATCCCCCAGCTGCTCGAGTACGCCGGCTACTCGCCGTCGAAGCTGGACCACTACGTCGCCGCGCCGCGCACGCTGAAGCGCGCCGTCGGCGGGAACCGCACGTACCTCGAACGCCTCGACGCCGATCCACTCCTCGTGGGGTGGCCGCCAGCGCCCGCCGCGGCGCTCCAGTACCGGCTCGATGAACTGGTGTCGGTCGTCGCGCGGTTCGCCGGCGACGACGTGCTCGAACCGCTGCACGCGGTCCGGCGGCGGGTGCGCGGCGACGACTACGACCGCCTGCGGGACGCCGCCGTCGCGACCCACGAGCTGACCGCCGACGAGAAACAGCGCATCGCGGCCGGCGTCGCCGACGACCTTCAGCGGGCGCGAGCCCGCGAACAGCGCCTGCGCGACGCGCTCGACGAGTACTAGGCGTCGGCCCGCGCCGCGCGCAGATCCGCGGCGAACGCCTCCGCGAGGGATTCGGCCCGCTCGTGGTCGGTGGACTCCGCGTAGATGCGGACGACCGGCTCCGTGCCCGACGGCCGCACGAGCACCCAGGCGTCGCCGTAGTCCAGCCGGTAGCCGTCGATGGTGGTGCGGTCGGCGTCCGCGTCCAGCGCGCGCGCCTCCGCCGCGTCGAGGAGCGCCCCCCGTTGTGCTTCCGTGTCGTAGTCGACGTTCACGCGGACGTTGTGGTAGTCGTCGTACGGCGCGACGACCTCGCTTGCGGGCGTGCCGTCGGCCAGCAGTTCGAGGAACCGTGCGCCAGTGTACGCGCCGTCGCGGGTCATGCGGTACTCCGGGAAGATGATCCCGCCGTTGCCCTCGCCGGCCACCGGGACGTGGTCGCCCTCGGCTTCCAGCTCGCGGATCCGGGTCATGATCTGCGTGGAGCCGATGGGCGTGAGCTCAAGCGTCGCTCCAGTGCGATCGCAGACGTCCACGAGGCGCTGGCTGACGTTCACCGCGGACACCGTGGTGTCGCCGGCGTCGAGCTCGGCCTCCGCAAGCGCCGCGAGCGTGGCGTCGCCCTCGATGTACTCGCCGGTCTCGTCGACGAAGATGGCACGGTCGGCGTCGCCGTCGTGGGCGATCCCCACGTCGGCGTCGGCCGCGCGCACGAGTGCGCCGAGGTCGCCGAGGTGTTCGCGCACCGGCTCGGGCTCCCGGCCGGGGAAGTGGCCGTCCGGTTGGGCGTTCACGGTGACGACGTCACACCCGAGCTCGCGGTAGAACGTCGGGCTGGTGAGCGCGCCCGCGCCGTGGCCCGGGTCCAGGGCGACCGTCAGGTCGGCGGCCGCGATCGCCGCCCGGTCGACGGCGTCGGTCAGCTGTGCGCGGTAGTCGCGGCCCGCGGACGCCACCTCCCGGTCGGCTCCCACACCGTCCCAGGCGGCGTTGTCGAACTGCTCGGTGGTGAACGCGCGCTCCACGCGCTCCAGGTCGGCAACCGCCAGCTCGACGCCGTCGCTGCCGACGAGCTTGACGCCGTTGTACTGGCTGGGGTTGTGACTCGCGGTCACCATCACCGCCGGGACGCCGGCGCGCTCCGCGTACGCTTGCGTGGCCGGCGTCGGAACCACCCCGAGCCGGTCGACGTCCACGCCGATGCTCTGGAGGCCCGCGACGGCCGCGTTTTCGAGCATGCGGCCGGTGGTTCGGGTGTCCCGTGCGACCGCGACGCGGTCGGCGCGCCACACCGAGCCGGCCGCCTTCGCGACGCGCAACACGAACCCCGGTGTGAGCTCCTCGTTGGCCACGCCCCGCGTTCCGCTCGACCCGAAGACGTTCATGCATCCTCCTGCGTGCGGCCGCCTCTAATCGCTTCCGAACGCGTCACGTTCACGGGGAACAGCGGGTCACCCACGTTCCCGTCGTCGTCGAGCACGCGAACCTCCACGACCAGCGTCGTGTCCTGGTAGCGGTAGGGCCCCTCCGTGGCATCACAGTGCTCCCGGAGGTCGTCGGCGAGGGCGTCGCCGGCCTCCCGGGTGATGTCCTCGGTCACCCACTCGCCGCGGGGTGCGTTCTCCACCGTCGCCGACGCCACGCGCTCCAGGGGTTGGTGGTTGGTCACGAACGCCTCCGAGAGCGTGCACACGTGTGTCTCACCGTCCCCAGCGGACTCCGACGGGCGCTTCGCGCGGACGCGAGCGGTCTCGTCGGCTCCCATCGTCAGACAGCCGCCGCCCACCCCGAACAGCGCGCCGGTGACGCCCACAAGCACTGTTCGTCGTCGCATACGTCAGTAGTCCCCCCGGGCTTGCAAAGCGCTTTCGAGAGAACCGCAACCACTTAGCGTGCAGCCGACCCGGCTGTACGCATGCCCGCCATTCGCGACGACCACGTGTTCGTCGAGGACACCGACGCCCACGTGGCGTACATCGCCGCCGGCCTCGGCATCACCGCGGCCCACATCGGCGCCAGCACTGTCGGCGAGTTCGCGCTCGAACACCGGTGTGACGCCCGCGACGTCGCCGCCACCCGGCTCGGCGTGGCCGCCGCCACCGCCGACGGCGTGGTGCTGTCGACGGCACCGCCGGACAGCGCGTTCGCCGACATCGGGTTCCCCGCCGCCGTCGCGGTCACCGGCTTCGACGGCACCGTCCTGGCGGCCGACGAGGACGGCCGGATCGCCCAGTACGACCCCGACGCCGGCGCGTGGACCGACCGCGCGGTCCTCACGGACGCCACCGTTCGCGCGCTCGACGCCGACCTCGTGGCCGCCACCGACGGCGTCCACCGGCTCACCGACGCCGGTCTCGCCGACGCCGGCCTGGACGACGCATACGACGTGTCCGCCCCGGGCGTGCCACACGCGGCCACCAGCGAGGGGTTGTTCGCGCTGGGCAACGGCTGGCGGGAAGCCGCCACCGGGGCGTTCCGCACGGTCGCCGCCGACCCCGCCTCCGCCGCGCCGGGCGCGACCGGCGTCGCCCACGCCGCCACCCCCGAAGCCTGCTTCGAACACCGCACCGACGCATGGCAGCCCTGTCGCGACATCGCGCCGTCGGACGCCGCCCGCGTCGTCGACGCCACGTACGCCGTCGACACGACGATCCTGCTCACCGCAGCCGGGACGCTGATCGTCGTGGACGGCGACGGCGACGCCCGCCACCGCAGCCTCGGGCTGCCCGACGCCGCCGCCGTCACGGTCGTCGGGCACACTCCCGACCGGTGAGGGTCGGGACGCAATCAGACGGTCCCGACGATCAGGTGCGCTTTCCTGGGGCTATCCGAGACGCTTCAGTCAATCCCCTACTCTCGGCCGCACGTCCAGTTATGGTATCCTAACCGGGAGTCGTGTCGCTCACTTATCAGGACCCTGGGTCCGAAATTTACGTGTAATGTGGCCTAATATAAGAGAGGCTACTGCTACTAGCAGGAGCAAATCTTTCCCCTCAAGCGCCCACGTAGCCACCATCGCCAACACACTCAGGGTGGCGATAATATCGAGAGTTTTCTCTGATGACATACGAGTAAAAATTCTAGTTTCCTACTTTCGTTTCGGAATCCCGATACCCGAAAATGACGCCTCTACCCTTGTTAATTCAGTCATCAATTTGATCTGCTCGCGCATCAAAGATATGGTCTACGGTATCGAGCGCACTCTGCTCGTTGTTCTCTCACCAGTCTCCCGAACAGAGTTGGCCCGTTCCTCGCCTTCGTAAGAGAACGGCTCCGCGATTCTGTCATACGTGCGGTTATTAGCGACGCTGTCGTTTTTGCTGCGCTTACTCTATCTCGCTCAAGCACGTTCACAGCCGCTGGCAGACGAAATCAGACGGCTCCGACGATCGCGCGCGTTTCCTCCGCGCCCATACGAGTACCACGTTCTACTACTCTCCGCTCGTTCGCGGTTTTCTGATCCGAAACGCATGGGGGGCAAGCGCGCCATTAGAGACCCACGCCGAAGCACCGACACCGCGGCGCAGCCCGCGCCCGGCGGTCGTGCAGGCAGCCAAAGGAAACGTGTAAGCCGCCGGCCCGAGTCCACTCGCGTATGTTACTCAGCGGGTCCTCGAGTCAGTCACTCGCGGCCGCGCTCGCCGCCGCAACCGGCGAGCGGCTCGGCGATGTGGCCTACGACTCGTTCCCGGACGGCGAGCAGCTGGTGACCGTTCCCCCGGCCGTCGACGGCGAGCGCGCGGTCATCGTGGCGTCCACGCCGACCAGCGACGCCCACATCGAGGTGCTGCAACTCCAGGACGCCGCCCGCGACGCCGGCGCGTCCGAGATCATCACGGTCCTGCCGTACATGGGGTACGCCCGCCAGGACGACGCCTTCGACCCCGGCCAGCCGGTGTCGGCGCGCGCGGTCGCTCGCGCCATCTCCACGGGCACCGACCGCGTGCTCACGGTCAACCCACACGAGGACGGCGTCCTGGAGTGTTTCGACGTGCCTGCCGCGGGCGTCGACGCCGCGCCACAGCTCGCCGCGCCGCTGCCCGCGGATCTCACTGACCCCGTGTTCCTCTCCCCCGACCACGGCGCGACCGATCTCGCCACCAGCGTCCGGGACGCCTATGGCACCGGCGTCACCGATCACTTCCAGAAGGTCAGACACTCCGGTAGCGATGTCACCGTCGAACCCAGTGAGATCCAGACCGCCGGCCGCGACGTCGTCGTCACCGACGACATCGTCGCCACCGGCACCACGATGAGCGAAGCCATCACCGCGCTCGACGACCCCGCCCGCGTGTTCGTCGCCACCGTCCACCCGCTGCTCGCCGGCAACGCCCGCCTGAAGCTCGCGCGCGCCGGCGTCGAAGCCGTCTACGGCACCGACACCATCGAGTGCGCCGTCTCCGAGGTGTCCGCCGCGCCCGCCATCGCTGACGCCCTCTGAGCGCGCCCGCTCAGCGCAGCCACCGCCCTACGGCGGCGTCCGGCCGCCACGCGAGCAGCCCGACCGCGAGCACGAACACCGCCGTCGCGGCGTCGGACGACAGCGCCGACGCCGTGCCGACCGCGACCGCGCCGCCCGCGAGCGAGGACACGACCGCCGCGACCACCGGTAGCGTGCAGCTCACGCAGGTGAACACCCCGACGAGCCCGCCCACAAGCGACGCCTCGGCGTCGGCCAGCGTGGCGTACACGAGATACGCCAGCGCCAGATACCCCCCGATCCGGTAGGGGGCGGCGGCGACCCGTAGCGGGCCGACGTACCCCATCACCATCGGCCCCCACCCCGGCGGCAGCGCCCAGTGGACGGTCACGCCGCTGCCCGTCCCCACCGCCACGACGCCGCTGACGGCCGCCAGCCCGAGGAAATACGCCGCGCCGGCACCCGCGGCGAGCCAGCGCCGCCGCCGGCCGGCCGGCCCGGGCGAAACCCGCCAGACGGCGATCGCGCCGACGTTCAGCCACACGAACGGGTACAGGAGGTACCGGCTGCTGGTGATCGCCACCGGCACCGACGCCAGGTACGCCGCCAGCGCCGCGAGCTCAGCGAGCGTGAGCGCTGCGAGCACGCCGACCGTCTCGCGACGCGGCCGGGCCGTGAGCGCGCCGCTCACGGGCCAGCCACCCCGTCGTCCAGCAGCGAGCGCGTGGAGTTCCCGACGACCAGCAGACTTGACACCGTCATCGCGCCCGCCGCGAACAGCGGGTTCAACACGCCCGCAACCGCCAGCGGGACCGCGATGGCGTTGTAGCAGAACGCCCACGCGAGGTTCTGGCGAATGCGGCCGTTGGTCGCGTCCGTCAGCGCGAACACCCGTGGGACGGCCCCGAGGTCCTCGGTGGTCACGACGGCGTCGGCGGCGTCGGCGGCGAGCGCCGCGTGGTCCAGCGCCACCCCCAGATCGGCCGCCGCCAGCGCGGGCGCGTCGTTGACGCCGTCGCCCACCATCGCCACGGTCTCGCCGTCGGCCCGCAGCGACCGCACCGCCTCCGTTTTGCCCTCCGGCGGGACGCCCGCGAACACCGCCGCGATCGCGTCGTGGTCGCGGAACCGCGCGGCCGCTTCGGGGTCGTCGCCGGTCACAACCACCACGTCACGGCCGTCGGCGTCCAGGGCGGAGACAACGTCCGTCCACTCGTCGCGGGGCCGGTCGCCGGCCACCACGACCCCGCGGGCTTCGCCGTCCCACCCGACGAACACGGGCACGTTGCCGTTCGCCCGCGCGTCGCCGGCGCGCTCGGCGTACGCCTCGGGGACCCGCCAGCCGCGGTCGTCGAACAGCGCGCGGTTCCCGGCCACCACCCGGGGCGCGTCCGCCGCCGCGGCCGCCCCGTCGGGCCGAACCGCCAGGCTGCCGGCGACCCCGCGGCCGGGCACGCGCTCGAAGTCGTCGATGTCGCCGGCGGGCGTGGCGTCGTCGGTGATCGCGGCGGCCACCGGATGGTCGGCGTACTGCTCGACGGCGGCCGCCCGCGCGAGCACGCCGTCGTCGCCGACGACGTCCCGCACGCGCATCTCGCCGGTGGTGAGCGTTCCCGTCTTGTCGAAGACCACCGTATCGACCGCCGGCGCGGCCTCGAACGCCGACACGTCCGTCACCACGACGCCACCGTCGAGTGCCTCCTGGACGCCACGAGCGACCGCCAGCGGGGTCGCCAGCCCGAGCGCGCACGGACACGACACCACGAGCACGGACAGCCCGACGAGCAACGCCTCGTTCGCCGCCGCACCACCCGCGAGCAGGTGCCAGCCGCCGGCCACCCCCGCGAGCACAACCACCAGCGGCACGAACACCGCGGCGACGCGGTCGACGAGGCGCTGGACGCCCGGCCGCGCGCTCTGCACGTCCCAGAGCACGCGCACGACGCGGTCGAGCGTGCTCGCGGCGTCGTCGCCGACCGCGACGACGAGGCGGCCGTCGGTGACCACAGCCCCGCCGACGGCGTCGTCGCCCGGCGTCGCCCCGACGGGCGTCGACTCCCCGGTCACCAGCGACTCGTCGACGGTCGCCGACCCGGACGTGACGACGCCGTCGACGGGGATGCGCTCGCCGGTGCCGACCACCACTTCGTCGCCCGCCTGGAGCTCCTCGATGGCGACCGTCTCCGTGGTGCCGTCGGCGCGCCGGCGGGTGGCGTCGTCGACGCGCTCCTCGGTGAGGTCCGCCAGCCGGCCCGCAGCCGCGCGCTTCACCCGCCCCTCGTAGTAATCCCCGACGGTGACTGCAAGCACCACGACGATGGCGACGTCGAAGTACACCTCGCGGCCGCCGGTCAGGATCGTGGCCGTGCTGAAGACGTACGCCGCGCCCGCGGCGATCCCCACCAGCAGATCCATGTTCGGGTGGCCGGCGCGCAGGCTCACGTACGCCCCCCGGAACAGCGGGTAGCCGGTGTACGCCAACACCACGGTCGCCATCAGCCACACGTTCGCCAGCAGGTAACTGCCCGCCAGCCCCCCGAGGTCGAGCAGCTGGGCGGCCGACGGCACGTCCAGATACGCGGGGTACAGAAACAGGACGTACCACAGCATCGTCATCATCCCGAAAAAGCCCCCGACCAGCAGCCGCCCCACTTCCGACTCGTCGTCGTCGGCGGCGGCGTCGCCGTCGCGCTCGGTGGCGCTGTACCCCAGTCCGTCGACCGCCGCCCGGACGGCCTCGCGGTCGACCGTCTCGGGGTCGTAGGTGACTTTCAGCGTCTCCGTCGGGTAGCTCGCGGACGCCGCCCGCACACCCTCGGTGTCGGTCGCCTGGGCCTCCACGAACGCCTCGCAGGTCGCACAATGCATCCCCGACACGGAGAGAAACGCCGCCTCGCCGTCCACGTCCGTCGTGTCCGCGCCAGTGTCGAGGCTGTCGGCGGCCCCGGCGGCGTCCATGGCTGCCGGGTCCTCAAGCGTGCGCGCGACCTCCATGCAGCCCCGACAGCAGAACGCGCCGTCGACGTCGTCTCCGCCGGTGACCGGCGGCTCCGGCGTGGGCAACCCACACAACGTGCAACTGTCTCGTGTCATGCTATGTTGGCAGCGGCGGCATCGGCAACGGCACCTGTGGGACCGGCCAACCGAGCGCGGCCAACCCCTTCGCCAGCGGGATGGTGCCGGCGACCACGAACGCGACGCCGAGCGCGCGGTGGACCCGCCGCCGCGTCGTCGCGCTCACGGCGTCCACGGCGGTGCCGTACGCGAACAGCGTGGGGAACGTTCCGAGCCCCAGCGCGCCCAGCGCCGCCGCGCCCTCGACGGGGCTGGCGGTGGCAACGGCGTACACGTACCCCGGGTAGATCAGCGGGCACGGCAGCGCGCCGTGGGCAGCCCCCAACACCGCGATCCGGGGGCCGGTCGCCCAGTCGTCGACGTGGTCGGTGAGGCGGCCGGTGACGGCGCTGAACGCCCGTCCCAGCCCGGGCACCGCCCCCGCAGCCAGCCGCGACCCGCCGCCGGCCGCGTACCCCACGCCCGCGGCCACGATGGCCGCGCCGGCGACGACGCCGGCCACCCCCCGGACGAGGTGGGCCACCGCAAGCACCCCGCCGGCGTCCACGAGCACGCCCCCAACTGCACCCATGAGGCCGCCGACGGCCGCGTAGCTCACCGTGCGGCCGCCGTTGAACAGGGCGTGCTGGCGCAGCGCCCGCGTCGAGGGGCCTCGCCGGTCGTCGGTGCCGATGCGGTCGGCGTACATCGTCACCAGCGGCCCACACATCCCCAGACAGTGTGCGCCCCCGAGCAGCCCAACCACGAAGAACACGACCACCCCCGCGTCGGGCGTGGCCGCCGCTCCGGTCTCGGCGATGCTGCCGGCGGACCAGCCCACGGCCGCGCCCGGCATGGTGTGCGGTCAGTGTGCGACGCCGTGCCCGGCGTCGTCGGCTTCCGCGGTCGAGAACATGTAGTACAGGCACCCCGCGACGATGAGAACGTTCCCGAGCGCGACGGCCGCGATCGCTTTCTGTCCGGCCGCGTACAATGCCACCGGCACCAGCGATAACAGCGGCATCACGGTCGCAATAACCTGTGGTCGCACGTTCATACGCGCTCGTTGCCAGCGCTGCCCCTAAACGCTTTGACGAATTCCTACGCGCTTGGAATCACCGAGCGTTGCTAAAGGACACCTTCGAAATACGGGGACGTGGACGGACACGGGGAGGGCGGCCACGGTCCCACGGCTGCTGCCCGGTGCCAACGCACTCTCGTTGCCGCCTGTGGCGGTGACGGGACCAACGCGAGGTGCATACGATGACCAGACTAGATGACACAGCGCTCTCACGCCGCGGCGTCCTGCGCGCCGCTGCCGGCACTGCGACGGCGATCGCGGCCGGCACGGCGGCGACCGGGGCGGCCGCGGCTCAAGCGTACGATGGATGGTTCTCCGGCGACGCCAAGGGCGGCGCCGTCGGCAACTACGACGGAACGACTGTTGACCGGACCGGCACTGACGAGGTCACGATCGACGTTGGGGTGGACGCCAACGGCGGCACGTACGGGTTCGGGCCGGCAGCCGTGCGGGTCGACCCGGGCACGACGGTGTCCTTCGAGTGGGTGTCGAACACGCACAACATCCTGATCGACGCCCAGCCCGACGGCGCCGACTGGGGCGGCCACGACCCCATCGAGAACACGGGGTTCACGCACACCCACACGTTCGACACCGAGGGTGTGTACACGTACTACTGTAACCCCCATCTCACGATGGGGATGAAAGGCGCGATCGTCGTCGGCGGCGACAGCGGCGGCGGCGGTGGCGGCGGCTCCGATCAGCCGACCGTCGCGGCCGACTACGGCGACTGGTTCACCAAAAGCGCCGACGGCGGCGCGACCGGGAACTACACCGGCGACACCACTGACAAAACCGGCACCGACGAGGTGACCGTCGAGGTCGGCGCTGACGCCAACGGCGGCACGTACGGGTTCGGGCCGGCAGCCGTGCGGGTCGATCCGGGCACGACGGTGACGTTCAAGTGGACGTCGAACACGCACAACGTGTTGGTCCAATCCCAGCCCGACGGCGCCGACTGGGGCGGCCACGAACCCATCGAGAACGAGGGGTTCACCCACACGCATACGTTCGAGACGGCGGGCGTGTACACGTACTACTGCAACCCCCATCTCACGATGGGGATGAAAGGCGCCATCGTCGTCGGCGCGCCCCCGAGTGGCACCACTGGCGGTGGTGGCGGCGGGGCGGCCGGCAGCAGCGTCTCTCCGGCCAGCACCCTCTGGACCGCCGTGTTCGCCGGCGCGGTCGGGGTTGCGATGCTGGTCCCGGTTGCGGTGAGCTACTACCGGCGCACGCCCGCCCCGGACTCGTCGGGGGCGTTCGACTACGAGCCGGGCGGCGACACGGACGACCAACCTGCGATCCCGGAGGCCGACGCCTTCGAACCCGACACCGAACTCGGGCACGACGAGTACGACCCGGTTGGAACGCTCTCCATCGTTGCGGTCTACTTCCTCATTCTCGTGGGGATGTGGGCGTTCACGTACTTCATCGAGTTCCTCGGGAACGGACCGACGATCATGGGGTGACTCACGTGAGGATTCACAGATTCGAAAAACTCTGGCTCGGCGCGGCGTTCGTACTCATCGTTGCGTTCATCGCAACCATCGTCTACGGCTCACTCGGCCCGGGCGTTGCGATGGTCGGCGACGACGGCGGCACAGTCAACCCGGACAACCCGACTGCCGCGGACAACTTCCGCGACCCCGGTGTCTACCAGGCCGACGACGACAGCTACGACGTGTACGTCGAAGCCAGACAGTTCGCGTTCTCCCCCGGCACGAGCGAGCCGATCCGCGTGCCCGCGGACACGAACGTGACGTTCCACGTCACCAGCGGCGACGTCACCCATGGCTTCGAGCTGGTCGGCACGAACGTCAACACCATGGTGATCCCGGGGCAGGTCGCACAGCTCACGGTCAACTTCGACGAAGCCCGCACACACCACATCGTCTGCCACGAGTACTGTGGGCCAGCCCACCACGCCATGGAGGGCTCCATCGAAGTCGTCCCGCAGTCGGAGTTCACACCCCCACAGCAGGCGGCTGCCGACCAATCCGAGGTGACTGATACGTGACGTTCATCGACAAGTTCCCGACCGAAGCGAAGCTCGTCAGATGGCATTTCGGCGTTGGGTTCGTCGCGCTCGCCATCGGCGGCCTGTTCGGCCTCGTGCAAGCGCTCTACCGCACCGGGCACCTCCGGTCGCTGCTCCCGATCAACGCCGCCCAGTACTACACGGTGTTGACCGGCCACGGCGTGCTGCTGGCGCTCGTGTTCACCACGTTCCTGATCTGTGGGTTCTTCGTGTGGGCGGTCACACGCAGCCTCGACCGCCCGCTTTCGCACCCACGGCTCGTCTGGACGGGGTTCATCTCGATGGTCGTCGGCACCACGCTGGCCGCCATCACCATCCTCAACGGGTTCGCGCCGGAGCTGCCCTTTGGCTCCGCGAACGTGCTGTACACGTTCTATCCGCCGCTGCAAGCCCACCCCGCCTTCTACGTCGGGGCGGCGCTGCTCATCGTCGGCTCCTGGATCGTCGGCGCCGACTACTTCCTGACGTATCGCGCGTGGCGCGCGGACAACCCCGACGAGCGCATCCCACTCCAGACGTTCATGGTGCTCGCGACGTTCGTCATGTGGTATCTCTCCTCGGCCGGCGTGGCCGTCGAAGTCGTCGCGTTCCTGATCCCGTGGTCGATGGGGTGGATCAGCCAGGTCGACCCGCTGTTGACCCGCACGCTGTTCTGGTACTTCGGCCACCCCGTCGTCTACTTCTGGCTGCTGCCCGCCTACCTGGCGTGGTACACCATCCTCCCGAAGCTCGCCGGCGGCAAACTGTTCAGTGATCCGCTGGCACGCGTCGTCTTCGTGCTGTTCGTGTTGCTGTCGACGCCGGTCGGCTTCCACCACCAGTACACCGACCCCGGGATCGCTGAAGGGTTCAAATTCATCGCGATGACGAACACCTTCATGCTGCTGTTACCGTCGCTGCTGACCGCGTTCACGGTCGTGGCGTCCCTGGAACACGGCGCCCGCCAGCGCGGCGGCAGCGGCTACATCGGCTGGCTGCGCGCGCTCCCCTGGGGCAAGCCGTCGTTCTCGGCGATGGCGCTTGCCGGGCTCGTGTTCGCCGCCGGCGGGTTCTCCGGCATGATCAACGCCGGCATGAACATCAACTACCTCATCCACAACACCATCTGGGTGCCCGGCCACTTCCACCTCACCGTCGGCACCGCGTTCGCCCTGACCATGATGGGCGTCGCGTACTGGCTGGTCCCCCAGATCACCGGCAAACGCCTCCAACACCGGACGCTGGCGGCCATCCAGCCGTTCGTCTGGGTGATCGGCATGACGCTGATGTCGAACGCCATGCACCGCGGCGGCCTCGCCGGGCTGCCACGGCGCACCGCCAAGCCGCTGTTCCGCGGTGAGGGGGCGGCCCCCTTCGATCCGGTGGTCGGCACCATCAGCGAGATGCAACTCCAGATCGCGATCGGCGGCACGCTGCTGTTCGTCTCGCTGGCGCTGTTCCTGGCCGTGATGGTGGGCACGTGGCTGTCACGACCCGGCATGGGGCGGCTCTCGGTCAACGGCTCGATCCCGTCGGCGTTATCCGGCCCCGCCGACAGCCCCCGCATCCTCGACAACCTCAAGGTTTGGACGGCCATCGCGGTCGTCCTCGTGATCATCGCGTACGGGCTCCCGCTGTACGGCATGCTCGCCGACGGCGTTCTCGCCCCCGGCAGCCCCGGCTTCCCGGTGTAACCCACACCCACCTGTTCACTCATGGCTGATTCAGACACCGACAACACCGACGACGGCGTCCCGCGGCGCTGGCTGATCCGCGCGCTCGTCGGCATCGGGTTCGGCATCCCGGTGGTCATCGAAGGCGGCACGCTCGTCGGCCTCCTCAAATCGGGGCTGTTCGGTGACGGTGACGGCGACGACGCCGCCACGATCACCGGCCCGACCGCAACCACCTCCGGGCCACCACCCGTCGGCACTGGCGACGACCTGTTGGCGGCGTCCGCCCGCAGCGCCACGCTCTCGGACGCCACCGTGCACGCCGCCACCGACGGCTGGCGGTTCGCACTCACGGTCGCCGTCGAAAACACCGGCGACCGACCCTACGAACTCCGGTTGGGCACCGTCACGACCCAGAACGGCAGCCGCGTGGACGGCACCGCGGCCACCGACCGCCTCGGCGTCGGCGAGTCAGCCACCCTGTCGGCGACGTACGCGCTGCCGGACGGCGAAACACCCGCGACGATGACCATCGTCGGCGTCGACTACGTCGACGGCGGCGGCGAACGGCTCACTCGCCACACGGTCCGGTTCGGCAACGTTCCGGTCAAACGGTAAGAGCGGCCGCCTACACCGCCTCGACTTCCAGGATCATCGTGGTTCCTTCCACGTCCCACTCCTCGCGGTGGCCGTCCTCGACCTCCCCGAGCTCCCGGGCGCGCGTCTCCGCTGTGATGAGGGGCTCGTGGCGCGCGACCAGCTCGCCCACGCGCTCGTCGAACACGAGCACGTCCAGGCGGATCTCGGCGTCCATCGCCAGGTCCATCTCCTTGCGCATCTCCTGGACGCGGCGCACGACCTCCCGAGCGTACCCCTCGCTCTCGACGTCCTCGTTCAACTCGGTGTCGACGTAGACCGTTCCCGCCGCCGTCTCCGTCTCGAACGCCGCGCCGGCGACGTGCTCGGGCGTTTCTTCGACGAACTCGACCATCTCCGTGGTCAACTCGATGTCGTCCCTCCCGAGGTCGGCGGCGACCTGCTCGGCGAGCGCGTCGATGTCCCTGTCGGTGACGTGGGCGTCGTTGAGCGCGTTCATCACCGCGCCGGCGTCGTCGCCGAACGCCGGCCCGAGCTCGCTCATGTCCGCGCGGGCGCTGTACGCCAGCTCGTCCCAGGTCGCCCCGGGTTCGACGACCTCGATCGCGCGCGTGTTGAGGCGGTCCGCGAGCAGGTCGCCGTGGGCGTCGAGCGCGTCCACGACGCTGTCCTCGGCGGCGTCCACGACGACGCGCGTGACCGGCCAGCGCAGCTTCCGGCCGGCCTGCTGGCGGGCGTGACTGCCCGCCTCCTCGGCGGCGCGCAGCACTGCCACGTCGGCCTCCAGGGCCGGCGCGCGCAGCGACTCCTCGACGGTCGGCCAGTCGGCCATGTGCACCGTATCGTAGCCCCGATCGCCGGTGAGGTGGCTGTACAGCTCCTCGGTGACGAACGGCGCGTACGGCGCGAGCAGCGCCACGACTTCGAGCAGGACGCGCTGCATGGTGGCGTACGCCGCGGTCTTCGACGCCGACGCGTCGTCCTCCCACATGCGTTCGCGCACCACCTGGACGTAATACCGTGAGAGGTCTTCGACGACGAACTCCAGGACGGCGTCCAGCGCGCGGTGTTGCTCGAAGTCCTCCCAGTGGGCGGTGGCGTCGGCTTTCACGTGCTGGAGCCGGGACAGCAGCCACTCGTCGACGGTCTCCAGGTCGGCGTCGGCGATCCCGACACCGGCGTCGTCGCCGCCGAACGCAGCCGGCACGTTGGCGTCGAAGTCGTCGAGCGCCATGTACGGGCGGGGGAACCGGAACACGTTCCAGAGGATGTTGAGGTCCCGCTGCATGTTCTCGGTCTCGTCCCACGAGAAGCTCATGTCGTCGCCCTGCGGGGTCACCGACAGCAGGAACATCCGCATGGGGTCCGCGCCGTACTCGTCGATGACCTCGTTCGGTTCGATCGTGATGCCCTTCGATTTGGACATGCCGCGGCCGTCGGGCATGTTCGCGTAGCCGTGCATCAACACCTCCTCGTAGGGCACGTCGCCGAGCGCGGCGGTCCCCATGCCCAGTTGGCTCCAGAACCACCCGCGGGTCTGATCGTGGGCTTCCATGATGAGGTCGGCCGGCCACAGCTCGTCGAAGTCGTCCTCCTGCTCGGGGTAGTTCAGGGTACCCCAGGACGCCACCGAGGAGTCAAGCCACACGTCGAAGACGTCCGGCACGCGCGTGTACTCGGTGCCATCCTCGGTGATCGTGATGTCGTCGACGGTCGGCTTGTGGAGGTCCACGGACGCGGGGTCGACGTCCTGGTCGGCGAGCGCCGCGAGCTCCTCGCGGGTGCCGACCACGAGCACGTCCTCGGCGTCGCCGCTCCAGTCCTCGGGCGTCCAGATGGGGACCGGAATCCCCCAGTAGCGCTGCCGGCTGACGTTCCAGTCCGGGGCGTTCTCCACGAAATCCCGGAACCGGTTGTCGCGCGCCCACTCGGGGTGCCACTCGGAGGTGTCCATGTTCGCCAGCAACTCGTCTTTGACGTCCGTGATCGTGATGAACCACTGGTCGGTGACGATCTGGATGATGCCGGTGTCACACCGCCAGCAGTGGCCGTAGCTGTGCTCGACGATCTGGCTGGCGAGCATCGCGTCCCGCGCTTCGAGGTCCGCGATGATGTCGTCGTTGGCGTCCCGCACGAACGCCCCCGCGTACTTGCCTCCCGCGTCGGTGTAGACGCCGTCCTCGCCGACCGGACAGAACACCGGCAGGTCCAGTTCCGCCCCGCGCTCGAAGTCCTCCTCGCCGTGGCCGGGCGCGGAATGCACCAGGCCGGTGCGGTCGGCCTCCACCCAGTCGCCGTGGTAGACCTCGTGGGTGCCGTCGGCGTCGGTCGGGTTCGCCGGCACCGCGTCCGCCAGCGGTGGCGTGTACGACCACCCGATCAGGTCGCTGCCCGAGTGGTCGGCCACGACCTCGTGGTCACTGTAGCCGCCCGCGGACAGCACGTCCTCGACGCACTCCGACGCGACGTAGAGGACGTCCGTCTCGCCGTCCGGCGTCGTCGCACGCACCTGCTGGTAGTCGCCGTCCTCGTCGACGGCGACGAACTGGTTCGCGGGGATCGTCCACGGCGTCGTCGTCCACACCACCAGGCTGCCCTCGCGGTCGTCGAGGTCGAACCTGACGTAGATCGAGGGGTCGGTGACGTCCTCGTACTCCACTTCGTTGTTCGCGATGGCGGTCTCACAGCGCGGGCACTGGCTGATCGAGCGCTGTCCGCGCTCGACGAGGCCGTTGTCGTGGACCTCGCTGAACGCCCACCACGCCGCCTCCATGTACGACGGGTCGACGGTCTTGTAGGGGTTGTCCCAGTCCATCCAGACGCCGAAACTCTGGAAGTCCGACTGCAGCCCGTCGAGGTTGTCGTCGGCGAACCGCTTGCACTCCTCGATGAACGCCTCCTCGCCGAACTCCTGGATGTCCTTTTTCGACTCGAAGCCCAGCTGTTCCTCGACTTTCGTCTCGATCGGGAGGCCGTGCATGTCGTAGCCCGGCCGATCGGTCACGTCGTAGCCCTGCATCCGGTGGTAGCGGATGTAGGCGTCCTTCAGCGTCTTGTTCCAGGTGGTGCCCATGTGCGCCGCGCCGCTGGTGTACGGCGGGCCGTCAACGAAGAAAAACGTCTCCGCGTCGGCGCGATGATCCACCGTCTGCTCGTACGCGTCGACGGCCTCCCAGTACGAGAACACCCGCTCCTCGACGCCCGCGGGATCGTACTGGTCGGGCACGTCACCGAATCCACTCATACGGGTACCGTCCCGCTCGCACCTCAAAGAACAATCGGTTGTACAGTCCCGGTTACGACAGCTGCCCGGTGACGGCGTCGCGCACGACCTTCGCCCCGCCGATGACGCCCACTGCGCCCATCACGGCGAGCCACAGCCCGAACACCATGCTGCCGCCGTCGCCGGCCAGCGCCGTGGCGCTCTGTAGCTCCGCGAACAGCCCCCCACCGACCAGCGTCGTGCCCGCGAGCGTCAACAGCGGTGCGGTCACGAGGTCGAACAGCTCCGGCACGGATTCAATCATACACGCCGTGAGGAAGTTGCGCGTTGTATGCCTTCCGTTCGACACGGAAGACTTACGATCGGCCACGCCCCACCCCCGGTATGAGTAACACAGCGAACATCGACTACCCGGACCTCGCGAAGTACGGGACGGCGGCGAGCGCGGCGATGATCTGCGTCGGGGCGGCGGGCACGGTCCTCGGCTCCGGCGTGGTTTCCGGCTGGGAGGCGTCCATGCTGTTCGACCTGGAGATCCTCGGCGTGCTCGGCATCGTCGTCTGCCCGTTCCTGTTCGGCATCCTGCTGCCGCTGATCGAGTAACACCTCGCGTACCCTTAAGAGGCTGCCGCGCGTCCGACCAGCCATGTCCGACGACTGCGTTTTCTGCCAGATCATCGCCGGCGAGATCCCCGCCCGCGTCGTCCACGAGGACGCCGACACGCTGGCGTTCCTCGACGCCACGCCGATGGCGCCCGGCCACACGCTCGTCATCCCGAAAACCCACGCCGCCACGCTCGCGGACACGCCCGGCGACGACGCCACCGCGGTGTTCGAGACGCTGCACGCGCTCGCGCCCACGGTCGAAGCCGCGGTCGATGCCGACGCCACGACGATCGGGTTCAACAACGGCACGGCCGCCGGCCAGGAGGTTCCCCACGTCCACGGCCACATCATCCCGCGGTTCGCCGACGACGACGGCGGCCCGCTGCACGTCGCCGCGGGCACCCGTCCGGACGTCTCCGACGCGGACCTCGACGCCACCGCCGCGGACATCACCGACCGCCTGGCCTGACCCCCGCTGACATTCTTATGCGATGGCGCGGCAGTCCCGGCCGTGTCCGACTCACCAGCCAGGACGGCCGCACTGACCGCAACCGCCGGCGGCGCAGGTGCCACCCGGCTCGCCGTCGCCACGGGGGCTGTCCTCGCACGCACTGGCGCAAACGTCGCGGTTCTCGACGCCGCGTTCGCCACCCAAGGCCTCGCACAGCACGTTCCCGGCCGCATCACGACCGACATCACGCGCGTCATCACCACAGACGCGGCCCCGGCGGCCGCCCGGTACGCCATCGCTCCGGACGCCGACGCCGCCCTCACGGCCTACCCCGCGTTCGCCGCCTTCGAGCGCATCGCCGCCGCGAAAACACCCGCGGCGGCCGCCCGCCTCGGCAGCGTCGTCGACACGCTCGCGGACGCACACGACTACGTGCTCGTCGACACCCCGCCGATCGCCGCCAACCAGGCGGTCGCCGCCGTCACGGCCACCGACGCCGTCGTCGCGGTCGTTCCGCCCGGTGACCGCGGCGTCGACACCCTCCAGCGTGCCCGCGGTCGGCTCGCCGACATCGGCACTGACTGCACCCACGTCGTCGCCAACCGCGCCGCCGACACACCGCGGGCAGCCACACACGCGGTGCCGACTCACGCCACCACCGGCGTCCCCGACACACCAGTCCCGCTTTCGGGCACCGGCGCGTTCACCGCCGCGGTTGCCGCCCTCGCCGACGCCGTCTTCGACACCGCGGTCGCCGCGTCGCTTTCCACCGGGTCGGTCCTAGACGCCGTCCACGCCCGCCTCACCTGATCCCGGCAGCGTCGCCGCCAGCGCGTCCCGTTTTGCCACCATCGCGTCCTGCTGGGGGGACAGTGCGCTCACCACCACGTCCGCAGCGCCGGGCAGGCTGTCGTGGGTCATGATGTACGCGGCCAGCATGCATTCGCGTTCGGTTCCGTCGGCCGCCGCCACCGCATCGACCCGCGTTCGTTGCCCCTCGAGCCACGCCGCCACCGGCTCGCGCTGTCGCTCCGATAGCGGCATCACGTCGTCGAAGCCAAGCAGATGCAGGCATTTCGCCACCGTCGTCGGCGGGACGCCGACGGCGTCGCTCACTGCCTGCTCGCCGGCGCCACTGGCGTGTTGCTTGGCGACGGCCGCCGCCTGCGCCGCCGTACACGGCAGCCGGTCGGCGTACGTCCCCAATCGGTCGGCCAGCGGTGCCCGCGTGTGGTCCACGCTCGCCACCCCGCGTTCCCGCTGCTGTGTGGTTGTCGTCGTGATGCCGTCGGCGATCTCCGCCAATCCCATGCGCCGCGATGGCACCCCTCTCGAACCTAAATGTACGCACTCGCTACCGCCACAGCCCCCGCCGACCCCAGCGAACGTATCGACTATCCACCCGTTCGCGCCCGCCTCGCCCCGTCTCGACGCTCGCTCGCCGGTGCTTACACACTCCTCTGGCCCCTACGCACACACGCAATGCAGCACCCACACCGCTGCCCTGAATGCGACGGCACCATCCGCGAAACCGACACCGAACACGTCTGTGCCGACTGCGGGCTCGTCGTCACGGACGCGCCCATCGACCACGGGCCCGAGTGGCGGACGTTCTCCGACGACCCCGATCACGCACCCGAGCGTACCGGCGCGCCGCTCACCCGCTCCCGCCACGACCGCGGCCTCTCGACCGAGATCGGCTACAGCGCACGGCTCACGGGCCGCAAACGCCGCAAGTTCGCACGGCTCCGCCGTCAACACAAGCGCGCCACGATCCCCTCGAAAGCCGACTACAACCGGATCTACGGGTTCACGGAGATCCGCCGCCTCATCGGCACGTTCGGCATCGGCACCGGGCTCCGCGACCAGGCCTGCACGCTGTTCGCGTCCGCCCAAACGGCGGGCCTGCTCCACGGCCGCACCATCGAGGGGTTCGCGGCCGCCGGCGTCTACGCCACCTGTCGGACCAACGGGGTCACCCGCACCCTCGACGAAATCGCCGCCGCCGCCCGCGCCACCCGCCCCGAGCTCACCACCGCCTACGACGCCATGAACCGTGATCTCGGGCTGCCGACCGGCCCCATCGACCCCCGCGAATACCTCCCACGATACGCCGACGCCCTCTCCCTGCCGGCCCGCATCGAGCGCCAGGCCCGCGAACTCGTCGCCGCACTCGAAACCGACGGCCTGGTCGCCGGCCGAAACCCCAGCGGCGTCGCCGCCGGCTGCCTCTACACCGCCGCAACCGACACCGACCACGCCGTCACGCAGTCGGCCGCCGCGGCCGTCGCCGACGTCACGCCGGTGACGCTGCGCGCGACCTACCAGAACCTCACTGACGCCTAATCAGCCACCACCACGACCGGCGCATCCAGCGCCGCACTCGCCGCCAGCGCGTCCGCGCACACCGCCGCGCTCACAACCAGGGGTGCGCCCGGCGCGGCCAGCCTGGCGATCGCGGCCGCGCCAGCCCACGGCGGCCCGCTGAACCGCCGTGGGGGCTGTGACGGCGGGACGCTCGCCGGCACCGCCAGCGCGTCCATTGCCCGCCGAAACCGGTCACTCCAGCGCGCCACCAACGCGTCCCGGGCGGCCTGCTCCAGGTTCGCCCGCCGGTCTTCGAGGCTGAGCCGGCGGCGGGCGTCCGCCCACGCGGCCTGCGCCCGCCGCAACCGCTCTTTGGCGGCGTGCCACTCCGTCTCCACCGCCGTCAGCGCCCTGGTCACGGCCACCACCGGCTCCCCATCCCCCGGCTGGGTCCGCCCCTGCACCCGTGCCGCACGCTCACGCATGTGACCGACCGCCGCCTCAGCCGCCGCGACCCGCTCCCGCGCCGCCGCCAGATCCACGTCCGGTGTCGACAACCCCGCGAGCTGTCTTGTCACCGCCGCCAGCTCGTCGTCGTGTGTCGTCCGCGCGCCCCGACTCCGCGCCGCCGCCGCCAGTGCCACCCCCACCCGCAGCGTCGTCCCCTCGCACAGCACGCCCACGTGCTCGTGGACCGCGGCCGGCCGCTGTCCGCGCACACGGCCGTCATCCGGGTCGGTGATCGCCGCCACCACCGCCGACGCGGGCACGCCCTCGTTCCGGAGGTCGACGGCGCGCCCGCGCCGCACGCGCTCGCCGAACGCCACCCTCATAGCGGCACGCCACGCAACCCCTCGGGATCCGGATGCTCGGTCCCCGACGCGAACTTCCGATACGGTGTGCTCCGCGACGCCCGGCCCTCGTACGCCTCCGCAGCGGTCCTGATCCGCTCGGGCACCTCCTTGAACTCGTTGAACGGTGCCGTCTGCTTGACGGCCACGTGGCCGCCGTGTCGCGCCCGCAGCCGCAACACCTGCAACGCGCTGAACTCCGTCTCCCGGAACAGCACAGCCCGCCCGAACCGGTCCACGACACACCCCGGATGGGCGTCACAGGTGTTCCACAACTGCCGGCGAGCCGCCCGCGAATACGCCACTGCTAACAACATTACGTTGACATTCCAACGCGCCCCAAAAAAGGCGTTCCGGTTCGAACAACCCCCGGGCCCGGCCGTCGGCTAGATCGAGCGCAAGTGGTCCGTGTTCGGCTGATAGAGCTCCCCGCGTTCCTTGAGCTTCTCGATCTCGTGTTCGGCCTTCCCGGCGTCCATCCCGATCTCCTCGGCACGATCGAGGACCTCCTCGACCGGCGCGCCGTCGTCGAACTCCTCTTCGATCTCCCCGATCAGTGCCTTGATGTTCTTCACACGATCCCGCTGGGTCTTCGACTGCCCGGTCTCGACCACGTCGGCGTCGAACTCGCCTGTTTCGGGGTCCACGCCGATGTCCTGGAGACACGACTGCACGATCCCGATCACGCGATCGGCGTCGCTTTTCTCCACGGAATCCGACAGCCGGAGCCGCGCCGACGCCTCCGCCAACCGCACGATCGCCTCCAGCTGGCGCGCGGTCACCGGCACCGGCGCGTCCTCGTCCGCGCCCTTCGATCGCAGATCCACGTAGAACTCCTCGATGGCCTGGCGCGCGTCCGGGGTCATCGTCGGGAAACACGTCCGCCGAGCGTACGCGATGTACTTCCGCAACAACCCCGGCTCGATCGCCGGCGCAACGTCCTCGGTCTGGCTCTCGATCTCCGCCTCCGAGTAGTTCGCGTTCGCGAGTTCCTCGTTTTGCGTGTTCAACTCCCCGGCGTAGTTGGTCTGCAGGATGTGATCCGCCAGCGCCGCGTCCTCCTCGGGGTCGGGCTGATCGGTCACGGTGAAAATCAGGTCGAACCGCGAGATCAACGCCGGCTCCAGGTCGATCTGCTCGCCGATCGGCTCGTACTGGTCGAACCGCCCGTACTTCGGGTTCGCCGCGCCCAACAGCGAACACCGCGCTTTCAGCGTCGCGTTGATGCCCGCCTTCGAGACGGAGATCTTCTGCTGTTCGAGCGCCTCGTGCATCGCCGACCGGTCGTCGTCGGCCATCTTGTCCAACTCGTCGACGGCCGCCACGCCGTTGTCCGCAAGCACCAGCGCGCCCGCCTCCAAGCTCCACTGCTGGCCGTCACCGAAGTCGTCGCGAACGGCCGCGGCGGTCAACCCCGCCGCACTCGACCCCTTCCCGGAGGTGTACACCGACCGGGGCGCGATGTTCTGCACGTAGGAGATCATCTGGGAGTTGTGCGAGACCACGCCGTCGGTGAGGTAACTGTGGGTCCCCTCGACTTCGAGGTCGTACACCCACTCCTCGTCGGGTTCGACTTCGGTAATCGATTCGATGGCGCTCCACGCGACGGTTTCGGCGTCCCCCACCGGCGCTGGTTGTGCGTCCCGGATGACGCCCCCGTCGGGTGCGACCTGCCCGGAGCCGTCGCCGTCCGGGGCGACCCCGACGAGCTGTCCGACCTCCAGATCCTCGGTTCGGACCGCGTCCGGGCCGTGCGACCCGGCGACGAACAGCGGGTGGCTCGGCGTGACGGTGAGCCGGTGACCGGCCGCCGTCCGCACGCGGTACATCGTCTCGGGGGCTTCGCGCTTCCAGACCTTCGTCGCGCGGCGCTGCACGAGCCTGCCGTCGGCTGCAAGCGACGGGACGGCCACGTCCACATCGTCCCAGACGCCGTCATCGACGGGCCGCGGGTCGTTGAGGTTCGCTTCGACGAGGTCCCGGATCTCGCGCTCGCTGCCGTCGGCGAGCGCCACCGTGGTGTCGCCCCGCACGCACTTCCCGGTTCCCGGGTCACCGATGAGCAGCATGTGGAGGTCGCCCCGAATGCGGGACTTATCGGGGAGGTGTTTGGTGACGCCCGAGAACAACTGCAGCATCATCGCGAGCTTGGCCTCGCGGTGGCCGTAGATCGCCGGCGCCATCGAATCCACCATCTCCTCGTGGATCTCCTCGTGGTCCGAGAGCGCGACGATCTCCTCTTTGTCCGCCTCGGAGATGTTCAACTCGTCGAACTCGGCGTCCTCGATGACGACCGACGACCCCTCCATGTAACGTTCGAACACCGGCGAGTCGGTGGCCTCCTCGCTTTGGTCGAGCCGGAGGACGCCGGTGACGGTGACGTGATCGCCCGGCGTGACGTTGCCGGTGGCGTCGTCCTCGACGTGGACGTCGATGCTCTGTGGCGTCTCCCCGCCGCCCAACCCCTCGGGTGACTCCTGGATGCGCAGCTTCTGGGAGTCCACGAACTCCGACCGATCCGGGTCGAGCTTGAACGGTCCCTGGCGCTCGCAGGACTCACACTGATACGGCTCCTGGAACCCCGCATCCCCCTGTGGCACCTCCGTGTCGGTGCCACAGCGCTGGCAGACGAACACCGCACGCTCGATCTTCGGCATCACGTCGGTGGCCTTCCGCACCATCCCCTGGATCGAAACCATCGTGTTGAGGTGTTCGGCGCGGATCGCCCGGATGTCCGTGTGCTCGGCCAGCCCGTGCACGCGAACGTGTGCCTGCCCGAGGCTCACGTCGACGGGCAGATCGTACACCCGCAACGCCTCCTCGGCGGCTTCCTGGAGCTGGTCGGGATGGCTGATGTAATCGTCGGCCAGGTCCGGATCCATCTGGTAGAGATCCCGCCAGTGCAACTCGAGGGACTTCGATTCGCGGGGATACTGGCGTGCGAGGTTCCCGATCTCGTCGCTGTAGTATCGCCGGTAGAACTCCTCGAACTGGTCAACGAGCTCCTGGTTGGCGGCCTGGGCCATTCTGTCCTTCCAGAATACTGCTCGCTGGCGTAAGAACCTTCGCAAACCACCGCCACACAGGCCGGCCCGCCGTCGCCATCACACACACGCTGCTGTCCGAGAAGCCAACGCTTAGGAGTCTTCAGGACTGTATTGAGTCTGCATGAGGGAGGGTGCGTAGTGCCCGAGACTGTTCTCGGGCTCACGCTGATTGACTCGCTGTACGCGGGACTGTTCGTTCTGGGGGCCGTCCTGACAGCCGCCAGCATCCTGCAGGCAACCCGCATCGAAGACCGCGAGACACGCCACGGACTGATCGCGCTGCTGGCAACCGCCAGCGGCTGGTCGGTCACGCACGTCGTGACGCTGCTGGCACCATCACAGCTGATCGCCAACGTCGCGTACCTCGCGGGCCTCATCCTGGGGTTCTCGACCGTGTGGGCGTGGCTCTACTTCTGCTCGGCGTACACCGGCCGCGTCCTCCACCGGGACACCTGGGTCGTCCGCGGCAGCATCCTCGCGTACCTCTCGGTCGTCGCGGTGAAACTCACCAACCCCTTCCATCACCTCTACTACCGCGCCACCTACCAGCCCGCCAGCTTCCCCGCTGTCGTCGTCGAGCACGGCATCTTCCATTGGGCGGTCACGGGCCTGTCGTACGCGCTGGCCGCCATCGGCATGTTCATGCTGTTCGAGCTGTTCCGCGAAGCCGACTACGGCACCCGGCCGCTGGCGGGACTCGTCGCCGTGATGGCGCTGCCGGCGATCTTAGACGTCTACAGCTTCGCCAGCTCGACGCTCGTCGACCTGATCCACTCGCCGCTCGGCGTCGCCGTGTTCGCCGTCGGCGTCCTGTTCATCCACGAAGACCGGTTCCTGGCGGTGCAACTCACCGGTGACATCGCCGAGCCGGTCGCGTTGCTCGACGAGGACGACCGCGTGCGCGCGGTCAACGACACCGCCCGGTCGCGCTTCCCCACTCTCCGGGACGCCACCGGCGTCCCGCTGTCCACCGCCGCGCCAGCGATCGCCGAGCACGTCGACGGCGACGACGACGTGCTCGCGTTGCGCCACAGCGACGACACCGAATACTACCTCGTCGCCGAATCCACGTTCTCGCTGGGTGCCAGCAACCTCGGCCGCGTCATCGTCTTCACGGAGATCACCGAAACCGAACGCCACCGCCGCGAGGTCGAACGCCACAACGCCCAACTCGAAGGGTTCGCCGCCGGCGTCAACCACGAGCTCCGCAACGCCATCCAGGTCGCGTCCGGCTACACCGCGCAGGCCGCCAGCGCGCTGGAATCCGAGAACGTCACCGACGCCCAGCAATCACTGGCCCGCGTCTCCGACGCCGTCGACCGCATGGCCGACCGCGTCAACGACCTGTCCACGCTCGCCCGCCACGGCCGGACCCTCCGGGACACCACCACCGTCGACGTGGCGGCGGCCGCCCGCGCCGGCTGGCAGACCACCGACACCGGCGACTGCGAGCTCACCGTCACCGGGGACACGACGGTCTCCGCCGACCGCGTGCGCCTCGAAGACCTCTTCGAATCCGCGTTCGCGTTCACCACCGACAACAACGCCACCGCCGTCACCGTCGCCATCCACGACGACGGCTTCTCCATCGCGGACAACGGCGCCACGCCATCGGTCACTGACACCACGCGGTTCTTCGACTACGGCGACGCCGTGCCCACGACCGAAGCCGGGATGCATCTGCCGAACGTCCAGACGCTGGCCCGCGTCCACGGCTGGACGGTCAGCGTCGATCCCGACTACGAGGACGGCGTGCGCCTCGAAATCACGACCGATCCCGCGCCCATCGCGCTCACCGACCCCTAGCGCAACTCGACGTCCTGCTCTTCGATGACGCGGTCGCTCTCGTTGTTCACCGCACGCACGACGAGCGTTGTCTCCCCCGTTCGCCCCACGTCCTTCGGGAGTTCCGCCGTCCCGCCGACCTCGGTGATGGTCGTGTTCCCCAGGGCGTTGCCCGTCGTCACCTCGATGTAGTTGGCCGTGCCCTGATCGGTCCACAGCACGGTCGCCCCGCCGTCCGTCGCCGCGACCTGCACCGTTGCGGTCACCTCCTCGTTGTTCGTGAACGCACCGACGCCGACCGCGGCGGCGATCAGCACCGCAAGCACGAACATCACCGCCACACCAGTGGCTGGGGATGTTGCGCGCTCGTCGGACGGCGCCAGGGCCATATGCATCCTACCTTCGGCCCACGTATGTATATGGCCTTGTTGGCCGTGTGCTATCTTGCCACGTCCCCGACGCGCAACACTCAACCCCCCGGCACCCACACACGACGGTGTGCCCGAGACACTGACCGCGAGTGTCATTCACGCCCTGCCGCCGGAGGAACACGCCGACGCCGACCTGGAGCCGGCGCTCGAATCACTGGCCGCCGACCGCTACATCCTCGTCTGCCGGAAGGGCGGCACCCCGACCCGCATCCAGCGGCTGCTCGCGTTCCTCCGCCGGGACCCCATCGAAGCCATCACTGTCGTCGCCGACGACGCCGTGCCGGAGGACGACGAGTTCACCACGCAGGTCACCGCCACCGAACTCGCCGGCGTCTACGACGCGGTCGGCGACGTGTCATAGCCGCGCCCGCGACACTCGCCTGTTAGAGGAAGAATACGTCCAGACCACCATCAACCCCGGTCGCGAAACGTGAGACGCTGGACACGCTAACAATCACAAACGGACTGCAGCTCATACCTGAACACGTTTCTGGGTATATTTCCGCCATCGATACTGTCAGTTGAGCGCCGCAGGTTCGGCGCGTAGATCTCTCTGATCCAAATTCCGATCAACATCTTCAGTGCTTCCTTTGGCCTACACTAGATATTCTGCCTATTTCATCCAGTTGCCAAAATGATGAACTATTATTGTGATGCACGGTCCAATAGTTACGTGTGCCCTCCACAGGCCGGTAGCACTACCAGAGTGCGGTTTCTGTAACAGTACTCCCGCAATCCACTAGCCACCAACAAGATACCCATATATAACACAACTCCAGAAACGTGCCCACCACCACAATCGCACGAACGCAATGTCGGCAGCATCTTCGCAGAAAGTCCCCGTGGCTTGCTGCCCTGGCGTTCCTCGTCTTGAGTCGAATCGCAACCCGTCCAGATCCGGAGGCCGCTCGAATCATCGGCAACGCGATCTCACTCGTTAACGCCCAGTCTGCAACCACATTTACCGTTCCGTTTGCTGCTGCCGCCCTTGGCTTCCGATCGATTATCGGCGAACGCGAGTCCGGCACCGCCCGCATCCTCCTCAGCACCAGAACCACCCGACCTCGTCTCATCCTGGGAATGGTCCTTGGACGCGGCACCGCACTCCTCGTTCCGATCCTCACGGCCACCGTCCTCGTTGTCGGCCACGACATACTTCGGTACGGACAGTTCTCTCCGCTGTTGTTCCTCGCATTTCTCGCGCTTTCGACAGTGTACGTGTTCGCGTGGACCGGACTAACTATCGGTCTCTCGGCTGTCACGTCATCGACGACCCGCGCAGCCATCCTCGGGACCACCGTAACCCTCGGCTTCGTGCTCTGGAAGGGCCTCACGCTCCCGACCTTGTGGCAGTTCACGACTGGTTTTGTTCCCGGACGCGAGCTCGCACACCCCGAGGCGTTCGAGGTCGCTCGTTGGCTCTCACCCACCCATGCGTTTGTCGTCCTCACAAACTGGCTGTTCGGCGTCCCCATCGGTCCCGATGTTGCCGTCACTGGGGTTGCCGATGCGCTACGCCAATCAGCGGTGTTTGCGCCAACACCGCCCCCGGTTTCTTGGTGGTGGGCGTTGGGGTTCCTGCTAGCGTGGCCGGCGCTTGCGCTCGCGGGCGGTATCACGATATTCCAGCGCGGCGACCTCGCCCCGCGTAGCCGCGCCGGACCATTCCGCCGACTCATCGACGCAGCTTCATTTCTTCCCCAGGCCGGTGGCCGACAGTTCAACCGGCTCCCAGAATGGAGCCGTGCCGCTGATTCACTGCCCGGATCGTGGCAGCCGCTTGCCCGCCGTGAATTTCGCCGGCTCGCTCGCAGCCCGATTGTCTGGCTCGTCGGCGGCCTCGTGTTTGTCGGTGCCTTCCTCAGCCTCCCACAACCCACGCACGTTCAGGACGCACTCGGCTCGCGAGTCCCGCTTGCGGCCCTCCAGACCCCGCTGTATCTCATTGGCGGATTCGGCGTGCTCTTCGGGACGTTCCGGGCTGTGATTCGCGAGCGGGACACGGGTACGATTCGCTCCACTGCCGGAACCGCGATCTCACGCACAGAAACGCTCGTTGGCTTCACGCTCGGCCGTGCAGCCGCATTTGCTGTTCCATTGGTTCTCGCAGCCGCGTTCACCTGCTTCGCTGCGGTTCCACGCTATGGCGTCGTTCCCCTCGATACGCTCGCCGTCTTCCTTGCGTACACACTGTTGTTCCTCGTTGTAATCGCTGCAATCGGCGTCTCGCTGTCGACGATCTTCCGGAGCCAAACGGCCGCTGGATTCGTGATCCTCGCCTACGCCTTCGTTCACATCACGTGGTTCCAGATCTCGAACACGCTCTACGGGGCGCTCTCCGGCACGGCTGTCTCTGGGTTTTCTCCGCCGACCAATCCACTCTACTTGGTCGCTCGCTGGCTCCCACCGCTCCGGCTCCCGTTCGTCGTGACGAACGCGATCATCGGCGTTCCCAACTCCGCAGGCCCCGCGACCAGCGTTCTCGGTGACTTACAGCCGAACGTGTTCTCCAATCTGATTGTCGTACGACTCCAGTACGGCGCTGATGTACCCGTCTGGTACCTCCACCCGTTCGTTGCCCTGATCGCAGTCCTCCTCTGGGCACTCGTCCCCTTTGCGGTCGCTGTCGCGCTCCACCGCCGTCGAAACATCGAGTAGTCCGCCCGGGCGTCAGCCAACTCGGCAAACGCATCCTCGATGTCGCTGAACTCGCCGACGCCTGCCAGCGTCGCATCCACCTCGGCCCTTTCGACCCGAAGCCGAACTTTCACGCCAGCTACGCCACGGCGTTCGGTCGACGGATCTATAGCCGGTTGCCGATCAGTGAACTGGCCAACTCGATTGTAGAGACTTTCTCAACGACATAACTAGAGGGCTATAGTTCGGGTCACGCTCGGGCCGACCGGCGCGCTGGTCGATTTCGGTTTCAAGCCCACGCGGTCGAGAACTGTCCCGGGGTATATTTAGTAGCGTCGCCGGGAGCCTTTCGACCTGGATGCATCGCTCCCTGTTAGCGTATGCTGGAAGCCGGCTATCCGAGAAGTGGGACCGCCCGAATTTGAATCGGGGTCACGGGCACCCAAGGCCCGAAGGATACCAAGCTACCCTACAGTCCCGTATCACCACCTACTGTGGTGGTGGTGGTAAGCGTTTCGTTCGATCGCCCCTACTGGTCGTCCTCGCGGAGTTCCAGGGTCGCGATGATGCGGCCGGGCGCGTGGCCCTTGCGCACGCCGTCGAGGATGCGGAACGCGCTGTCCGGATCCAGGAAGTGCGTGGTGACCGCGCGCCCGCGGTCCGTCGGCTCCAGGCCGTCGATGAACTCGTACTCCAGTAGCTTCCCCAGGGCGTGTTTCGTGGGGATGTCCCCGACCATGCGGTCGTTGAGGCGTTTGGCGGCCGTGCCGCCGACGGTGACGTTCGCCAGCGTCTCCTCGACGGCGGCGTCCTCGTCGTAATGCGTGACCACGTTCTCCATGTCGCCTTTCAGGAGCGTGAACGCGATTTCCTCCTCGGTGCCCTCCATCGAGGAGTGATACGACGCGTCGGGTTCGACGAGCACGTACACCTTCCCGCGGTCGTGGTAGTCGGGACGGCCGGCGCGGCCGAGCATCTGCTCGAACTCCTGGACGGAGAGCCATTCGATGCCCATCGCCAGCGTGTCGAAGATGACCTGGTTGGCGGGGAAGTCGACGCCCGCCGCGAGCGCCGCCGTCGTCACGACGGCCGCGAGGTCCTGGTCGCCGAACTGTCGCTCGACGGATTTGCGTTCGCCGTAGTCGAGGCCGGCGTGGTACGGCCGCGAGGGGTAGTCGAGTTTGCGCGAGATCTCGTTGCAGCGCCGCCGCGAGTTGGTGAAGATGATGGTCTGCCCGCGGTACCCCATCGAGGACTCCTGGTCGAACTCCCGGCGGACGAGCGTGTTCTCGATGTCGGGCTTCTCGGCGCCGTCGGCGAACGTGACGTGGCGCTCGATGGGCACGGGGCGCTCCTCGAACTCCACGAGGTTCGCGCGCAGCTTCCCCGCCAGCTCGCCGGGGTTGCCGACGGTCGCGGAGAGATACACCCACTGGGCGCCGTCGTAGCCCGCGCGCTCTTCGCGGCGCTGCTCGCAGTAGTATTTCAGTCGCGAGATGAGGCCGTCGAGGCGGTGGCCGCGGTCGTCCTCTTTGAGCGTATGCACCTCGTCGATGACGACCGTGCCGATGTCGCCCAGGTCGCGGCCCGTCCGCAGCGCGTGGTCGATGCCCTCGTAGGTGCCGACGATGATGTCCGCGGCGGGGTCGAAGGCGTGGCCGTCGTCCCGGATCCGCGAGGACCCCACGCGGATGGTGACGTTCGCGAGGTGGCCGTATTCGTCCTGGAAGTCCTCGTGTTTCTGGTTGGCCAGCGCCACCAGCGGGACGAGAAACAGCAGCTTGCCGTTGCCGGACTGCAGCCGGTGGAGGCCCGCGATCTCGCCGACCAGCGTCTTCCCGGTCGCCGTCGCCGACACCACCATCTGGTCGTCGCCCTCGACGAGCCCGTTCTCGACGGCGAGACTCTGGACGGGCAGCAGTTCCTCGAAGCGGTCCTCGAAGAGCCCCTGGACGTCCGGATGCAGGTCCAACTCCGAGACGGCCACGGGGTCGACGTCGTCGGTGGTCGCCGACACTTCGTCGTATTTCGTCAGGTCGGGGTCGAGATCGCCACCCAGCAGCCCGGTGACCTTTTCGAGGTCCTGCTCGGCGAACAGCAGCTCTTCGAGGCGGTCCTGTGCGGCCCCCGACACCGCCCCGGAAAAGGAGAGTTCGCGCTCCAGCTCCTCGACCGCGCAGTCCCGGCAGATGAACTCGCCGTCGGCCTCGATGGCGGTCTCCGCGGTGAGCGGGGAGTACCGCCCGCGGCCCGCGCAGTACCGACACGTCCGCACCACCTTCGCGGCGAGCTGGTAGGCGTCCAGCATGGCCTGGACCTCCTCGCGGCCCGCGGCCGTCGTCTGCTGGCTGATGCGGATGCGGCCGGCGCGGCGCGCGATCTCCACGAACTCCTCGGGGTTGCGTGGCTCCTCGCCGCCGTCGGTCTTCCGCCGGAACCGGGCCGGACGGGGCCCGGCGCTCTTCTCCGCGACCTCTAGTTTCGCGCGGAACAACCGGTCCCCGTCGCGGTTGGCCACCGCGAGGTAGTCGTCGCCCGTCTCGTGGAGGAACAACGTGTCCACGCGCTGGACCTGCTCAGACACGACCACACATACAGGACGCCGGTATTTCAGCCGTTCGCTTGGCTTCCCGATGCCACCGCCAGCGTGCGCTGGCAGTGTCTCACGGTACCGGGAACGTCTGTTTCGCCGACGGCACGCCGCCCGAGATCACGGGCGTCCTCGACTGGGAGACCGCGGCGCTCGGCGAGCCCCGGACGGAGCTCGGGTATCTCCTGTTCTACTGGCGGGACGACGGCGACCCAACGCCGGGCCTCGACGCCATCCGAGCGCGCTACGGTGACGACCACCCGGACGCCGTTGCGGAAGTGGCGGCAGCGGCCGAGCACGGCTTCTACCGGTACGCGAACCGGCCGGGCAGCCCCAGCCGTCGCGAGTTGATCGAGCGCTACGAGGCACGGACTGGGCTCGCCTTCGACCACGGCCGGTTCTACCGGGCACACGCCGCGCTCGGGCTCGCCGCCGTCTGGGAGGACAGCCACGCCCGCCGGGTCGCGGCCGGCGAGCCCACCGACTGGGAGCCGCTGCTGGACTACACGGCGGCGGTCACGGCGAGCATCGTCGACGGCGAGTTCGAGGCCTGAGGCCCGCTACGCTTCGTCCGCGACCAACTGGATGTCGTCGTCGCCGTTCGGCACCACGCAGATGAACGCCCCCGGCTCGTCGCCGTCGTTCTCGTACCAGTGGACGGCACCGGCCGGAATCAGGAGGCTGTCGCCGGCGCTGACCTCGTGGGTGTCGCTCTCGATGCCGACGGTGTACTCGCCGGCGAGGACGTACTGCTCGTGTTCGACCGCGTTCGTGTGCTCGGGCACGCGTGCCCCCGGGTCGAGTTCGAACCGGCGCATCGCGAAATGCGGCGCGCCGTTCTCGCCGTCGATCAGCACGCCCTTCCTGGTGCCGTCGCCGGCGCTCACGTCCGCGTAGTCGATCTCGCTGGCGCGCCGAACCAGCGGCGTCGGCTGTTGTCCCATGGCCACCACCACGCCCACGCGTCACATAACTGGCTCGGCCATCCCCGTGGAGTCGCGGCCGGCGGTGCCGGAGCGCACAGACATAGGGACGTGGCCGGGCTATCCGCGTCCATGCCACAGTCCCCTGCGGCGTTTCGCTTCGACTACGAGTCGCCCGCGCTCCGGTTCGGTCCCGACAGCGTGCGCGACCTCGACGCCAGCCTCGACGCCCACGACGCCGACACCGCGCTCGTCGTCACCGGCTCCACGGTCGGCACCACCCCAGCCGTCATGGACCCCGTGCGTGACGGGCTCGGGGACCGTCTGGCCGGCGTGTTCGCGGAGACCACCGGCGAGAAACGCCTCACAACCGCGTTCGACGCCGCCGAGCGGGTCGCCGCCACGGACGCCGACGCGATCGTCGCTGTCGGCGGCGGGAGCAGCATCGACGTGGCCACTGTCGCCGCCGCCCTCACGGGCACCACGCAGTCGCGCGCGGCGGTCGCCCGGACCGTCCGGGACACCGCGACGGTCCCGATCCCCGACGGCGCGCTGCCACCGATCGTTGTCGTCCCCACGACGCTCGCCGGTGCCGACATCTCACAGGGCGCGGGCATCGCCGCCCACCCCGACGCCGGGGTCGTGGACGACACCCACAGCGCCGTCGCCGACGACCGCCGCCTGATGCCCGCCAGCGTCGTCGCCGATCCCGTGCTCGCCGCAACCACACCCAGATCCGTGCTCGCGGGGTCGGCGATGAACGGCCTCAACAAGGGCATCGAGACGCTCTACGCCGCCACCGCCACGCCGATCACCGACGCCACCGCGAGCCACGGCGTCGGCACGCTCGCCGCCGGCCTCCGAGCGCTCGGGACCGCTGATCCCACGCCGGAGACGATGGCCCCCATCCTGCGGGGGCTGTTGCTGGTGGAGTACGGCATCTCGCGGCCCGACGCCACCACGCTCTCGCTGACCCACGCCTTCGGCCACGCGCTGTCCCGCGCCAGCCCCATCCAACAGGGCGTCGCCCACGCCGTCGTCACACCCCACGTGCTCGCGCACCTCTTCGACAGCACCGACGGCCGCCGCGACCGGCTCGCCGCCGCCCTGGACGTCGGCGACGATCCCGACCCCGCGTCCGCCGTCATCGACGCCGTCACGGCGGTGCGCGACGCCCTCGGGCTGCCGGCCCGCCTCCGCGACACCGACGGCCCGGCCCGCAGCGAGCTTCAGGCGGTCGCCGCCGCTGCTATCGCCGACCCGTTCGTGGACAACGCGCCCGACGGCGTCCCGCTCACGCGCGCCGACGCCACTGAAATCCTCGACGCCGCCTGGTAGCCGGTTTCGACCCGGGTGGCCGTGGACTTAACACGCATCCTCCGGTACGCTCCACTATGCGAGGGTTCCGCATCGGGCGTGTGTTCGGCATCCCGATCAAGCTCGACGTCACGTTCCTGCTCGTGCTCCCGGTGTTCGCCTACCTGATCGGCACCCAACTGGAGGTGTGGGTTTCGACGCTGAACGGCGCGCCGTTCGCCGCCGGCCTGGACGCCACAGCGCTGACCGCCGGCTCCGTCCGGTGGGTGCTCGGTGCCGCCGCCGCAGTCGGGCTGTTCGTCGGCGTCGTGCTCCACGAACTCGGCCACTCCGTCGTCGCGATGCGGTACGACTTCACCATCGACGCCATCACGCTGTGGGTGCTCGGCGGCGTCGCCAGCCTCACCGACCAGCCCGAGGAGTGGGACCAGGAGCTCTGCATCGCGCTCGCCGGTCCCGCCGTCAGCGTCGCGCTCGCGGCCGTCGCCTACGGAATGCTTGTCGTGCTCCCGTCGTCGCTCGACACCGTGCGGTTCGTGTTCGGCTACCTCGCGCTGATGAACCTCGCGCTCGCCGCGTTCAACCTGCTCCCGGGGTTCCCGATGGACGGCGGCCGCGTGTTGCGCGCGCTGCTGGCCCGCACCCGGACGTTCGCCCGCGCCACCAAGATCGCCGCCGAAGTCGGGAAGCTGTTCGCGTTCGTGCTGGGGATCGCCGGCCTGCTCTCGTTCAACGTCATCCTCATCGGGGTGGCGTTTTTCATCTACATCGGTGCCGCCGGGGAAGCCCAGCGCACGGCCATGAACGCCGCCTTCGAGGGTGTGACGGTCGCCGACGTGATGACGCCCGCAAGCGACGTGCACACGGTCGCTGCCACGGCCTCCGTCGCCGACCTCATGGACAGCATGCTCGAACACCGCCACACCGGCTACCCGGTGTTCCGGGACGCCACCGCCGTCGGAATGGTGACCCTCGACGACGCCCGGTCCGTGCGCGCCGTCGAGCGCGACGCGATGCGCGTCGCGGACGTGATGAGCGACGACGTCTACACCATCCCCGGCTCCGCCGACGCCACCGACGCCCTCGACGCCCTCCAGGAACACAGCGTCGGGCGCCTGCTCGTCGTCGACGCCGACGGCGAGATGGTGGGGCTCATCACCCGCAGCGACCTCATGGACGCCTTCGGCATCATCCAATCCACCGGGGCGGCGGTCTCCCGGGAGTCCCTCGATCTCCCCAGCCGCCCCTGACTGTCGACCGGTACGTTCTTCGCCGTGCTCGCGCTATCGGCTCGTCCACGATGCCCGACGGTGACGCCCCCGATGTCACGCCCCTCTACGAGGCGTGGTCGCTGCACGGCGCCGACCGGTACGCCGCCGGCGACCTGCGCGCGCGCAGCCGCTACCTCGGCCTCGAACACGACGACCTCCGCGCGTGCCTGACGCAGGCCGCCGACGTGGTCGACGTGCCCGCCGAGGACGGCCGCGGGACGGTTGTGCCGCTGCACGCCCCGGACACACCCGAGCCGACCGACGAGTACGTCGTCTGGGATCCGGACAGCGACGCCGTCGGCTACTTCGACGAGAGCTTCGGCATCAGCGGCGCGCACAGCCGCGTCCCCCTCGACGACGTGGTCGCCACGGCCATCGCCCACCGGGTGCGGTTCTGGCACCCGGCGCGCGCCCCCGGCGGCGACACCGACCCGGACGGCCCGCTTGCAGCCGCCACCGTGCCCGACTGCGTTCCCCCAACGGACCCGCTCGCCGGCCGCGACCGCCGGGCGTTCTTCGACACCCTCCGCGAGACCGTTCGGGGTGAACGGGCCGCCGAACGCGACCAAACCCGCGACGCGCACGCCGACGCCGATCTCGGCCGACTCGTCGACGAGCACGCCGTCGACGGGCCGTTCGTGCTCGTGTCGACGACCGCCCACTCCGACCGGCCGGCGGACGTCCGCGTCCAGTACGCCCCCGACGACGGCGCACCGGCGGACATCGACCTCGTCGCCGCCTTTGACCTCTACCCGGACAACCGCGTGCTCGTGGACGCGTTCCACGACGCCCTCCCGTTCCCCGCGCGCGTCGCGAGCGTCGACGGCCCGCTGGTGACCCTCCAGCCGACCTGGGAGCGCGTCACCGACCCCGAGGGCGTCGCCACGACGCTCGCGGACGCCGACCCGTTCTGGCTGCGTGGCCTCCTCAACCCCGTGCCGTACACCCGCCGCCTGGACGCCATCGACGCGGTCTGGGAGACGCCCGCGAAGCGCCGGCTGCTCACCGGCCAGCGCCCCCTGTCGTTCTCGCGGCCGCCGAACCGCCGGCACGCCGACCTCGCGCTCGACGACCACCAGCAGCGCGCGCTCGCGTGGGCGGTCGCCGCCGACGACGTGGCCTGCATCCACGGCCCACCGGGCACCGGGAAAACGCGGACGCTGGCCGCGGTCGTCGCCGAGTCGGTCGCCCGCGGCGAGCGCGTGCTCGTGACCGCCCACTCCAACCAGGCCGTCGACACCCTCCTCGTCGGCGACAGCACGCTCGACGCCGCCGACGACGGCTCCCTGCACGGCGTGCTCGGCGACGACCCCACGGTGGACATCGCACGCCACGGCCGCCACTCCCGGAACCGCGTCGTCGACGACCACTACCGCCAGCGCGGGGTCGACGCCGCGGACGTCGTTGCCGCGACGACGAACGGCGCCGCCACCTTCGACCAGAACGCCTTCGACCTCGCGGTCGTCGACGAGGCCACACAGGCCTCCCGGGCCGCCACCGCCATCGCCGTGAACGCCGCCGACACGCTGGTGCTCGCCGGCGACCACCGCCAACTCCCGCCGTACGGCGTCCGGGAGGGCGGGGCGGGCGAGATGCGGCCGTCGCTGTTCGAGACGCTGATCGACCGCTACGGCGACGACGTTGCCGTTCTGCTCGCGCGCCAGTACCGGATGCACGACGCCATCGCGGGCTTCCCCAACGAGGCGTTCTACGGCGGCCGCCTCGAAACCGCGGCGGTGGCCGCCGACCGCGCCGTCGACGGCCTTCCGCCGGTCGCCGTCGTCGACGTGGCCGGCCAGGAACGCCGCGACGAACGCGGCGCGAGCGTCCGGAACGCCGCCGAAGCGTCGGTCGTCGCCGACCGCGTCGACACGATCCGCCGTGCCGGCGTCGAGCCCGGCGATCTGGGCGTCATCGCCGCGTACAGCGACCACGTCTCGGCGATCCGGGGCGTGCTCGCCGACCGGGGGCTCGACCGCCCGGCGCTCACCGTCGACACCGTCGACTCCTTCCAGGGTGGCGAACGCGACGCCGTCGTCGTCTCGTTCGCGCGCAGCAACGACGCCCACGACGCGGGCTTCCTCGAACACCCAGCGGCGGGACCACGCCGGCTGAACGTCGCGCTCACACGCGCCCGCCGCCACCTCTCGCTGGTCGGCGACTGGGCGACGCTCACCGACCCGGCCAGCCACCGCAGCCCCGCAGCGAGCTGCGCAGACGTGTACGCCGACCTCTACGACACGCTCGCCGACCACGCCGACGCCAGGCTGTTCAACCGCCGCTAACCCTCGCCGCGACCTCCACAGCCAAGACCCCGGGCGTGCTACACGAGTGCGTGACTGCCCTGCTCGTCTACGGTGCGTACGGCTACACCGGTGAACTGGTCGCCGCGGAACTCTGTGCGCGCGGCCACGACCCGGTGCTGGCCGGCCGGAACGCCACGAAACTCGACCGCATCGGCACCCGCCTGGGCTGCGACACGCGCGCGTTCCCCGTCGGGGCCGCCGCCGCCCACCTCGACGGCGTCGACGTCGTCCTGAACTGTGCGGGCCCGTTCACCGAGACCGCCACCCCGCTGGCCGACGCCTGCCTGGACGCCGGCGTCGACTACCTCGACATCACCGGCGAGATCCCGGTCTTCGAGACGCTCGCGCGCCCGCGACGACGACGCACGCGACGCCGACGCGACGCTGCTCCCGGGCGTCGGCTTCGACGTGGTGCCGACCGACTGCCTCGCCGCCCACCTCGCCCAGCGGCTCCCCGACGCCACCCACCTCGCGCTCGGCTTCGAGCCACACGGCGGCATCTCGCCGGGCACGGCCGCCACCGCGGTCGGCCAACTCGGCGACGGTGGTGCCGTCCGCCGCGACGGCCGCCTGCTCTCAGTGCCGCCCGCCCACCGCCAGCGCCGCATCGACTTCGGCACCGGCACCCGGACCGCGGTCACGTTCCCCTGGGGCGACGTCGCCACCGCCTTCCGGTCGACCGGCATCCCGAACGTCGAGGTGTACATCCCCATGCCGTCGGCTGCGCGCCGCGCGCTGCGCGCGTCCGGGCACCTCGCGCCGCTTTTCGACGCCGCGCCCGTCCGGGACACCCTCCGATCGCTCATCACGCGGTTCGTCGACGGTCCCGACGCGGACGAACGCGCAACCGGCCGCGCACACATCTGGGGTGAAGTCAGCTCCGACGCCACCGGCGAGACGGCGGTCTCCCGGCTTGTCACGCCCGAGACCTACGCGTTCACCGTCGACGCCGCCACCACCGCCGCCGAGCGCACTCTCGACGGCGACACCCCGCCCGGCTACCAGACGCCCGCGACCGCCTTCGGCGCCGACTTCGTCACCGACCTCGACGGCGTCACCCGGACCGACGACGGGGACGCCTAGAGCGCGTCGAACTCGACGTCACCGTTGTCCGACTCCGCGACCACCTCGTGCGTCCCCTCGCCGAGCACGCCACGCACCATGCCGTCGTCGCCGTCGCGACGCAGGTCAGACAGCTCGAGGTCCTCGATGCCGGTTTCGCCGTTGTCGGTCCGTGCCACCACCTCGGCGTCGGCGTCCGGGGACAGTGACACGCTCACGTCCCCGTTGTTCGACACGGCGGTCACGTCACCGGACAACGGCGCTGGCTCGTCGATGGTGACCGCACCGTTGGTCGTCTCCGCCGCCGACACCGGGCCGGCCGACTGCACTGTCACGTCGCCGTTGTCCGTGGTCGCGGACTCGACGCCCGCGACGTCCTGGACGTCGATGTCGCCGTTGCTCGTCTCAAGCTCGCCCACCGCCGTCCCGGCCGGCACCTGCACGTCGAACGCCGCGCTCACGCCGTCGGTGGTTCCCGCGAGCGCGACCGAAAGCCCATCGGCGCCGGTTTGCCCGGCGACCTCGGCGCCGTCGACGCGCTCCTCGCTGGGGCCCGACAGCCGTGCCGTTACCGCCACCTGCTCGCTGTCGTGTGTCGATACCGCCACGTCGCCGTGCTTGCCGCTGACGCTCACGGCCGTGTCCTCGGCGGGCAGGTCGAACTCGACATCCCGCGTCTCCTCGTACTGGTCGTCGGACTGGGCCCCCATACAGCCGGTCAGTGACGCTGCCGCCGCAGCCGCGACGCCGCCAAGGAGGGCTCGTCGGTGCATACGTCGTGCTCTCCGCTCGCGTCCCTTATTAATTCCTACGTGTTGCTCGCGGTTCGAGTCTCGACGACGGGTCAGACGGGAGCATTGAACCAGCGCCAGCGGTCACCCTCACTGTGCTCGGGTGCTGTGACCGGCAGCGCTCGCCGGGACGGACCTCCCGCTTCGCACTTCGGTCGTCGCGAAAAGGTCCAGGGGCGAGAATCGAACCCGCGTCTCAGCCTCCACAAGGCTGAAGGATAGTCCACTACCCTACCCCGGACACTGCATCCTGTCGTAGCGTGCTCGCAGACAAATACGTTACGACCTCGGGCAGACGATACGCTTTTCCACTAACCCGCCGTATCACGGGGTGACTGTGGCCATCACGGACAAAATCTACGTCAAGAACCACCGCCAGCTCGCCTCCCAGCTCGACACCCGATTCCCCAAGTCGGCGTTCAGCGGCGCGACCCTCGACATCCTGTTCACGGGGGATCTCTCGGCGCTGAACGACGCCACCCGTGACACCGTCCTGGAGTTCGCCGAGGACTTCCTGGACTGCGACTGCGACTCGAACCCCTACTGTGGCCACCCCGAGGAGAAGTTCGTCGAGTACCTGCTGGACCTCCGCGCGCAGGGCCTCGACCCGGAGTCGATGGTGGACGTGATGACCGACGACTACATGGTGTACGCCTACCCCGGCGACCTCTACTCGTTCCTCGACGACGCCATCCGCACCCTGGAAGCCGTCGAAGAGCTCGCCGACGTGGACGGCCGCCCAGAGGAGGCCGACCGCGCCAGCCGGAAGAAGCGCGAACTCAGTCGGTAGCGCCGCTGCCGCCTATCCGAGCTGGTAGGGTTCGTCGTCGTCATCCAGTTCCTCCAACTTGACCACGTCACCGATCTCGTCTTCGCTGTCGGTCTGACTCCGGAGGTGGTCGATGTACGCCTTCTGCTCGTCCAGCTGCTCGCGGAGGTGTTCGGCTTCCAGTTCGAGGCGCTCGTGTTCGCGCACGAAGCTCTTCGACACCTCGACGGTCGGCGGGAAGTCGTCGTCGTCGCCGTCTCGCGCTCTCGTGCTGTCCTCGGGCACGACCCGGACCTTCCCGTCGTGGGTCACAAGCGAGTCAACGTAATCACGGAACACCGCCGACAGGGAGATGTTGCGCTCCTCGGCGATCTCGCTGAGCGCGTCAAACGCCTCCTCGTTCACCCGGAACGAGATGGTCTTGTTCTTGTTCCCCATGTACCGGACAGTCGCGCCCGGAGCAGCTTAAGCGTTTGTCGCCCTCACTCCGGCGCGTCGAACTCCGCCAGCGCGTCGACGACCGCCTGCCGGTACGCCGAGGTATCCGCGCCGTACTCGGCGCGGGCGCGCTCGGCGTACTCGTTGCCCTCCTCGTTGAAGGCCTCGATGCGGTCGAGCGTGCGCTCGGCGGCCTCGACCACCCAGCGGTCACGAACGCTCTCCTCGACCATCGTGATCGACTCCGGCCGCAGGGAGACGTTCACGGACCCGTCGTCGGTCTCGTAGGTCCGTGGCTTCCCGACCACGGCGACGTACGTCGGCGTCTCGGCGTCCCGCAGTGCCGCCGCCGCTTCCGGCTGGTACTGGCCCGCGTAGACGAAAAACGTCCCCGTCGGGTCGACGACGCGGCCCCGCCAGTACTCCGCGTCCTCGCCGATGTCCTCGGTCTCGGTGAGCGTCCCGGTGACGAACACGCGGTTCGCGCGCTCGCCGGTCGGGAGCAACGCGTACAGCGGCGCGCGCTCGTCGTCGGACTCCTTGAACGTGAACGTGGCGTCGTTGAACTCGGCCGCGAAGACGCGGCGTGCGACTTCGCGGGTGGGTGCGCCGCTCATTTCAGATCGACCTCGCGCGGATCAGCACGGATTCAGTGTCCGGCCGGGTGGTAAGCAACTCGGTGTCGTTGGCGAGCACGTACCGACCGAACGTCGGCCCCGTCACCCGATAGTACTTCCCGAGGATCGTGGCGCGCATCTCGTCGGCAACGACGGTCGTGTCGAGGGCGTCTTTGGCCATCTGCTTGGCCTCCTCCAGGCCGATGCCAGTGAGGGCTTCCGTGGCCTCCTCGTCGAAGATGACCTCGTGGACGTCGGTGCCGTCGTCGAGCACCCCCTTGATGCGGAGGTCGAACTCCCCGTCGCCTTCGCCGTGCTCGTTGCAACGGCCGTTCTGGAGGACGCGCGTGCAGTCCTCCTCGGGGCAGCGCTTGATCAGCCCGCTGCCGGACTGTACGTCCACGAGCGCGCCCGCGACCTCGTCCTCGTTGTCGCCGACCTCGAACTCCTCGTCGACCGCCTCGATGGACGTTGTCTTGTTCAGCTTCACCGAGTATCGGCCCTGGTACTCGTCGGTGACGACGTTCCCGAGGCGATAGACTTGCCCCTCGTCGAGGGTTTCGAGGTCCGACTTCGCCCACTTCGTGAACTTGATCGTGCCGGTCGGGTCGCCCAGCAGGCCGACCTGCCCGACGGAGTCCGAACGGGGCTCCCACAGTTCCACGACTTTCGCCGTGATGTCCACCCACTGCTCGGCCTCGTCGACGTCCTCGACTTCGACGGTGTCGTTGCCGCCACCGCCGGCGAGGTCGTCGCGGTCGAGGCCGGCCTCGTCGAGGTAGTGGTTCTCGACGCTGCGGCGGGCCTCGTCGACCGGGACTTTGTACTCAGAAACCAGTTTCTCCAGCCGTGCTTCCACGTCGTCGACGGTCGCGTCGACGTGCTCCGAGAGGTCGTCGTGGACCTCCTGAGCCGTGTCTGAAAGGTCGCTCATGGTCGTGTATCCGTCTCCGCGTGTGTTTCGATGGGAGACGTATCGGTGTTTGCTCCCAACCCCCTTTAAATCTCCGCACCCGGGGTGAACGCGGTCGCTCGCCCCCCGGAGACAGGCATTTGGGCCGCGGCGCCGAACCCGCCGGCATGCACTCCACCCTCCGGGTGAGCGCGCCGTGACACACACTGTCGCTGCCGTCCTGCTCGCCGGCGGCACCGGCACCCGGCTGTATCCCGCGAGCCGCAGCCACCGCCCCAAGCAGCTGCTCGCGCTCGGCGACGACGACCGCAGCCTGCTCCGCCGGACCGCAGACCGCGCGGCCTTCGCCGACGACCTGCTGGCGGTCACCCGCGAGGCGTACGCGGACCGCGTCCGCGACGAGCTCCCCGAGGCCACCGTCCTCGTGGAGCCCGCTGGCAAGGACACGGGGCCGGCGCTCGCGTACGCCGCCAGGGAGGTGCGGGCGCGGTTCGGCGAGGACGCCGTCATGCTCTGTCTGCCCAGCGACCACGTCGTCGGCGACGGCTTCCAGGAGACGGCTGAGACCGCCGTCGATGTCGCCGCCCGCACCGACGGCCTCGTCACGATCGGCGTTGAGCCGGACCGCCCGGCCACCGGCTACGGGTATATCGAACCCGGCGACGACCACGGCGACCACCGCGGGGTCGCGGTCTTCCGCGAGAAGCCGGACGCCGAGACTGCCAGCCGGCTCGTCGACCGCGGCTGTCTCTGGAACGCCGGGATGTTCGCGTGGACGCCCACGGCCTTCCTCGACGCCGCCCGCAGCGGCCCACTCGACCCCCTCGTGGACGCCCTCGCAACGGACGCCGATCCGGCCACCGCCTTCGAGCGCGTCGACCCCGTGAGCGTCGACTACGCCGTCCTCGAACGCGCCGCCGACGTGCGCGTCGTCCCCGCCGCCTTCGACTGGGACGACCTCGGTGCGTGGAACGCCCTCGGCCGCCTGCTCGACGGCGAGAACGCCGTGCTCGGCGACGCCACCACCATCGACGCCACCGGGAACGTGCTCGCAAGCGACGACAAACACGTCTCGGTCGTCGGCGTCGACGACCTCGTGGTCGCGGCCTACGACGACCGCGTGCTCGTCGTCCCGAGAGCGGACGCCCAGCGCGTCCGCGAGGTGGTTGCGGCCCTCGACGCCCCGTTTTGAGCGCCGGCCACTACCCCCACAGCCGGCCGCCGTCGACGGGCACGCTGGCACCGGTCACGAAGCTCGCGCGGTCGCTGGCGAGAAACGCCACCACGTCGCCGAGCTCACTCGGCTCCCCGAGCCGATCCAAGGGGACCTCCTCGCTCCACCCCGCCAGCCCCGCCTCGTAGCTGTCAGCCTCCCCGCGCGCAACGGCCGCCGACACCAACTCCTCGATGCGCGCGGTCTCGTGTGGCCCCGGCTGGACGACGTTCGCGCGCACCTCCGGTGCCCACTCGCGGGCGACGGTCTTCGCCAGCCCGACGACACCACGCCGCACCGCGTTCGACAACATCAACCCCTCGATCGGCTCGCTCACGCTGGTTGAGGTGATACACGTCACGGTGCCGCCGTCGCCCGCCACCAGGTGCTCGTGGGCGGCGTCAAGCGTCCGCACGACACTCATCACGAGCAACTCGAAGGCGTCCGTCCAGTCGTCGTCGGTGACCGCGGTGAACTGCCCGCTGGGCACGCCGCCGGCGGACGTGACGACGTGATCGAGGCCGCCGAACGTCTCGACGGCTGTCTCTACCACTGCCGTAACGTCCGCCCCGTCGGTGATGTCCGCAGGGACCCCACGCACCGAGCCGGCGGCGTCCGCGCCGATCTCCTCGGCCGCCGCCACAACGCGCTCTTCGTCGCGCGAACACACCACCACGTCGGCCCCCTCGCGCGCCAGCGCCGCCGCACTCGCCTTTCCAAGCCCGCTCGACGACGCCGTCACAACCGCCACGTCCCCATCGAGTCCGAGTTCCATACCGACGCCTTCGCACCGCACCGGGGAAGCTGCTTCGCAGCCGCCCCGTCAGCTCCCCCAGAAGTTGTCCCGGCTGCCCAACCGCTCGCGGTCGTCGTGCCCGCCGTCGTCGGCGTCCTCGTCGTCGCCCCCCGCAGCGTCGTCGTCGTCGGCGTCCGCCGGCTCGTCGGGGAGCTTCTCGATCAACTCCGCACGCGCGTAGTTGGGCTTCACCGTCGACACCTCGGCTTTCACGCGGGCCGGCGGCAACACGCCGTCGACCATCACGATGAACCCCGACTCCTCCTGGCGGCCAACGCCAGCCCCGCTCTCGTGCATGTCGTCCACCTCGATGACGACCTCCTCGCCGGGCACCACGGGCGCGGTCTGCAGGTCCTCGATCGGCTGGCTGTAATGCTGGCACCACTCCATCCCGCCGCGGTCGCCGTAATGCTGGCACCCCATTCCCTCGATCTGTTCCTGGAAGCTGGGGCACTCGTCGGCGATGGGGCAGTCGGCCATACTCCCTACTGGTGGCGGCCGCTCTAAAAGCATTCCCTCTGCATTACTTCCCTCGGCGCCGACGCCACCAATCACCCATCCATCACAAGGGATTTACTAACACCGGCGCTCCGTCGGCCCATGACGATCCGCGACGCCCTCTCGGTCCACCGCGTACCGAGTGCACTCCTCTCGGCCACCGTCATCGGCCTCGCGGCCCGCCTGCTGGCGCTCGGCGACCGCGTCTTCTACTACGACGAAGCATGGTTCGGCTACTGGGTCCTCCGCGGCATGGAACACGGCGCCTGGGAGTACCGCCCCATCCTCCACGGGCCGCTGTTCGCGCGCGTCAACTCGCTGGTTTTCGGCGTGGTCGGCGCAACCGACGCCACCGCACGCCTCGTCGTCGCGCTCACGGGCGCGCTGCTCCCGCTTGCGGCGTGGCTGTTCCGCACCCGCCTCCGCGACGCCGAACTCATCGCGCTCGGCGCCGCCCTCGCGTGCAACCCCGTGCTCGTCTACTACTCGCGGTTCATGCGCAAAGACCTCCCGCTGGCGGCGTGCATGCTGCTCACGCTCGGTCTCCTCGTTCGCGCGTCCGACACCCGCCGACCGCGCTACCTCTACGCCAGCGCCGTCACGCTCGGGGTCGCGTTCGCCACGAAGGAGAGCGTGCTCCTCTGGATGGTGACGTGGCTCGGGGCGAGCGTGCTCGTGCTCGATCGCCACCTCCTGCGCGCCCGCGACACCGACGGCGACGCTCTCGGGGCCCTCCGATCGCTGCTCCGCCGTGCCGTCGCGGGCGCACGCGACTGGTGGCACCACGGCGTTCTCGCGGCCGCCGTCTTCCTCAGTGTTGTCGTGTACTTCTACGCCCCCCGTGCCGGCCCCGGCCAGGAGATCGGGCTCTGGCGCGCCCTCACCGGTGACTTCGCTACCCTCCCCGCCGTCGTCGGCGAGGCCACCCTGGGATCGCTGCACAAGGCCATCGACTACTGGGCAACGGGGAGCATCCAGCGCCACGCCTACCTCCCGTATTTCACGGACACCGCTGACACCGTCATCGCGGGCGCGTCCGGGGTCGCCGCGTTCGCCGTCGTGGGGTTCCTCTGGGATCGCTACGCCGGCGCCCACCCCCGGGGGCTGGTTGCGTTCAACTTCTACTGTGGGGTCGCCGCACTCGTCGGGTACCCCCTCGCGAACAACTTCCCGGTTCCGTGGTCGACGGTCCACGCCATCGTGCCGCTGACCGTTCCCGCGGCCGTCGGCGCCGCCGTCGTCTACCGCTGGGGCCGCAGCCGTCTTCCCGCCCGCGAACCCACGATCCTCAGCGAACACACCCCGATGCACGCCGTCCGAGCAGTGCTCGCCGCAGCCGTCCTCCTGTCGGCTGTCGCCGCCGGCGGCGCAACCCTGACCGAGACGAGTTACCAGGCCCCCCACGAGAGCCCGCGAGGGGACCCCGGCAGCGACGTGATCTACTACGCACAAGCGCCCGCGGACCTCCGCACGGTCGTCACCGACATCGAACGCGCGGCCGCCAGCGGCGGCTCGGACACGGACGTCCTCTACGCCGGCGCCCCCCTCGCGATGACCGAATCACGCGTCGACCGCCCGCCGGCAACCGGCGCGTGGCACGCCCGCATGCCACTCCCCTGGTACACTGAATCCCTGGACGCAGACGTCGCAAGCGTCGACGACCCCACGGCGGTCGGTGACACCCCGCCGCCCGTCGTGATCACGACCCCGGCGCTGGAATCACAGGTCGGGGCCGCCATCGGTGCTGGCTACGAGCGCGAGACACACGCTCTCGACGACATCGGCGACCGCACTGTTGTGGTGTTCACCGCCACCACGGAGTAACCTGGCTGCTGGCACGCGCCCCGTACACGGTGTTCGCGACGCAAAAACCGCGGCTACGCCAGCGGCGTCCGCTCGACGACCTGCCCGTCGTAGGTCGGATACTGCTCGACGATCTCCCCGTCGTCGATGTCGCCGTCGTCGATCATCTCCTCGAGGAGCCACCACGCCACCTCGACGTGGTCGGACTTCACGGTGTAGTACTCCTCGGGAACGCCCAACTCGCGGATGCGGCCCGCGCCGACCGTGGTCTTCCCGTAGACGAGCGTGCCGTCGTCGGTGATCTCGTCGAACTCCCGGCGGACGTTGCGCGCCATGCGCTTGAGCCGCGAGCGGTGCTGGGCGGCGTCCTTGAACACGCTCGTACAGAAGTACACCTGCTCGTGGTCGGCCATCTCCGAGAGGATGGCGTCCTTCGAGCCGTCGACGGCGCTCATGTGGCCCTCCTGGAGCTCGTAGCCCGCCTCCTGCATGCGCTCGTAGTTCCCGTCGCTCATCTCGAACTCGTTGATGTTACAGAAGTCCGCCGCGCCCTCGTCGAGGAACTCCAGGAACTCGTCCTCGGCCCGAATCCCGGGGATCTCGAAGGCGGGGGTCAGTCCCTCCTCGCGGGCGATGTAGAGGATTTCCTCCCACTCGGTGCCGTGCATATCCCCCCACAGCTCGTAGGGCGGATGGAAGCGGATCTCGTCGAGGCCCGCCTCGCTCAGCCGACGCATGTTCTCGCGGCCGCCCGTGATCCCCGTGTAGAGGTGCGTGTGGTGGTCCTCGCCGAACTCGTCTTTCAGCAGGCGCAGATACCGACAGGTGCGGTCGAGCACTTCCTGGGGCTCCCCGCCCGTGATCGAGGTGCCAAGCGCGTCCATCAGCTTCGCCTCGCTGATGATGTCCTCGTCGTCCTCGACGGGGCGCTCGTTGGCGTACACCTGCTGGACGTTCTTCCGGTTCTCGCCGAGCGGACAGTAGAAACAGTCACGCTGGTCACAGTACCCATACACGAAGAGGACCATCTTTCCCCCTTCCGCGCACTGCTCGCAGCCCTTTGAGATCATCTGGTGACGCATTAGTACCGCGTGAAGCCTCAAAAACCGTGCGGAACGCAACCGCCACCGGTGTTTCTGTGAGCGCTGCCTCCCCCCGAAGACAAATATGGGGGGGTCGCATACCACCGCCTAGATGTTGTTGGTCCTGTGCGTGGACCTCGACGACGACCTCGGCCGGAAAACGGGCGTCCCGACACCTGTCGTCGGGCGCAACGACGTCGAGCACGCCGCCGTCTCGCTGGCCGAAGCCGACCCCGAGGACAGCGACGTGAACGTGCTCTTCGAGGGCGTCCATCTCCACGACCGGTACAGCGACGACGAGGACGTCGTGGTGGCGGCGGTCACCGGCGTCGACCGCGGGGACGTGGCCGCCAACCGCGCAGTCGGCCGGGAAGTCGACGAAGTCCTGGCGTCGCTGTCGCCCACCGACCCCGTGCGCGCCGTCGTCGTCACCGACGGCGCGCAGGACGAATCAGTGGTGCCGGTGATCCGCTCGCGGGTCCCCATCGAGGCGCTCAAACGCGTCGTTGTCCGGCAAGCCCAGGACTTGGAGTCGATGTACTATACGCTCAAGCAGGTGATGAACGATCCCGAGACGCGGGGCACGATCCTGGTTCCGCTGGGCATCCTGTTGTTGATCTACCCGCTGGCGGTGCTGGCCGACGTGCTCGGGCTCCCCGGCGCGGTGCTCGGGGTGTCGTCGGCGGCCGTCGGCCTCTACGCCCTGTTCCGCGGGCTCGGCCTCGAACGCGTCGCCGACGACGCCGTCAACCGCCTCCGTGACGGCCTCTACACCGGCCGCGTCACACTCATCACGTACGTCGTCGCGGCCGCGCTGCTCGTCATCGGCGGCGTCGAAGGCGCCGCACGACTGGACGCGGTGCGCGCACACGCCGACGGCGCGCTCGCCCCAAGCACCGTCGTCGCCGCCCTCACCTACGGCGCAGTCCGGTGGTTCGCTGCCGCCGGTCTCACGACCAGCCTCGGCCAGGTCACCGACGAATACCTCGCCGACCGGTTCCGCTGGCGGTATCTGAACGCGCCGTTCTACGTGCTCTCGATCGCCGCCGTTCTGTACACGCTGTCGGGGTTCTTCCTGGAGTACGTCACGCTCACCGAACTCGCCGCGGTGCTCACGGCCGGCACGCTGGTGAGCGTGCTGTCGACGCTGGCGCTCGCGGTCGTCGAATCGTGGCGCGCCACCCCCGAGGGGTCCTGAGCTACGCGTCCCGCTCGACGACGAACTCCGCGAGATACTGCAAGTAGTCTTTGGCCTCGCCGTCCGGCAGCTCCAGCTCCGCCAGTGCCCCCAGCGCGCGCTCGGACTGCTCGCCCGCCAACCGGTTCAACGCGTCCGGCGACCGGTCCGTGACCTGCACGATGCTGGGGCGGTCCAAGGCCTCGTCGACCCCCGCGGGCTTTCCCAGCGCGTCGCTGTCCGCGGTCGCGTCCAGCACGTCGTCCCGGATCTGGAACGCCACGCCGACGCGCTCGGCGTACTCGCCGAAGCGCTCGACGGCCCGCCCGTCGGCGTCCGCTGCGATCGCGCCCAGCTCCGCCGCCGCGCGGAACAGCGCTCCGGTCTTCCGACGCGCGAGTTCCATGTACTCGCGCTCGGTCTCCGGCCGGGCCACGAGCTCGATGGCCTCCCCCTCGCCGAGCTCCACCAGCGAATCGGTCACACACTCCATCGCGCGCGGGTCACGCGAGAACAGCGCGAACGCCTCCCCCAGCAGGCCGTCGGACGCGACGATCCCCGGTCCGTAGCCGTACTCCGCCCACGCGCTCGCCGAGCCCCGGCGCAGCTCCGACCGATCGATGATGTCGTCGACGACCAGCGAGGCGTTGTGCACCAACTCGACGCCGACGGCGTAATCGAGTGCGTCCTCCCCGCCGGCCGACAGCGCCGCGTTCTCCCGGACCGCGGCGGCTTCGGCGGCCCCCGTCCAGACGGCACCGCCGGCGGCCTCACACACGAGCACCGTGAGCGTCGGTCGGACGCGCTTGCCGCCGGCCAACACGACGTGTTCGAGTTGGTCGCCGAGCTCCGTCGGCTCGACACCGCCGACCGCCTCGGTGATGCGCTGCTCGATGGCGGCCCGGCGCGCCTCCACGTACTCCATCACCACTCAGTCGGGGTTTCCCGGGCAAGTACCTGACGGCATCCCACGGCGAACAGCCGCCACCGGGCGGTTTCCACCAGTCTGCCCGCACACCCCGGTAGTTATACCGCCCGCGGTCGCACGACCCGCACATGCGCGGCCAACCCGTTCACCGCCGGTCAGTCCTCGCGCTCGTGGGTGGCGGTGCCGTGTCCGCACTCGCCGGCTGCACCGACACCACCGACGGCGACGCCACGACAACCACACCCGAACCGACGCCCCGGTCGGAGACACAACCGACGCCCACGGCCACCGACGACATCCCGATCGCGGGCCCATCGCCCGATTTCGGTGGGCTCGGACTGGCGAGCAACGCCTTCGCCGACGGCGCGGCTATCCCCGACCGGTACACCCGCAGCGGCGCGGACGTGAACCCGCCGCTGTCGATCGCCGGCGTCCCCGAGGACGCCGCCACGCTCGTGCTGGTCGTCGACGACCCGGACGCCGTCGACCCCGCTGGCGAGGTGTGGCTGCATTGGCTGGTGTGGAACATCCCCGCCTCCAGAACCCGGATCCCGGCCGCCTGGACGCCCACGGAGCCAACGGTCGGCACCAACGACTTCGGTGAGCGCGACTACGGCGGCCCGGCACCCCCCGACGACACGCACCTCTACCGGTTCAAACTGTACGCCCTCGACACCACCCTCATACTCCCCCAGGACGCCACCGAGCGGACCGTCGGCAACGCCGTGCGCGGCCACGTGCTCGCATCCACCCAGCTGGTCGGGTCACACGCGCCGTAACTGCGTGCTGCTCGCGCCCGCGCTCAGACGCTCGGCGCTTCGCCGCCGAACTCCTCGATGAGCGCCGGGACGACGTCGAAGAGGTCGCCGACGATACCGTAGTCGGCGATGTCGAAGATCGGTGCGTTCGGGTCCGTGTTCACCGCGATGATGGTGTCCGCGCCCTTCATCCCGGCGACGTGCTGGACGGCCCCGGAGATGCCGACCGCGAGGTAGACGTCCGGCGTCACCTGCTTGCCGGACTGCCCGACCTGGCGGTTTTTCGCCAGCCAGCCGTTGTCCACGATGGGCCGCGACGAGGACAGCGTCGCACCCGTCGTCTCGGCCAGCGCCTCAATCAACGCGATGTTCTCCTCCTCCTCGATGCCGCGCCCGACGGACACGAGGAACTCCGCGTCCGCGATGTCGACGTCGCCGCCGCCGACCTCCTCGAAGCCGTTCACCGTGGCCCCGATGGCGTCCTCGTCGATGTCGGCGTCGAACGTCGAGATCTCGGCGTCGCCGACGCCCTCGGCGGCCGGCCACTCCGCGCCCCGGATGGAGACGACGTACGGGCCGTCGCTCACTTCCATCGTGGTCTCGACTTTCGAGCCGTACATCTCCCGCGTGACCTCCAGGGTGTCGCCGTGATCCAGGCCGATGGCGTCCGAGACGTACGTGCGCCCCGTCCGGGTCGCCACCGCGGGCGCGTAGTCCAGCCCGTTCACGCTGTTCGGCGTGAGCACGACCGCCGCGTCGAGATCGCCGGCCAGCGCCGCCACGGCCTGCACGTAGACGTCGTGGTTGAACTCCGCGCCGTGCTCGACGGCGTGGACGTGATCGACGCCCGCCCGGTTCAACTCGTCGGCGAACCCGTCGGTGTCCCCGGACACCACCGCGGCGTGAAGCTCGGTGTCCATCGCGTCCGCCAGCTCCCGGCCCGCGGTCAGCAACTCGAAGCTCACGCCCCGCAGCTCGCCCCGGCGGTGATCGGCGACGGCGAGCACGCTCATTCGCCGACCACCCCCGCGTCGCGGAGCACGTCAGCCACGCCACTGGCCTGTTCGCCGGCGTCGCCCTCGATGTACTCGGCGTCGCTCTCGGTCTCTGGCTCGTACATCGCGGTGATGTCGAGGCTGGACGCAACGACGTCCGCGTCCAGCCCGAGGTCGTCGAGGCTCTTCGGCGCGATCTCCTTGGACTGCGCCTGCCGGATGCCACGCAGGCTCGCGTACCGCGGCTCGTTGATCCCCGTCTGGATGGTGAGCACCGCCGGCAACTCGACGTCGGTGAGCTCCTCGACGCCGCCCTCCAGTTCGCGGCGCACCGACGCCACGCCCTCGTCGAGCACGCCCGCGGTGTCGAGGTCGTTCACGACCGCCGCCCACTGGAAGCCGAGCGTCTCGGCCAGCGCGATCCCGGTCGCGCCGAAGCTGTCGTCGTTGGCCTGCACCCCGGAAAACACCAGTTCGGGGTCTTCGTCCTCGACGACGGCCGCCAGCAGCCGGGCCTTCGTCTCCACGTCGAGCAGCTCGGTGTCCTCGATGGCGTCGTCCCAGACCCGGACCGCGCGGTCCGCGCCCTTCGCCAGCGCCATCCGGATCGTCTCCTCGGCGCGCTCCGGGCCGATGGTGACCGCGACGACCTCGACGTCGTCGCCGGCCTCAGCAAGCTGGACGGCCTCCTCGACGGCGTAGTCGTCCCACTCGTTGAGGTCGTAATCCAGGTACGTACTCTCGATCTCCGTTCCCGAGATCTCGAAGTCGTCCTCGACGGCAGCCACCTCCTTGACGGTGACGAGAACCTTCATCACCCGAGGAATCGAGCCCCCTGTACGTAAACGTTTTCGGAACCGTACGCCCGGTGTTGGGGGTTGTCCTCACTCCGCCTCGTCGTGTTCGCCGGCCAGCGTGTCGCTGTCGACGCCCTCGCCGGGCAGCGAGATCAGGTTCTCGCGGCCGATCCGCAGCTTCTCCACGCGGCCGTCTTCGTCCATCCCGGACAACACCTGCGAGACCTTCGCCGTCGACCACCGCGTTTCCTCCACGATCCGGGACTGCTTCATCCGCCCGCCGTTGTCCGTGAGCAGCCGCTCGACGCGCTCCTCGTCGCTCAACAGCTCCGGGTCGATGCGCTCGTCCTCGCGTTCGGCCGCGCTGTCGTCGCCGCCGTCATCGGGCTCCGGATCGTCGGCTGTCGGCGCGGGCGACTCACCGCCATCGCCGGTGTCGACCGCCGGTCCCGTGGCCCCCTCGCTGTCGTCACCGCCGGTGCCCGGCAGCGTCAGCGTCGAGCGGCTGTACGCCCACGCGGTCACGCCCGCCGCCCCCAGAACGACCGCCGCCGCCCCCACAGTCGTCGCCGGGATCCCCGTCCCCGACAGGCCCGGCGACGGCACGAACACCAGCGACGGCTCGTCGGCCGCAAACGCTTGGCCGCCCTCCCACTGGTACGCTCCCCCGACGACGTTCGTGTTCGGGGATACGTCGTCAGCCTGGTAGTTCTCCGGTGGACGAACCCGCAACTGCTGCCCGGCACGCAGGTCACCGAACCACGACCCGGAGAACGCGTCGACGGTTATGGTCTCGTTGTCGACCGCCGCGAAGTTCGTCCACGTGAACCGCAGCGTGAGCACACCCGTCTCGTTCCCGTCGTGCTCGACGATCCGGGACGCCCGGCGGACGTCCGTGACCGACATCTCACGGCCGACACGCGCGCTCGCCCCGGGCACAGCCGCCTTGAACGTCTCCGCGGAGAACCCAGCGGAGGTCTCACCGGCCTCGAACGCCGTCGAAACCCGGTCGAACGCCACTGACCCGTTGCCGTCCCCCAGCGGGTAGGTCGCGGACACGTTCCAGTGTGCATCCCCGGTGTCCGTGACCTCCACCGTGATATCGACCGTGCTCTGTGGGCCGCTACCGGTGGCTGCCGGCATCGCCGTGGTCTCGGCTGTCGGCGCGGGCCCGTGCCCACTGCCCCCGGCTCCAACCGGGACCGCGACCAGACACGCCAGCGCGACCAGGAGGAGGAGGGCCTGCCGCATACACCGTTCGTGGTCGACGCTCGGGCAAAGTCCTTTCTATCCCACGGGTCGGCACTGCGAGCGCTCCACATCGTTTTTGACGACCCTCCGCAAACCATGGGGCATGTCCCGCGCTCCCCTCGCCGTCGCCGCCCTCGTGGTTGTCGCCACCGCCATGGCGGCGACCGGGCTCGCCGCCCCGGGACCGCCCACCGCCTCACAGCAGTCCCCCGCGGTCGGCCCCTCCCCCGACACGACGCGCGTCCTCCGGCTCACCAGCGCCGACGCCGCCGCCTTCGGGACGCCCGCCCTCTCGGTCACCGGCACGCTCGCCGCGGGTGCCACCGGCATCTCCACAGCCTACCGCCTCGAACGCCTCGACACCGCGCTGTCCGTCGCCAACACGGACGCCGAGCGCCGCGCGCGCATCCGCACCGAACTCGACTGGGCGACGAACCGAACGACCACGCTCGTCCAGCGCGAACGCGACGCCAGGGACGCCTACGCCGCCGGCACCATCACCACAACCGAGTTCCTCACCGTCGTCGGCTCCGTTCACGCGGCCGCCACACGCATCGAAGGGTTCCTCGGCGGTCCCGACGACGACCGCGCGCTGTACACGCTCGCGGACTCCTACAGCAACCTCACCACGCGGATCAGCCAGGTCAACACCCGCCTCCAGACCGTTCAGGGCCCGGTCCGCGAGCGCCTGGCTGCCGTCGTCGACGGTGACCGTGACGCCGTCCGCGTCCACGTCACCGTCGGCGACGGGGTCATGCTTGCCACCCGCGACGGCGATACCTACGTCCGCGAGACGGTCGTCCCGGGCAACCTCGACGCCGCCACGACCGCCGACTACGGCGACCCCATCGCGTTCATCGGTGCCACCTACCCGTGGACGAAAAACCACTCCCGTGGTGTCTCGTACTCGCTGCTCGGCCAGTACGCCGTCCTGTTCTCCGCGAGCCACGACCACGGCGAGCTGTCGCTGTACTACGACCCCTCCACGACCCGCGTCTTCGTGGAGCGCCAAACCCGCCGCCTCCCACAGACGCCCGCCTCGTACACCACCGTGAACGCCACCGACACGACCACGCTCAGCGTTTCGGAGCCGTACGCCGGCGGCCCGGTGAACGTGCGCGTCGAAACCGCGACCGGCACGCCGGTCGACACCACAATCAGTGTCAACGGCACGGTCGTCGGCGCGACCGGCGACAGCGGCGACCGCTGGTTCGTCAGCCCCGCCGGCGAGTACACCGTCGCGGCGACGGTCGGCGGCGACAGGGTCACGACGACCGTCACTGCGGACCCACACCCGCCCGCTCCCGGCGGGAACACAACCACCACGCTGCCCCGGTAGACACCCCCGAACGTTCTTACCGGAGGCCCCAGCCACCTGGCCGTGTGCCGCGTGGCTCCGCCCCCGTCGTGGCCGTGGTGGCCGTCGTTGCGATCACGGTCCTGGCCGGGGCCGCCGTGTTCGCTGTCGTGCCGTCGATGACGACACCCCCGCCGCCACAGCGCGGGGTCAGCGTTTCGGCCGCCGCCGACGGCACTGTCGCCGTGACGCTGCTTTCCGGGCCGCCGATCGACCCGGCGGCGGTGTCACTGCGGGTTCGCGTGGCCGGCACCGACCTCGCCCACCAGCCCCCCGTGCCGTTTTTCTCCGCCACCGGCTTCTACAGCGGGCCGACCGGCGCGTTCAACGCCGCCAGCGCCGGCCGCTGGCGTGTCGGCACCACCACGACGCTCGTGATCGCCCCGACGAACGATCCACTGCCGGCGGCCGGCGACCCGGTCCGCGTCACGCTGGCCGTCCGCGGCCACGTCGTCGCTGTCGCCGACACCACGGCAACGCCGGCCTAGTCGTCGGCCGCCGGTGCGCGCGCCACGGTCACGATCGCCGGCGGGCTGTTTGGCTCCTTCCGGAGCACGCGGTGCTGGATCTCCTCGTAGCCCGCCTCCCGGAACATCCGGTCGGCCTCGTCCTCGTCGTAGAACAGCATGATGGCGTCCGCGAGCTTCCGGAAGACCGTTGAGGCGGGGTAGTCCGGCCCCACGACGAGCACCTGGCTGCCGGGTTTGGCGACGCGCCGCAGCTCCCGCAACCCCTGCACGGGGTGTGGCCAGTACTCGATGGACCCCGACGACCACACCACGTCGAAGCTGTCGGGCTTGAACGGCAGGCGCTCGGCGTCCCCGAAGTGAAACGCCACCGGATCGTGTTTCCCGAACTTCTCCCAGGCCTTCGTGAGCTGGTGGGGGCTCTGATCGAGGCCGTAGACGTGCTCCGTGTGCTTCAACAGCCCCTCCGTGCCGAACCCCGTGCCACAGCCCACGTCGAGCACGCGATCCTCGGCGTCGATGTCAAGCATCGACAGCGCCTCCGCGCGCATTTCCTCGGTCCAAATGAACGTGTTGACGCGGTCGTACACCTTCGAGAGGTACTTGTAAAACGTGCGGGCCCGCGCCTTGTCTTCGAGGACTCCCATCGACCGACTGTTGGCCTGAACACGCATAATAGCTTCCGATGGCCCAGGGACTTCGCAACTACCATATAGCACGTCCGCTAACCCCCACCTGGTTAGAGCGTATGCCAAGGCCAGAGGTTCTCGAAGACATCAAATCGGCAGAGTCAGACGCCGACGACATCGTGGCCGAGGCCGAGGAGGACCGCGAGCAGCGGCTCTCTGACGCCCGCACCCGGGCCGACGAAATCCGCGCCGACGCGGAGGACGCGGCCCGCGAACTGAAAGACGAACAGCTCTCCGACGCACGAGAACAGATCGACTCCGAGCGCGACGCCGTGCTCGCGGACGGCGAGTCCGATCGCGAGGCGCTGCTCGCCGACGCCGACGCCAACGAGGACGACGCCGTGGCGTTCGCGCTCGACCGGTTCATGGAGGCGGTACATGCTCAGACCTGAGCAGATGAGCAAGGTCTCGGTGGCGGGGTCCACACACGTGTTGACGCCCGTCATCGAAGCGGTCCACGACGCCGAGTTGGTCCACCTCTCGGACTACGACGGTGGCATCGACGGGTTCGACAACGGCGACCCGATGACGGGAGCCGACGAGGCCGCCGAGAAGCTGGTGACCGTGCGGTCGCTGAAGTCCCTCCTCGACGTTTCCGAGGGGGACGCGGGTCCGACACGCATCGTCACCGACGACGCTCTCGACACCGAACTCGAATCCATCCGCGTCGAAGCCACCGATCTCGACGACCGCCGCAGCGAGCTCACCGACGATCTCCGGGCGGTCACCGAGCGCATCGACGCCGCCGAACCGTTCGCCGACCTCGGCATCGACCTCGATCTGCTGTCGGGGTACGACTCCCTGCAGGTCGCGGTCGGCACCGGCGACCAGTCCGCCATCGACGCGGCGCTCGCGGCGTCCGAACGCGTCACCGCCTTCGAGACGTTCAGCGGGACGGAGACCATCGGCGTTTTCGCCCATTCGGCCGACGACGCGGCACTGGACGACGCCCTCGTCGGCGTTCCGTTCACGCGCCTTGAGGTCCCCGACGCGGACGGAAGCCCCGAGCAGTACGTCTCGGAGCTTCGCGAACGGCGCGACACGATCCAGGCCGAGATCGAGGACGTCGACGACGAACTGGCCGCGTTCCGGGACGAGCACGCCGGCTTCCTGCTGGCGGCCGAGGAGCGCCTCGCCATCGACGTCCAGAAGTCCGAAGCACCGCTGCAGTTCGCCAGCACCAGCCACGCGTTCGTCGCGGAAGGCTGGCTGCCGACCAGCGAGTACGACGCGTTCACCGACGCCATCGAGTCGGCCGTCGGCGACCACGTACTCGTCGAGGAGCTCGAACGCGCTGACTACGAGCCGACGGGCCACGACCAGCACGTGCCCGCCGACGACGGCGCGGACGCCGCCACTGACGGCGGCACCACCGCGTCGTTCGACGAAACCGACAGCCCGCCGGTCATCCAAGACAACCCCGGGCCGGTGTCGTCGTTCGAATCGCTCACGGAAGTCATCAATCGCCCGCAGTACACCGAGATCGACCCCACGGTCGTCCTGTTCCTGACGTTCCCTGCGTTCTACGGGTTCATGATCGGCGACCTCGGGTACGGGGTCCTGTACGCGCTCCTCGGGTTCTGGCTGTCCCGCAGCTTCGACAGCGAGATGATCTCGAAGCTCGGCGGCGTCGCCATGTGGGCTGGCGGGTTCACGGCGCTGTTCGGCGTGCTGTACGGTGAGGTGTTCGGCCTGCATCTGGTCACCGAATACCTCTGGCACGGCGCGCTCGGACTCGCCGACGCGCCCCTCAAGAAGGGCCTACACGTCAGCGCGTTCGCCGAACTCTGGCTCGCGGCGAGCCTGGTGTTCGGGATCGCGCACCTCGCCATCGGCTACGTGTTCGGCTTCGTCAACGAATCGCGCTCCCACGGCCTGAAAGACGCCGCCCTGGAGAGCGGCGGCCAGCTGTTGTTGATGGCCGGCGTCGGCGTGTGGCTGTTCAGCACGCATATGCAGTCCGGCGGCGGCCCTCGCCCCGAACTGCTGTACAGCGTCGTTGCGCTGCCGCCGATCGTCGGCAAGGCGGGCCTGGCGGCTGCAGTCGTCGGGCTCGTGTTGGTCACCCTCGGCGAGGGCGCTGCCGGGTTCCTCGAGAGCCCGACGTACGCGCTCGTCAACACCGTCTCGTACACCCGAATCGCCGCCGTGCTGCTCGCGAAGGCCGGCATGGCGTACGTCGTGAACCTGCTCGTATTCGGCGCGTACGAAACCCACCTCGAACACCCCGAGACGATCGACTACATGTTCGGGCTGTTCTCCACGACCATCGAGCATGAGACACACTTCATGCTGTTCAGCGGCGAGGCCCACGGGGAAGTGCTGTTCCCCGGCCTGATGCATATGGGTGCGGCCGGCATCCTGATCGGCGTGTTGGTCCTGCTTGTTGGCCACGCGCTGGTGCTCGCGCTTGGCGTCACATCCGCGGGCTTACAGGCGCTGCGCCTCGAATACGTGGAATTCTTTAACAAGTTTTATGAAGGCGGTGGAGAGAAGTACAACCCGTTCGGTTACACACGAAACTACACCACTGAGGATTAAGTAAAATTAAAATGTTCGAAACTTTCACCCAGCTGTCCACGATCCTGGCAGAGACCGGTAGCAATATGCCCGCAATCACCCCGAAAGCCGCCGCGGCGCTCGCGGTCGGCCTCGCAGCCCTCGCCGCCGGGTACGCCGAGCGTGGGATCGGGTCCGCAGCGGTCGGTGCGATCGCCGAAGACCCCGACCTCTTCGGAACCGGGCTCATCCTGACCGTTCTCCCGGAGACACTGGTCATCCTCGCGCTGGTCGTTGTCTTCGTCGTCCCGACTCCGTTCTAATCACCCCCCGCAGCCTTCACTTATGAGTCTGGAAACAGTAGTTGAGGATATTCGAGACGAGGCCCGCGAGCGCGCGAAGGAGATTCGCGCCGACGCCGACGAGCGCGCCGATGAGATCGTCGCCGAGGCGGAAGCCGACGCCGACGACATCATCGCCGACGCCGAGGCCGAGGTCACCGCCGAAATCGACCAGGAGCGCGAGCAGCAACTCTCCAGCGCGGAACTCGAGGCCAAGCAGATGCGCCTCGAAGCACGCCGGGACGCGCTCCAATCCGTGCGATCGGCCGTCGAGGATCGCATCGTTGCCCTCGACGGCGACGAGCGCGAGGAGCTCACCCGTGAGCTGCTCGACGCCGCCAGCACGGAGTTCGACGGTGCCGACACGGTCCGCGTGTTCGGCCGCGCGGACGACGAGGCCCTCATCTCGGAGATCCTCGACGATTACGACGGCTACGAGTACGCCGGCGAGTACGACTGTCTCGGCGGCGTCGTGGTTGAAAGCGATGCGTCCCGGATCCGCGTGAACAACACGTTCGACTCGATCCTCGCGGACGCCTGGGAGAACAACTTGAAAGCAATCAGCGCCCGGCTGTTCGACGAGGAGCAATGAGCGCGTCCGGACCGGCCAACTACGAGTACGTGGTCGCCCGGATCCGCCACCGCCGCGCCGGCCTCTTCGGCGACGACGAGTACCGGAAGCTCCTCCGCATGGGCACCGGCGAGATCGCGCGCTTCATGGAGGACTCGACGTACAAGGACGCCGTGGACTCGCTCGCCTCACGGCACCGTGGGATGGACCTCGTGGAGTACGCGCTCAACGAGGGGCTGGCCGCGGAGTTCGACGCGCTGCTCTCCTGGAGCGAAGGGCGGCTGTACGATCAGCTCGCCAAATACCTCCGGAAGTTCGACGCGTGGAACGTCAAGACAGTGTTCCGCGGGCTGTACTCGCACGCCGACACCGACGCCGTCCGCGCTGACCTCGTCGACGCCGGCGAGTTCGACGCGGCGTTCCTCGACGAGTTGCTCTCGGCGGACTCCGTCGAGACGGTCGTCGACGCGCTCTCCGGCACGATCTTCGATACGTACCTCGAACCCGCGTTCGCGGACTACGAGGCCGAAGACTCGCTCGTGCCACTGGAGAACGCCGTCGACCGCGCGTACTACGAGAACCTGAACCCGTCGCAGCCGGCGACGGCGGCACAGGACAGCCCCGAAGCGCTGTACGCGGAGTTCCTGACCGCCGAGATCGACTTCCGGAACGCCAGAAACGCGTTGCGGCTCGCGCGCTCGGGCGTCTCCGTTGATCCGGCGGCGTACTTCATCGAGGGTGGCACGCTGTTCGAGGCCTCGGAGATGACGACGCTGGTCGAACGCCAATCCGATCTCGTCTCCCGGATCCAGGACAGCACGTACGGCGACGAGCTGTCCACCGCGTTGACCGCCCTCGAGGAGTCCGACTCACTGATCGGATTCGAGCACGCCCTCGACCGTGCGTTGCTGTCGTACTCGGATCACCTCTCGTACGTCTACCCCACGTCTGTGTGTCCGGTGTTGGCGTACGTGCTCGCGAAGGAACGCGAAGTAGACAACATTCGTGCCATCGCTCGCGGCCGGGAAGCCGGCATGAGCGAGGACGAAATCCAGGCGGAGCTGGTCATGCTATGAGCCAGGAGATCGCTGTCATCGGCAGTCCCGCGTTCACGACGGGGTTCCAGCTTGCGGGCGTCCGGAAAGTCGAGAACGTCGCCGACGACGAGAAAGACGACGACCTGGACGCCGCCGTCGAAGCAGTGCTCGCCGACGAGGACGTCGGCATCGCTGTGATGCACGACGACGACCTCGCGCACCTCTCACGGGGCGTTCGGCAGTCCGTCGAGGCCAGCGTGGAGCCGACGTTCGTGACCATCGGTGGCGGTGCAAGCGGTGCAAGCGGACTCCGAGACCAGATCAAGCGCGCCATCGGCATCGACCTGATGGACGACGACGATGCAAGTGCTGCCGACACGGAGGCAGGTGACTAATTCGAATGAGTCAAGCTGAAGCAATCACTGACACCGGCGAAATCGAGAGCGTGAGCGGTCCGGTCGTGACCGCCACGGGCCTCGACGCGCAGATGAACGACGTCGTCTACGTGGGCGACGAGGGTCTGATGGGCGAGGTCATCGAGATCGAAGGCGACGTAACCACCATCCAGGTCTACGAGGAGACGTCCGGCATCGGGCCGGGCCAGCCCGTCGACAACACGGGCGAACCGCTCACCGTGGACCTGGGCCCGGGGATGCTGGACTCCATCTACGATGGTGTGCAGCGTCCACTGGACGTCCTCGAAGACGAGATGGGGGCGTTCCTCGATCGCGGTGTTGACGCACCCGGCATCGACCTCGACACCGACTGGGAGTTCGAGCCCACCGTCGAGGCGGGCGACGAGGTCGCGGCCGGCGATGTCGTCGGCACCGTCGACGAAACGGTCAGCATCGAACACAAGGTTCTGGTGCCCCCCCGCAGTGACGGCGGCGAAGTCGTCGCCGTCGAATCCGGCACGTTCACCGTCGACGACACGGTCGTCGAGTTGGACACCGGCGAGGAGATCCAGATGCACCAGGAGTGGCCGGTCCGCCGCCAGCGCCCCACCGTCGACAAGCAGACGCCGACGGAGCCGCTGGTGTCCGGCCAGCGCATCCTCGACGGCCTGTTCCCGATCGCGAAAGGCGGGACGGCCGCGATCCCGGGGCCGTTCGGGTCCGGGAAGACGGTCACCCAGCAGTCCCTCGCGAAGTTCGCCGACGCGGACATCGTTGTCTACATCGGCTGTGGTGAGCGCGGCAACGAGATGACGGAAGTCATCGAGGACTTCCCGGAGCTGCCCGACCCCCAGACCGGGAACCCGCTGATGGCCCGCACCACGCTCATCGCGAACACGTCGAACATGCCGGTTGCGGCGCGTGAGTCCTGCATTTACACGGGGATCACCATCGCGGAGTACTACCGCGACATGGGCTACGACGTGGCGCTGATGGCCGACTCCACCTCGCGGTGGGCGGAGGCCATGCGGGAGATCTCCTCGCGACTCGAGGAGATGCCCGGCGAGGAGGGGTATCCCGCGTACCTGGCCGCGCGCCTCTCGGAGTTCTACGAGCGCGCCGGCTACTTCGAGAACTTCAACGGGACCGAGGGCTCCATCTCGGTCATCGGTGCGGTGTCGCCGCCCGGCGGGGACTTCTCCGAGCCGGTCACCCAGAACACGCTGCGCATCGTGAAGACGTTCTGGGCGCTTGACTCGGACCTCGCCGAGCGCCGGCACTTCCCGGCGATCAACTGGGACGAGTCCTACAGCCTCTACAAGGACCAACTCGACCCGTGGTTCACGGACAACGTCGTCGACGACTGGGCCGAGCAGCGCCAGTGGGCGGTCGACATCCTCGACGAGGAATCCGAACTCGAAGAGATCGTGCAGCTCGTCGGGAAGGACGCGCTGCCCGAGGACCAGCAGCTCACGCTGGAAGTCGCGCGGTACATCCGCGAGGCGTGGCTCCAGCAGAACGCGCTCCACGACGTGGATCGCTACTGCCCGCCCGAGAAGACGTACGCCATCCTCTCCGGCATCAAGACGCTTCACGAGGAGTCCTTCGAGGCGTTGGACGCCGGTGTGCCGGTCGAGGAGATCACGTCGATCGACGCCGCGCCGCGCCTGAATCGTCTCGGCACGACGCCCGACGACGAGCACGAGGCGGAGGTCGCGGAGATCAAACAGCAGATTACCGAGCAGCTTCGGGAGCTCTACTGACTACAATGAAAGAGTACCAGACGATCACTGAAGTCAGCGGCCCGCTGGTGTACGTCGAAACCGACGAGCCGATCGGGTACGACGAGATCGTCGAGATCGAGACGCCGAACGGCGACGTGAAGCGCGGACAGGTACTGGAGTCAAGCGACGGGTTCGTCGCCATCCAGGTGTTCGAGGGGACCGAGGGCGTCGGGAAGGACGCCTCGGTGCGGTTCCTCGGTGAGACCCTGAAGATGCCCGTGACCGAGGACCTGCTCGGTCGCGTGCTGGACGGCTCCGGCAACCCGATCGACGGCGGGCCGGACATCGTGCCCGACGACCGCGTCGACATCGTCGGGGAGGCGATCAACCCCCACGCCCGCGAGTACCCCGAGGAGTTCATCCAGACCGGCGTGTCCGGCATCGACGGCATGAACACGCTGGTGCGGGGCCAGAAACTCCCGATCTTCTCCGGCTCCGGCCTGCCACACAGCGATCTGGCGCTCCAGATCGCCCGCCAGGCGTCGGTGCCCGAGGAAGAAGCGGAGACCGACGACGACGACGACGAGGGCAGCGAGTTCGCCGTCGTCTTCGGCGCGATGGGGATCACGGCCGAGGAAGCCAACGAGTTCATGGACGACTTCGAGCGCACCGGCGCGCTGGAGCGCTCGGTGGTGTTCATGAACCTCGCCGACGACCCCGCCGTCGAGCGAACGGTGACGCCGCGGATGGCGCTGACCACGGCGGAGTACCTCGCCTTCGAGAAGGACTACCACGTGCTCGTCATCCTGACGGACATGACGAACTACTGTGAGGCGCTCCGCCAGATCGGCGCGGCCCGCGAGGAGGTGCCCGGTCGGCGTGGCTACCCCGGGTACATGTACACGGACCTGGCGCAGCTCTACGAGCGCGCCGGCCGCATCGAGGGCAAGGAGGGCTCTGTCACCCAGATCCCCATTCTCACGATGCCGGGCGACGACGACACACACCCGATCCCGGACCTCACCGGGTACATCACTGAGGGCCAGATCATGATGAACCGTGATCTGAACAGCCAGGGCGTCACACCGCCGGTGAACGTGTTGCCGAGCCTCTCCCGGCTGATGGACGACGGCATCGGCGAAGGCCTCACGCGCGCGGACCACGGTGACGTGTCCGACCAGCTGTACGCCGCCTACGCGGAGGGCGAGGAGCTGCGCGACCTGGTGAACATCGTCGGCCGCGAGGCCCTGAGCGAGCGGGACAACCGCTACCTGGACTTCGCGGATCGCTTCGAGGCGGAGTTCATCGACCAGGGGTTCAAGACCAACCGCGACATCGAGGAGACGCTGGATCTCGGCTGGGAACTGTTGTCGATGTTCCCGAAGACCGAGCTGAACCGCGTCGACGAGGACCTCATCGAGGACCACTACGTCGAGGACGTCGCCGACGAAGCCACGGCCGACTAGCGCCGTCCGGCTGCGACGGTCTTTTTCGCTGCACTCCGCGGCGCTCGCACCACCAGCCAGTGGGCTGTGTGCCCGTCACATGCCGCCGCCCGGACACCGCGTGTGTTGCCCCCCACAGTTACGTACGGGCAGCAAAATGGCATACACAACGTGGCTGCTGGGCACCCGTTGGGCTCGCCGTCGGTGCTGCTGTGGCGTGTCCGACTCGACACCGCGGGCTGTGGGGCGCGCTCGGTCGGACAGCCCGCGGCTCGCGCCGCCCACACGGCGCACTCTCGGGGGGAGACGGCGTGACGACGAGCTACCTCACGTTCCTGGCTGTCGCCGTCGGCCCGCCGCTGGTTGCGCTGGGCGTGGTGCGCGCGGCTCGCTGGGACGGCGACCGCGCCCGGGCGGCCGGCGTCGGCATCCTGCTGGCGTTGGCGCTGTTATACACGACCCCCTGGGACAACTACCTGATCGCAACGGGCGTCTGGTGGTACGGCGAGGGCACCGTCGTGGGGCGGCTCTGGCAGATGCCCATCGAGGAGTATCTGTTCGTCATCACGCAGACGCTGCTCACCGGGCTCTGGGTGCAAGCCCTCCCGCTGCGCCCGACCGCCGGCTTCTCGCCGACCCGGCGTGACGCCGTGCTGGGCGCGCTCGCGGGCGTGCTCGTCGGGTGTGGGGGCGCTGTGCTGCTCACCGTCGACGAGACGTTCTACATCGGCGCGATCATCACGTGGGCGGCACCCGTGCTCGCGCTCCAGTGGGCGGTCGGCTGGCGGTATCTGTGGCGCCGCCGCCGGGTGTTCGCCGCGGCCGTGCTGGTGCCGACGCTGTTCCTGTCGGCGGCCGACCGGTACGCCATCGCGGACGGCATCTGGATCCTGGCCGGCCAGTACACCACCGGAATCACGGTGCTCGGGCTGCCCATCGAGGAGGGCGCGTTTTTCTTCGTGACGAACGTGTTCGTGAGCCAGGGCCTCATCCTGTACGCGTGGGTGCTAGCCCGGTGGCGTTGACGCCACTCACGGCGCGGGCGCGTCGCACGCTGGCCCGTCCGGCGCTGGCTTTGGGCTGGGTGGCGATCAGCATCGCTGCCCTGCCCGCGATCACCGGCGTGTCGCTTTCGCCGACCGCACGGTACGCCCCGCTGGTCGCCAGCGCGGTGGTGTTCGGCATGCCACACGGCGCGATCGACTACCTCGCGTTGCCCCGCGCGGTCACGGGCACCGTCACCGTGCGGTGGCTGGCGGTCGTCGGCGTCCTCTACCTCGTGCTCGGTGGTGGCTACGCCGCCGCGTGGTTTTTCGCGCCCGTTCCCGCTGCGTTCGCGTTCGTCGCGATCACGTGGCTGCACTGGGGGCAGGGCGACCTCTACCCGCTGCTCGACTTCCTCGACGTCGACTACCTCGATACGCGCCCGCGGCGCGCGGCGACGGTCCTGATCCGGGGTGGCCTCCCGATGCTCGTGCCGCTGCTCGGGTTCCCGGAGCGGTACCGCAGCGTCGTCGACGCGTTCGCCGCGCCATTCGGCGGCTCCGTCGGCGACCTCGCGGTGTTCGACCCGCGCGTCCGCCTGTGGCTGGGCGTCGCGTTCGCAGCCGCGACCGTCGCGGTGCTCGCGGCGGGCAGACGCCGCACCCACTCCCCCGGCGCGTGGCGCGTCGACGCCGCCGAAACCCTCCTGTTGTGGGTGTTCTTCTTCGTCGTGCCGCCGGTGTTCGCCGTCGGCGTCTACTTCTGCGTCTGGCACTCGGTCCGGCACGTCGCGCGCGCCATCGCCGTCGACGGCTCGGTCCACCCGTCGCTGCGCGCGGGCGACATCCTCGGACCGCTGGCCCGGTTCGGCGTGGAGGCCGCGCCGATGACGGCGGCCGCGCTCGCGTTGGGCGGCGTGCTGTGGTGGGCGGTACCCAACCCGCCGACCACGCTCGAATCCGGGGCCGCACTCTACCTCGTGTTGATCGCCGTGCTCACCCTGCCACACGTCGCCGTGGTCACGTGGATGGACCGCGTGCAGGGCGTCCTCTGAGCCCGACTGGAAACGTTTACTTCCCCGGAGACCGAACACCGGGCTAAGAACCCCGCATGGCTCAGGACATCAAGCCCACCCGAAAGAACCTCATGGAGATCGAGGACCGCATCGACCTCTCGGAGCGCGGCCACGACACGCTCGAACAGAAGCGTGACGGACTCATCATGGAGTTCATGGACATCCTGGATCAGTCACAGGACGTCCGGTCGGGTCTGGAAGGCGACTACGAGACCGCACAGCAGAAGATCAACATGGCGCGCGCCATGGAGGGCGATGTCGCGGTCAGCGGGGCCGCCGCGGCGCTCGAAGAGTACCCCGAGATCACCGTCGAGTCGATGAACATCATGGGCGTCGTCGTCCCCCAGATCGAATCGACGAAAGTCAAGAAATCCTTCGACAAGCGGGGCTACGGCATCCTCGGCACGAGCGCGCGCATCGACGAGGCCGCAGACGCCTACGAGGAGCTGTTGGAGTCGATCGTGCTCGCCGCGGAGGTCGAGACGGCGATGAAGAAGATGCTCACCGAGATCGAGACGACCAAGCGCCGCGTGAACGCACTGGAGTTCAAGCTGCTGCCCGAACTCCACGAGGGCAAAGAGTACATCGACCAGAAACTCGAAGAGAAGGAACGCGAGGAGATGTTCCGGATGAAGAAGGTCAAAGACAAGAAAGAAGCCCAAGAGGAGGCGGCCGACGAGGCCGCGGCCGCGGAGTCGACGGGCGCGTAGCCGTCGACTGAGCCATGACGTGTCCGAACTGCGGGTGTCCGGTGGTGTCGTTTCCGATCCCAGCGTCGGTCAGCGACTGCCTCCCCGACGACCGGCCCGGCGCTGTGCTCTGCACGCAGTGTCTGCGCGTTGCGCCCACCGATGACCCGCCCGACGACTACCCCGATTTCGCCCGCGCGAGCGACGCCTTCCCCGCCGACGGCGAGACCGCCGCGGTGCTTGCGTGCTTGCTCGCGCTCGTGGATCGGCTCGCGCTCCACCGCGCGGACGCCGACGCCGTTGCCGGGGTCGCCGAACGCCACGGCGTCGACGTGTTGTTGTTCTTGGACCGCCTCGCAGCCGACACGGCCGTCACCCCGGCGGTGGACGTGAGCCGGCGGCGCACACAGTTGGCACAGCTCATCTGAGCGCCGCCGGCAGCGAGTCCCCGGCGACATCCACGCCGGCGGGGAGACTTTTGATGCTCTACGCCCAACACGGGATGTGGACTCCCCGTTCGAAGTTCTCGGCGTGTCCCCTGACGCGGACGAGGCGGCCATCGAACGCGCGTACCGCCGCCGCGTCGTCGAAACGCATCCCGACCAGGGCGGCTCCCGGGAACGCTTCCAGCTGGTGCGGGCCGCCTACGACGCCATCGAAGCCGGCGACGCCGATGGGTTCGATGAGGCCGACGTCGACACCGATCCCGGCGACGGGGGTTTCGAGCGCGCGCCGGAATCCGCGGAAACGACCGTCGAATACCTGAACTACGCGGTCGCGGCGGACGCGGGCTGGGCGCTCGACGACGACGACCTGTTCGCGAACGCCGCGGCCGCCGACCTCGACCCCGTCGACCACGGCGAGTTCACCGTCGAGCCAGGCGAATCACTGCTTGAGGCCGCCGAACGCCGTGGGTGGCGGTGGCCGTACGCCTGCCGGGGTGGTGCGTGTGCGAACTGCGCGGTCGCCGTCACCGACGGGGCGCTGTCGATGCCCACCGACCACATCCTCACTGCCGATCTCATCGACCAGGGGTTCCGGCTGTCCTGCAACGGGGTCCCGCTGTCGCCGGAGCTGCGCGTCGTCTACAACGTCAAACACCTGCCGGGGTTGGCGGAACTCCGGCTGCCGCCGTACCCCTTCGAGCAGGCACACGTCGACGACTAACCGACCGGCGTGGCGGCCTACACGCCGGTCGAGTACCGCAAAATCCCGGCGTACCCGCCGAACGCGGTCAGCAGCTGCTCGCCCTTCTCGAAGTCCGTGGAGATGAAATGCGTCTCCGTGCCGCGCTGGTCGGCGATCGACATGAGGTGGTCGATGGCGTCCTCGCGGTCGACCTCGGTGGCCTCCTCGCCGCAGTCCGAACACGTGTGCTCGGGGCTGGTGTTCCGGCGGTCGATGGTTTCGTACTCCTCGTGCTCGTTGGGGCACTCGTAGATGACGACGTCCTCGCGGAGGTCCTCGGAGACCAGCAGGCGGTCGACCGAGCCCATGATGAGGTTTCGGCGCGTCTGCTCGAACCCGTAGGTGGCGAGCTTGCCGCCGTTGAGCTCCTCGAAGAACTCCTCCATGTCGGATTTGTCGTCCATCAGGTCGGCTTCCGCCAGCGCCGCCTGCCCCGCGTCGACCAGATCCGACAGCCCGGACTCGTCGGTGTACGACACGTCGAATTTCCCCAGGACCTTGTCCTGGAGCTCGTGGTGGAGGTAATCCCCGTCGAGGAACTCGTCTTTCGTTGGTGACGGGCCGCCCACGAGGATGCCGTCGATCTCGTGGCGCTTCGGCACGAAGAGGTCGTCGGCCATGCCCGCGACCTCCTGGTAGAAGTTGTCGATGGCTTCCAGGCGCAGCCGGGCGAACCGCTGGGCGGACTGGCCGCCCTTGCGCTGTTTCCCGGGCACCAGGGACTCCGCGGATTTCACCGGTTGGACCCGCTTGCCCTTCAGCCAGCCGACGTTCGACTCGCGGCGATCGAGGACGATCAGCCCGTAGAGGCCCTTGTCGCCGAGCATCTCCGCGAGGGGTTCGGTGAGGAACGCCGAGTCGCAGTGGTAGCGGAACGACTCGATGGGCTGGGGTGGCGACTCCAGGACTTCCGTGACCATGTCCGTGCGGCCGCCGCCGGAGTCGACCGCGCCCGAGAACACGACCATCCCGTTGTCCGGGGGGAACGTGTCGTAGTAGCGCAGTCGGTCTTTGATCGACGTGAGGGCGTCCTGGACGTTGGTGCGTGTCTGCTTGGATTTGATGTTGGAGGCCTCGGAGTGCTCCTGGGTGACGTGGGCCACGACGTCCGAGATCTGCTTGTCCGGGGGGATGTAGATGGTGACCAGTTGGGTGCCGCTGCCCTCGTAGTCTTTGAGCTCCTCGATGACCTTGCGGAACTCGTACTTGCGTCGGTCCTCGGACGGTACCTCGTCCTGCTCGCTCATTGCATTGACGTAGCCGACCGGCCGGTAAGTAAGCTTTGACCCTGTAGAGCGCCGTGGCTGGGGCATCCGGCACCGCCAAACGCTTTATGTGACGGTGTGCGAAGATGGAACCATATGAGTGGCCGTGTGTTCGCCGTCGCCTCCGGGAAGGGTGGCGTCGGAAAGACGACGACTGCGGTAAACGTCGCCGCGGTGATGGCGGAAGCCGATCGGTCGGTGGTGCTCGTGGACGCCGACCTGGGGATGGCGAACGTCGATCACGTGGTGGCGTGCGACGAGTCAGCGACTGCAACCCTCCACGACGTGCTCGCGGACGACGCCGCGCTCACGGACGCGACCGCGGCCGCCCCCGCCGGCTTCGACGTGATCGTCGGCGGCACCACGATCACGGATTTCGGGCGCGCGGATCCGTCCGCACTCCCGGACGTCGCGGCGACGCTCCGTGACCGCTACGACTGCGTGATCGTCGACACCGGCGGCGGACTCAGCCACGACACGACCGTACCACTGGGGCTGGCCGACGAGACAGTGCTCGTGTCCACGCGCCAGACGGCCGCCCTGGCCAACACCGCGAAAACCCGCGCCCTCGTCGAGCGGGTCGGCGGCCACGTCGCCGGCGCTGTCGTGACGCGGGTCACCGACGACGCCGGTGGCGCCGACGCCGGCCACGGGGACGCCGCCGCCGCCACGCTCCAGACGGACATCCTGGGGTTGATTCCCGAGGACAGCCGTGTCGCCGACAGCGAGCGCGCCGGCACCCCCCTTGTCTCGCTCGCCCCGGAGAGCCCCGCCGCCCAGGCGTACCGCGAGCTCGCGTACACGCTGCTCGACGAGCCGTTGCCGGTGTCGTTCCGTGACGGGGACGCCAGCGGTGACGCCGCCTCGGGGCTGATGGCTGCATCCGCGCCGTCCGGAGCGCCCACTGACGACGGCAGCGGTGCCGGCGCGGCGACCGGCGACGACCAGACACGGGACGCCTCGATCCTGTGGCGGCTCACCGGTGGGTTGCTCGGGTCGAACGGGAAGCGTTAAGCGACAGCGTCCTCCGACACTCAGGTATGCCAACGGAACGCGATTCAATGTCAACTGGATGGCTGCTGCTCTACGTGCTGGTCGTGCTCGGGGTCACGTACGGCGTGCTCGCGTACGTCGGCGCGCCGCTGTAGCCGGCGACTCCACACTGTTTGTCCGTCACCCGCCCTCCAGAAGGACTCGACAGAGGCACGCCCCCATCGCACCCACGAGACCGCCGATAGTTGAGCCCACGCCGCCACCGCCGGACTCGCTTCCGGTCGGTGGGTTGGACTGCCCTCCGGTGGCGGTCCAGTTCCGTGGTGTTATGCGTGTCACGTCCGACCCCATCGGTAATGAGCGAGTCGGACGGTCCGAAACAGGTGGACGACCCGGACTACCACCACGAGAACCACACGGCCGCCCAGACGTGTGGCTGGACTGCGAACGCGATGCGCGGCGAGGGCACGTGTTACAAGCACGCGTTCTACGGGATCCGGTCCCACCGGTGCATCCAGATGACGCCGGTGGTGCGGTGCAACGAGCGGTGCGTGTTCTGCTGGCGGGACCACTCCGGGCACACCTACGAGCTCGACGGCGTGGCGTGGGACGACCCGGAGGCCGTGGTGGACGCCTCGATCCGCCTCCAGCGGAAGCTGCTGTCGGGGTTCGGCGGCAACGACGAGGTGCCCAGAGAGCGCTTCGAGGAGGCGATGGAGCCCCGCCACGTCGCCATCTCCCTGGACGGCGAGCCGACGCTGTACCCCCACCTGCCCGAGCTCATCGAGGCGTTCCACGACCGGGGGTTGACGACGTTCCTGGTGTCCAACGGCACCCGCCCGGCGGTGCTCCGGGAGTGCGATCCGACGCAGCTGTACGTCTCCGTCGATGCGCCAGAGCGCGCGACGTTCGACGACGTGGTGGGGGCGACCGAGGACGACGCCTGGGAGCGCCTCGTGGACACGATGGACGTGCTGCACGCGAAAGACGACACCAGGACCGTGTTGCGGACGACGCTGGTCGGCGGCCAGAACATGGCGAACCCGGACTGGTACGCCGGGTTCTTCGAGCGTGCGGCCCCCGATTTCGTGGAGCTCAAGGCGTACATGCACGTCGGGGATAGCCGGGACCGCTTGGGGCGGGCGGCGATGCCCGACCACGAGGACGTCCTCGCGTTCGCTCGCGCGGTCAAAACACACCTGCCGCATTCGGTGCTCCGGGAGCAGCCCGCCTCGCGGGTGGCGCTGCTCGCCCGCGATGAGGACACGTGGGTGGAGGACCTGCGGCCGGAGTCGGCGTTCTGGACCGAGGGCGCTCGCCCCACCGCGGACTAGCTCAATTCCGAGACGCGTTCCACTTTCGGTATCCTTATGCGGGGCGCGGGCCAACCCCCAGCCATGTCAGGAGCCACGAGCACCGGCGACGTCGGGTACGACGAACTCGCCGTGCTCAAACTGCTCGCGCTCGACGGCGCACACCGCGGCGAGGTGAAAGTGTCGTGTGGCGACCTCGCAAGCCGCCTCGACGCCTCCAGCCAGACCGCCTCCCGGCGGCTGCAAGCACTCGACGACGCCGACTACGTCACCCGTGACCTCGTCAGCGACGGCCAGTGGATCACCGTCACCGACGCGGGCCGACACGCCCTCAAACACGAATACGAGGACTACCGCCGCATCTTCGAGGACCCCGGCGAGCTCGCGCTGGCGGGGACAGTCACCAGTGGCATGGGCGAAGGCCGCCACTACATCAGCCTCCCCGGGTACAACCGCCAGTTCGCCGAGAAGCTCGGCTACGAGCCGTACCCGGGCACGCTCAACGTCGATCTCCCCCCGGACGGTCAGCGCGCACGCGCCGGCATACAAGCCCTAGACGGCGTCGACATCGACGCCTGGGAGGACGAAGACCGCACCTACGGGTCGGCCACCTGCTACGCCTGCACCGTCGTGGGTGACGGCACCGACTTCGACGGCGCACACGTCATCATCCCCGACCGCACCCACCACGACGACGACCAACTCGAAATCATCGCCCCGGTCAAGCTCCGGGAGCGACTCGGCCTGCTCGACGACGACGAGGTGACCATCCGTGTCGAAGCATAGCAACGCGGCCCACGCTCCAGGCGTCGGTCGGGCTGTCGACGCGTTCCGGGACGGCCAGCCCGTGTTGGTCCACGACGCCGCCGACCGCGAGGGCGAAGTCGACCTGATCTATCCGGCCCCCGCGGTCACCGCCGACGCCGTCGCACGCATGCGCACCGACGCCGGCGGCCTCATCTGCGTGGCGCTCGGCGACGCCGTCGCCGACGCGTTCGCGCTCCCGTTCATCGCCGACGAACTCGATCACCCCGCCGCCGACCACGGCCACCTCGGCTACGACGACCGGTCGTCGTTCTCCCTGACAGTCAACCACCGCGACACCTACACCGGGATCACCGACGACGACCGCGCGCTCACCATCGCGGAACTCGGCCAGGCTGCCGCCGACCCCGCGGCCGTCGACTTCCCGGCGACGTTTCGCGCGCCCGGGCACGTACACGTGCTCCGCGCCGCGCCGTCGCTGTCCGCTCGCCAGGGCCACACCGAGCTCGGCATCGCGCTCGCCGGTGCGGCCGGCGTCCCGCCGGCCGTCGTCGTCTGCGAGATGCTCGACGCCGACACCGGCGGCGCGCGCTCGGTCGCCGACGCCAAACGGTACGCCAGCCGCCACGACATCCCGTACGTCGAGGGCAGCGATCTGGTAGCCGCGTTTCAGTAGCACCGCCACGATCCGGTGTGGCACTCGCAGTTGATCCCAGCACGCTTATCACCCCATCATCGGGCTACGTACACCCATGGCATCGTACGGCGTGTTGGCGCTTGTTCCGCCGCTGCTCGCGATCGTGCTCGCGATGACCACCCGACAGGTGTTGGTGTCGCTGTTCGCTGGCGTCTGGGCCGGCGCGTTGGTCGTCGCACAGTGGAACCCGATTGCCGCGACCGCACTGACGATGGACTGGCTGGTCGCGGTCGTTCGAACGCCGTTCAACACGAAATTCATCGTGCTCATCCTGTTCATGGGTGCGGGAGCGGCGTTCATCTACCGCTCCGGGGGGATCCTTGCGCTCGAACGCTGGATCGGCAGCCGCATCTCGACCGCACGCGAGTCACAGATCCTGACCTGGCTGATCGGCGTGTTCATCTTCTTCGACTCGTACACGAGCACGGTCGTCACCGGCAACGCCACCCGGGAGCTCGCCCAGGACGCCGACTCCTCCCGCGAGATGCACGCCTACGTGCTCGACTCCACGACAGCGCCCGTGACGACGTTCGGGCCGGTGTCGAACTGGATCGGCTACCAGGTGTCGATGATCATCGCGGGCCTGGAGGCGGCTCGGGTCTCCGCGGCCGAGCTGGGGACCACTCCGTTCGGGCTGTTCTTGCAGTCGATCCCGTGGAACATCTACTGCTTCATGGCGTTTTTCATGGTGGGGTTCATCACCATCACCCAGCGGTTCTTCGGGCCGATGCTGGACGCCGAGTGGCGCGCCCGCACCACCGGTGACACCATCGCCGACGGCGCAACGCCGCTGTCTGACGTCTCCAACGACGTCGGCGACCCCAGCACGGCGAACCCCTCGTTGTTGAACTTCTTCGGGCCGATCGCCGTGTTGTTGGCCGTCGGTCTGGGGTCGATGTGGTATCTCGGCGGTGGCTACAAGCCGGGCGTCGACATCGCCACCGCCCTCCAGGAGACCGACGTCGCGATGGGGCTGCTCCATGGCGCGTTCGCGTTCATGGTCTCGGGCTTCGTCGGTGCGCTGGCGTACGGCACGATGGACCTCGAAGGCGCGACGGACACCATCGTCGATGGGTTCAAGACGATGAACATCGCGCTCGCGATCATCGTGCTGGCGTGGGGGATCGGGATGGCAGCCGAGAAGGTGGGGACCGCTGACTTCATCGTCACCACGCTGGTCGGCAGCGGCGTGCCGGCGGGCTTCCTCCCGTTGCTCGTGTTCCTCGCCGCGATGTTCGTCGCGTTCACCACCGGCACCTCGTGGGGGACGATGGCCATCCTGACGCCGGTCGCGATCCCGCTGGGATACAACCTCGCGGGCGCGGCGGTGTTGCCGGTCCTCGTCGGCGTGCTGTTCGGCGGCGCGATCTGGGGCGATCACTCCTCCCCGATCAGCGACACCACGGTGATGTCGTCGATCTTCGCGGGGTCGGACCACATCGACCACGTCACCACCCAGATCCCGTTCGCGGCGACGGCCGCGGGCGTGACCATCGTGATGTTGGTGTTGTACGCGGTCGGCCTGCGGTCACCCGTGGTCGCGCTCCCGCTTGCGACCGTGCTCACGCTCGGCGCTGTCGTGGTGTTGAACAAACTCGACACCCGCCGGAAGGGACTGCCCGAGGTGATGCCGCGGGCCGACGCCGTCGACGAGGCGGACCGCGAGGCGGCCGCCAACGGCACTCTCTCGCTGCCCGCCGCCGCCACGAGCTACGACTACCTCTCCCTGGTGCCGGTGGCCGCCGTCGGCATCGTCCTCTTGTATCTGTCCCTGGTGTTCGTGTTCGCGGCGCTGGGCGGGTAGGTCAGTCGTCGTCAGTTGCGGCCGCGTTGGCGGCCGGGGCGGCGGGCTGTGCGGCCGAACCCGCGCGGTCGTAGCCGCGGCCCGCAAGCACCAGCCCGAACAGCACCAGCGGCGAGAGGATGCCGAAGAAGTAGTACGGCGCCCACCACCACGAGATGGCTCCGGGCTGGCTGGTGTAGAGCGCGCCCGTCATGAACACGGCACCGGCGTGCCACGGGAAGAACGGCCCCGTGGGTGTACCGGCGGCCTCGACCGCCCGTGAGAGGTCGCGCTCGTTGAGGTCGTATTCGTCGTAGAGCGTGCGGAGGCTGACGCTCGGAACGACGATGCTCATGTACTGTTGGGCGGAGAACGCGTTCGTCGCGATGGCGGCGACACCGGTGCCGGCGACCAGCGATTCGGGCGACCAGATGGCGCGCGTCAGGTGGTGGGTGAGCGTCGGGAGGACGCCGGTGCGTTCGAGCAGGCCGCCGAGCGAGAGCGCCGCGACGACGACCGCGATCGTCCACGCGGACCCGGCGATGCCGCCCGTGGTGAGCAAGTTGTTGACCAGTTCACTCCCGGTCTCGGGGGTGGTGCCGTTGAGGAAGATGTCCCACGCGGCGGTGAACGAGGCGCCTTGGACGGCGATCGTGGTGAGCGCGCCGGCGAACACGCCCGCGACCAGCGAGGGGAGCGCCGGGTAGCCGCGGAACGCCAGGCCGAACGTGACGACCAGCGGCAGGAACACCAGCGGGCCGAGCGCGTAACTGCCGGCGAGGGGGCCGCTGATCGCGGTGACGTTCGCGGCACCGCCATCGACGATGAGCACGCCCAGCACCGCGTACGCGAGCACGGAGAGGCCGAACGCGATGGCGGTCCCGAGGCGCATGCCGTTGATGTGGTCGTAGAGGTCGGCGTTCGTGACGGCCGCGGCGAGGTTCGTGGTGTCCGACAGCGGGCTCTGTTTGTCGCCGGCGTAGGCCCCGGAGACGATCGCGCCGGCGGTCATCGGTAGCGGGATGCCCAGCCCGGAGCCGATGCCGACGAACGCGACGCCGAGCGTACCCACGGTGGTCCACGAGGAGCCGATGGCGAACGCGACGACGGCGGCGAGGATCGCCGTCACCGGGAGGAAGACGGCGGGCGTGAGCGCCCCCAGGCCGTAGTACATCAACCCGGGGATGGTGCCGGCGCTGGTCCACGTCGCGATGAGCCCGTAGATGACGAACAGGATCAGGATGGCTTGTAGCCCCATCCTGAGGCCGGCCAGCGCGGCGTCGGAGACGCGTTCCCAGTCGTAGCCCAGGTGGTAGCGCGCGAACAGCCCGGTGAACGTGATGCTCCAGAGGAGCGGCGCGTGTGGCGCAAGCCCGAGGTAGCCCGAGCCGACGCCCAGCGAGACGACGACAACCAGGACGGGAACCAGCGCCTCGGTCAGCGTCGGTTTCCGTGCGTCGTCGATGTCCTCGTAGGCAAGCGGCGTGAAGTCGCTCATCACCCACCGATAATTCACATCGGTAATTAAGCTCTACGGTTAGATTATCTCAGGACATTCTTGCCGGTGTCCAGACGCGTCGGGGATCCGTCACTCGTGGTTTTATCACCGATCAGTTCGTCAGTCCGCACATGCCCAGTTTCAGTGAGATGGACGTCGACACCATCTGGATGGACGGCGAGTTCGTCGACTGGGAGGACGCACAAGTACACGTCCTCACCCACGCACTTCACTACGGGTCCGGCATCTTCGAGGGGGTCCGTGTCTACGACACCGACAACGGCCCCGCGATCTTCCGGTGGGACGACCACCTCCAGCGGTTCTACGAATCGGCGAAACCCTACGACCTCGACATCGAGTTCACGCCCGACGAACTCACCGACGCCACCGTCGAGCTCATCCAGCGCCAAGACCTCGGGTCCTGTTACATCCGCCCGCTGGCGTACTACGGCTACGAATCACTCGGCGTCTCCCCCGGCGACTGCCCGACCGACGTCGCCATCGCCGCCTGGCCGTGGGGCGCGTACCTCGGCGACGACGCCCTCGAAAACGGCGTCGACGTGATGGTGTCGACGTGGCGCAAGCACGCCTCCAGTCAGATCCCGACGAACGCCAAAACCACCGGCCTCTACGTCAACAGCATGCTCGCCGGCGAGGAAGCCCGGCGCAACGGCTTCACCGAAGCCATCGTCCTCAACAAAGAGGGCAACGTCGCGGAAGGCCCCGGCGAGAACATCTTCCTCGTGCGCGACGGCGAACTCTTCACGCCCGGCCTCTCCGAGAGCATCCTCGACGGCATCACCCGCGACACCGTCATCACGCTCGCCGAGGAGCGCGGCTACACCGTCCACGACGACGTCTCGATCTCGCGTGGCGAACTCCACACCGCCGACGAGCTCTTCTTCACCGGCTCCGCCGCCGAAGTCACGCCGATCAAGCAAGTCGACAACGTCGAAATCGGCTCCGGAACCCGCGGCCCGGTCACCGAAGAGCTCCAGACCGCGTTCTTCGACCTCGTGGAGGCCGGCGACCGCGAGGAGTGGTTCCACTACGTCTGAAGCCGCCAGCGGGACCCGCTTGAACCGACCGCCGCGATCATTCCTCGTTTTCGTCGTCCTCCGGGAGCAGCTCGTCGATCGCCACCTCGCTGTCGTCGTTCTCGCCGAACCCGGCGCTCAGCACGCGCGTCAACGCGTCCTCGACGCCTTCGTCCGTCTCCTCCAGGTCCTCGGGCTCGACTTCCATCACGAACCCCGTGGTGATGTTCGGCGCGGTCGGCATGAACACCACCTCCCGGCCGTCCGGGGCTTTCTTGCCGGTCTTGAACGCGGTCAGTCGCATCCCCGGCCACGGCTCCACGCGCACCGGCTGCTGGAACTCCCCGGTACCGTCGGACAACACGGTCTCGACGGCCATCTTCGAGGCGTTGTACACGATCCGCAACACCGGCAGCCGGTTCATCACGTAATCGATGAGTGCCTCCAGAATGCTGCCCGCGGCCGTCCGCATCAGGTATCCCACTGAGAACACGATCAGCACGAACACCGCAAGCGTCGCGGCGACCGCCTGGTACTGCGTGTCGGTCAACTGCGTGAACAGGGTGATGTTCGAGAGCAATCCGAACAGCCAGTAGATCACGTACAGCGTCACCACGATCGGAACGAGAACGATCAGCCCGCTTGCGAAGTCCCGCTTCCAGGAACCCATATAGTATAGTTCAGAAACCGGTCACGTATAGTGATTTCGAGGCGTCACAGCGCCGCTAAACCCCCACTAAACTACCGTCCGAGGACCGCACGGAGCGCGAACACCAGGTTTTCCTTGCGCTCCATGGCTCGCCGATAGAAATACGAGAACCACTTGCCACCGTAGGGCACGTACTGGTAGGTGGGGACCCCCGTGGCAGCCAACTCCGTCTGTGCGTCCTCCCGGATCCCCATCAGCATCTGCACCTCGTAGTCGGTGCCGTACTCCTCGTGGAGCTCGGCGGCGTACGAGATCATCGCCGGATCGTGGCTGCCCACCGCCACGCCGTCGTCGAACTCCCGGAACATGAACTCCAGGTGTGTCCGGTACGCCTCGTTGACATCGGGTTTGTCCTGGTAGGCTACGTCGTCGGGCTCGTCGTATGCGCCCTTCACGAGCCGCACCTTCCCCGGCACGTCCGCCAGCCGGTCGAGGTCCTGCTCGGTGCGCTTTAAGTTCGCCTGCACACACAACCCCATGTTCCCGGCGTGGGTCCGGGCCAGCGACTCGAAGGTGTCCATCGTCGCGTCCGTCGTCTCGTGGTCCTCCATGTCGACCCACGCGAACACGTCGTGGTCGGCGGCCGCCGCCGCGATGGTTTCGAGGTTCTCCGCAAACACCTCGGGGCCGACGTCTAGTCCGATCTGGGACGGCTTCACCGACACACAGGCATCCACGTCGCTGTCACCGACGTCGGCCACGAGTCGCCGGTAGGCCGCCGCGTCCTCGTCGGCCGGCGGGCGCTCGTGGTAATGCTCGCCCAGCAGGTTCAGGATCGCCGTCACGCCGCGATCGTTCAGGTCCGCGGCGTACTCGATGGCTTCGGCCGGCGTCTCCCCCGCGACGAACCGGTTCGCGATGGGTGGTATCATACCAACCTCTCGTTCTCCACATGTCTTAAACACCCGGCCTCTCGGAATCCGCGGCTTTTTGCCGGGCGCGCGACCACCGACCCGCATGGACCTGGTCGGCACCGTTGTCGTCGCCGTGTGGGCGATGTTGCCCGCGTACGTCCCGAACAACGCCGCCGTGCTCGCGGGCGGCGGCCGCCCCATCGACGGCGGGCGCAGCCTCGGTGGCCGCCGCCTCCTCGGCGACGGGAAAACGTGGCGTGGCACCGCCGTCGGCACCGCCGCCGGCGTCGCGCTCGCCGTCGCGCTCAACGCGCTCCGGCCGGCCGCCGCCGACGCCCTCGGCGTCGTGCTGCCCGCGTTCCCGCCCGCGGCGATGGGCACGCTCGCGTTCGGGGCGATGGTCGGCGACATCGCCGCCTCCTTCCTGAAGCGCCGCACCGGCCGCCAGCGCGGGGCCGCCTTCCCGGTCGTCGACCAGCTGGACTTCGTCGTCGTCGCGCTCGCGCTCACCGCGCTTGCGGTCCCCGCGTGGGTCGGCGACACCTTCGGGCTGCCCGTGCTCGTCACCGTCGCCGTCCTCACGCCGGCCCTCCATCTCCTCACCAACGGCATCGCGTACGCCCTCGGCGTTAAGGACGAACCCTGGTAGCGGGCCGCCGCCCGGACCGGGGGGCTTTTGTCCCGCCGGCACCCCGTTTGCGTCGATGAGTGCAACTGACGACCTCGTGTCCGCACTCCGGGCCGCGGACGCGGTGCAGTTCGGCGAGTTCGAGCTCTCACACGGCGGCACGTCGGAGTACTACGTCGACAAATATCTCTTCGAGACCGACCCCGAGTGTCTGTCGGCCATCGCCGCGGCGTTCGCCGACCGCATCGACGAGGACACGACACTCGCGGGCGTCGCGCTGGGCGGCGTGCCCCTGGCCGCCGCGACCGCCACCGAGGCCGGCGTGCCGTACGTCATCGCGCGCAAGCAGGCCAAAGAGTACGGCACCGCCAACCGCATCGAGGGCCGGCTCGACGACGGCGAGGAGGTCGTGGTCGTCGAGGACATCGCGACCACGGGCCAGTCGGCCGTCGACGCCGTCGACGCCCTCCGGGACGCCGGCGCGACCGTGAACCGCGCGCTCATCGTCGTGGACCGCGAGGAGGGCGGGCGCGAACTGCTGGCCGAGCACGGCGTGGAAATGGCGGCACTCGTCACCGCCAGCGACCTCTTGGACGCCGAGTAACCCGGCTGTCAGGGTTGAGCACGGTCCGCCTGCGCCCCGCTTCGCGGTATTCAAGTTTGTGGAACCGTGTGGGTCGGTATGAACCGAGCTGAGAAAGCCACTCTCCAACTGCAGGCAGTCGACGTTCTCCGCACCCTCAAGGAGACCCGCACCTACGACGAGCTGTCCGCCGACACCGGACTCCCCGCCGGCGACCTGAACCGCTACGTCAACGGCCACGTGTTGCCAAGCGCCGACCGCGCCCGTGAGGTCGTCCAGAACGCCGGCGCGGACCTCCTCCAGGCGGAACTCGCGGCCCGCGTGCACGTCGACGACGACGGCTACGTGGACAACTCCGGGATCGTCTTCGACCAGTCGTTTCTCGAACTGGTCGCGCCCGTCGCCGCCGAAACGTTCGACTTCGACGCGCCCGACGTGGTGCTGACGGCCGCCACCGACGGGATCACGCTGGCGGCGGCGCTGGCTGGCTACTACGGCGCCGACTGCGCGTACGCCAAGCAGTCCAAGGAAACCGCCGTCGAGGAGTTCGTCGAAGCCCGCCAACGCCTCGAATCCGGCATCGAGTTCACGTACTATCTGCCGGCGTCGGCGCTTGACGACGGTGACACCGTGCTCGTCGTCGACGACCTCATCCGATCGGGGGAGACCCAGGAGCTGCTGTTGGACATCGCCGACGCCGCCGGCGCGGACGTGACCGGCGTGTTCGCGCTCATCGCCGCCGGGGAAACCGGCGTCGACCGTGCCCGGGAACGCACCGACGCCCCGGTCGGCGCGCTCACCGATCTGGACGACCTCTAGCCGGATTCTATCCGTAATTGTGCATTATTTTCACCACAAACTCCCATAAGCAACCACGAACGTCGAACGTGTACAACAAGGCTCAAGTACGTCCTGGGGATGTGGCCACACGTGCATCATGGGGCTCGCTGAGTACTTCGGATTCGACGACCACGACACCGACCTGCGGACGGAACTCGTCGCCGGGCTGACCACGTTTCTGGCGATGTCGTACATCGTCCTGGTCAACCCCGTCGTCATGACACAACGCACGACGGCCGGCGAGGTCGTCAAACCAGGCATCGCGCTGGCGAACTACAGCCACGACCAAACCGTCCAAATGCTGGCGGTCGTCACGCTCCTGGCGTCCGGCGTCGCCATGCTCGTCATGGCGTTCTACGCCAACCGCCCGTTCGCGCTCGCGCCCGGCCTGGGCCTCAACGCCTTCTTCGCGTCCACCGTCGTCGGCACGCTCGGCGTCCCCTGGCAGACCGCGCTCGCCGCCGTCTTCACCGAGGGACTGCTGTTCATCGTGCTCACGGCCGTCGGCGCGCGCGAATACGTCATCACACTGTTCCCCGAGCCGGTCAAGCTCGCGGTCGGAACCGGTATCGGGCTGTACCTCGCGATCATCGGCCTCGAAGCCATGGGCATCGTCGTCGGCGACGCCGGCACCATCCTCGCGCTCGGCAACCTCGCGCAGAACCCCGTCGCCGTCGTCTCCATTCTGGGCCTGTTTTTCACCATCGCGCTCCACGCCCGCGGCGTCACCGGCAGCATCGTCCTGGGCATCATCGCGACCGCCGCCACCGGCGGCGTGCTCACGTTCGCCGGCGTCGTCGACCCCGGCGTCCTCATCGGGGACTTCGTCCGCACCGGCGGCATCGCCACCCAGCGCCTCCCACACGCCCAATACGACATCACGCCGCTCGTCGGCGCATTCCTCGCCGGCTTCCAGGACATCGACGCGTTCAGCTTCGCGCTCATCGTGTTCACGTTCTTCTTCGTGGACTTCTTCGACACCGCCGGCACGCTCGTCGGTGTCGGCCAAGCCGGCGGCTTCCTGAACACCGACGGCAACCTTCCCGACGCCGACGAACCGCTGATGGCTGACGCCATCGGCACCACCTTCGGCGCGATCATCGGCACCTCCACGGTCACCACCTACATCGAATCCGCGACCGGCGTCGAGGAAGGCGGCCGCACCGGCATGGTCGCGCTCGTCGTCGCCGTCCTGTTCTTCCTGTCGCTGCTGGTCGTCCCGCTCGCCGCCGCCATCCCCCAGTACGCCAGCCACATCGCGCTCGTCGTCGTCGCGTTGCTGATGCTCGCGAACGTCACGGCGATCGACTGGGATGACATCACGCACTCCATTCCCGCCGGCCTCACCATCATCGTGATGCCGTTCACGTACTCCATCGCGTACGGCATCGCCGCCGGCATCGTCTCCTACCCCGTCGTCAAGGTCGCCACCGGCGACGCCGACGAGGTCGCCATCGGCCAGTGGCTGCTGGCCGCCGCGTTCATCGTCTACTTCTACGTCCGCACCAGCGGCGTCCTCGCCGCCGCCGTCTGATCCGCGAACCGGCTGTTCCTGCTCGGTCCACCGCACTCTTCACTCGCTGCCCCGTATACTGGTGTATGTCGCTGGAACTCTACAAGCTCCCGGGCTGCCCGTACTGCGCGAAAGTCGAAACGAAACTCGACGAGCTCGGCCTCGACTACGTCGAACACGAGGTCCCCAGCTCGCACAGCGACCGTGACGCCGTCGAATCGGTCAGCGGACAGACCGGCGTGCCGGTGCTCGTCGACCCCGACCACGACATCGACGGCATGCCCGAAAGCGACGACATCGTCGCCCACCTCGAACAGCACTACGCCGAGTAACTGCCCGCTGGCAGGTGCCACTGACTTTTTGAGCACCGCGCGCGTCAGTCGGTACATCCGTGCGCGTGGCTCACCGAGTGCAGTCGATCATCGACGCGTTGGCATCGACACAGGCACGCCTCGCCGTCACCGCGGCGCTCGCCGTCGTCGCGGTCGGTGCCGCGTGGCTGGTCGCCCCCCGCATCATCCGCGGCGTCCACCGCCAGCTCACCGCTCGCGTGCTCACCGACGACCGCATCCCCGGCGACCCCACGGCGTTCTCGATCGACTTCCCGACCGGGATCGTCGTCAGACTGACTCAGGCGGTGCTGCTCGCGGCCGCCGCGCTGCTGGCGCTTCTCGTCTGGGGGTACGTCGACCTCGTCATGCTGGCGGTGGCGAGCCTCGCCGACCTGCTGCCCGTGGCCGTCCGGCTCGCGGTCACGATCGGGATCGCCGGAGCCGCCCTGGTCACTCTCGACGTGGTCGACGCACGCATCACCGCCTACGCCGAGGCCTCCGACACCCTCACCCAACACCAACAGGGCGTCGTATTCCGCGTGTTACAGATCACCGTGCTCGTCGCCGCCGGGATCGCCGCGCTCACGATCTGGGGGGTCGATCCCAGTGGCCTCCTCGTCGGCGCGGGGTTCCTCGGGATCGTCATCGGCACCGCCGCCCGCACCACCATCGGCTCGCTCATCGCCGGGCTCGTGTTGATGGTCGCGCGCCCCTTCGAGATCGGCGACTGGATCGCGCTCGCCGACGCCGAGGGCACCGTCACCGACATCACCGTGGTCAACACCCGCGTCCGCAACCCCAGCGGCGAGGAGGTGGTGATCCCCAACGAGAACGTGTTGAACGCGACGATCACGAACCGCACGAGCCTCGACCGGCTTCGGCTCTCCGTTGCCGTCGGCGTCGACTACGACGCCGACATCGAAACCGCCGAGGACGTCATCGAGGACGCGATCACCGACGTGTCGCGGATCCTCGATACGCCGGCCCCGCAGGTCGTGCCGACGGCGCTCGGTGACTCCGCGATCGTCCTGGAGTGTCGGTTCTGGATCACCCACCCGAGTCCCGCCAAACGCAGCATGGCAACCGCGGCGGTCGTGCGCGCGGTGAAAACAGCCCTCGACGACGCCGACATCGACATCCCGTACCCCCACCGCCAGCTCCTCACCGAGGACGACAGCCTCCAGGCTTAGGCCTCCTGGAGGTCGCCGCGGTCGGCCAGCAGATCCCGGAGGTCCTCGGAGTCGTCGACGTTCGCCAGCTCCTCGCGTTCCACGATCGCGGTGTCGTCGACGGACTCCCGGCCGGCCTCGTCGACGACGTACACCGCCCGCGTGTGCGTGACCTCGCCGACGGAGCTCATGATGCGGGCGCGCTTGACGGCGGCCTCGGTGAACGCCGAGTGCCCGGTCAGCAGCCGGTCGTGGCCCGCGCCCGCCTCCCCGACCGCTTTGAACGGCGCTTGCACCGTCGGATGCACTTCGAACCCCACTCGCGCGAGCACGGACAACACGGGCACGTCCTCGGGGGCCGCCTCCGGATCGTCCGGGGTCGGATCCGTGTCCCGGACGTCTTCGGCGCCGTCCATCACGTCGACCGGTGCCGTGAGTTCACCCCCGAAGAGGTCCTCCAGGCGCATCGCCACCTCGATGCTCGCGTTCATTCCGTCCTCGTATTTCGAGACCGTGCGCCGTGACACGCCGAGCTCGCTGGCGAGCTGGCCGAGGCTCAACCGTTCGTCCTCGCGGCGGTCCGCGAGCACGTCGCCGTCGATGTTCACGTACAGCCCGCCGGGTGCCGCGTACACGAGCGGCGGGATCCCGTCGACGAACAGTTCCATCGCCGTATCGGGGTTGAACACGGGGACGCCGTGGCGGAAGTACACCACCCCCGGATCGAGGTCTTCGTCGCGCGTTCGCAGTCCCACGACCAGTGGCGTCGCGTGGAGATACGTTCCCAGCCGCCGCATCTCGGCGCCGGTCTCAGCGTCGAAGGCGTCGATGTTCACGAGGACCTTCATCAACACCACGTCGCTGCCGCGCCGCGCGGCGACGTCGAAGCTCTTGGGCCGCGTCGCACACCGGTCGCTCACCGAAAAGCCCGCGTCTGCGAGCATCGCGGTGACGTTCTCGATGAGAGCCGACCGTGACATACCACGGTGATAGGTCTTTGCCACCATATATGCGTTGTGACGGTGCCAGCGCCGCTGGCCCTGTTTCTACTCCGCGCTCGGTTCGGCCGCCGTGACCGCAACGTCGAAGACGGCCACCCGCGTAGGGCGCGCCATGACCGTCGTGGCGCTGGACGACACGGACTCCCGGACCGCGGGGATGTGTACGACGTACGCCGCCCACCTCGTCGCCGAGGAACTCCGGGCCGCCGGCTGCACCGTCCACCGCGTGCTCCTCGTGCGCCTGAACCCCGCGGTCGCGTACAAGACCCGCGGGAACGCCGCCCTCGCCGTGCACGCCGACGTGGACCCGCAGGTCGGCTTCGACACCGCGCGACGGATCGTCAGCGCGCACGCCGAGATCGACGACGACCGCACCAACCCCGGGGTCGTCGTCGCTCACGACGCCGACGCGCCGGCTCCGGTCGCCGCGTTCGCCCACCGCGCGCTCCGCGCCGACATCGACCCCGCCGACGCCGCGGCGCTGGCGGCCGCCCACGGCTACCGAACCGCCGGCTGGGGGACCGGCCGCGGCGTCGTGGGCGCGCTGGCCGCCGTCGGCGCGTGGACGGCGTTCTCCGACTGGACCTACGAGTGCATCCAGTATCGCCCCCGCGACCGCTGGGGAACCACCCGGCGTGTCGACGCCGACAGCGTGTTCGCCGCCGCCGACGACGCCTACCCCGCCGCCTGGGACACCGTCGACCACGTCGAGGACGACCTCGTCTGCGTGCCACACACGCCGGGGCCGATCCTCTACGGCATCCGGGGCGACGACGCCGACGCGGTCCAGGCCGTCGCCGCCGACATCGACAGCGAGCCGCCCCACGCGCGCGAGCTGTTCGTCACCAACCAGGGCACCGACGCCCACCTCGCCGACGCACCGCTTGCGGACGCCCGCGACGGCCGCGGCTACCGCGTCGAGGGCGTCGTTGCCGACCACCCCGAAACCCGGGAGGGCGGCCACGTGTTCGTGCCGATCACCGACGGCGAGGCGACGCTGGCCTGTGTGGCGTTCGAACCCACCAAGCGGTTCCGCGACCACGTCCGCAACCTCCGCCCCGGCGACCGCATCACCGCCTGCGGGGAGGTTGCCGACGGCACGCTCAAACTGGAGAAGTTCGCCGTGCGCGGCCTCACACGCACCACGCCGACGACCCCGGTGTGTCCGGACTGCGGGACGACCATGGAGAGCGCGGGCGCAACCCAAGGCTACCGGTGCCGGGACTGCTCGACGACCGCCCCCGGGACCGCCCACCGGCTCATCGAGCGCGCGCTTGACCCCGGCTGGTACGAGGTGCCGCCGTGCGCGCGCCGCCACATCGCACAGCCACTGGTCCGCGGTGACTGGGACGCGGCGGTTCATCCGGAGCGATAGATAAGTGTTTTATGCCGATTTTCGTGCAGCCGTAGTCCACCCCCACATTTTACCGTCTCGTTGTCGAAACTCCGCGTATGTCACCGGGCAGTCGCACTCACCGTGACGACGACGCCGTAACGCCGGACGAACAGCCGACGAGCGCTGCGTCCGGCCGAGTGCTCGCTCGGGTTGAAACGGCCACCGACGGCCACGAGGAGTGCACGCTGTTCCCCGCGGACGCCGACCCGGACACGCTCGTCACGACGTGGATCACCGCCGCCGACGACGCGTTCACCGCCCTCTCGGAGTGGCGTTAGGGCTTCTTCAGGCCGCTGCCGGTCAACGCAACGACCACGTCATCGCTGTCACCGACCACGCCGCGCGCTCGGTACGCCGCAAGCCCCGCGACAGCCACCGCGCTCGTCGGCTCGACGTACAGCCCGGCCTCGTGCAGCGACGCCAGCGCGTCCGTGGTCGCTGACTCGCCACACGCCACCACGTCGCCGTCGGTCGCCGCCACCGCAGCCGCCACCTGATCCAGGCGGGCCGGCGACCGGATCTGAATCCCGTCGGCCGCCTCGTTGACCGCGTCTTCGTCCGATGCCGACCCGTTGACCGCCGCGGCGACCGGCTCCACGCCCGCCGCCTGCACGCCCAGCAGTCGTGGCATCGACTCGATCCAGCCGCCCGCGGCGAGCGCCCGAAACCCCCGGTACGCGCCCAACAGCAGCGTGCCGTGGCCGACGGGCACCACCACCGCGTCCGGCGCACGCCACCCCCGCTGGGCGGCGATCTCGTAGGCGACCGTCGCCGTCCCGGCGTAGAACGACGGCGACCACGCGTGGCTGGCGTACCACGCGTCGCTCCCGACGGCCTCGCTGACGCACGCCTCGGTCACCGCACGCCGTCCGCCCGCCACCGGCACGGTCGTCGCGCCGGCGGCCTCCATCGCGTCCAGCTTCGCCGCCGGGGCGTCCGCTGGCACGTAGATCTCCGCGTCGATGCCCGCCCGCGCGGCGTACTGCGCGACCGCCGCCCCGGCGTTCCCCGACGAGTCCTCGACGACGCGATCCACACCCAGCGCCGCCGCCCGCGTCATCAGCACCGCCGCGCCGCGGTCCTTGTAGCTGCCCGACGGACACACGTAATCGAGTTTGAACTCGGCGTCCCACTCGGACGCCGACACCAACGGCGTCCACCCTTCCCCCAGCGACACGGCATCGTCGGCGGCCACCGGCAGGAACTCCGAGAACGCCCACAGCCCCGCCGTCGGATCGACCGCCGTCGGGTCCCCGGTCGCCCGTGGGCGCTCGGCGAAATCAACGGCGTGCTCACACGCCCGGCAGCGCCACGGCTCCTCGGGACCCGTCTCGTACGTCGCGCCACACGACCGGCACACAAGCATACGGTGTTCATCGCCGCCCCGCCACGTCAGCCCAGCGGTGTCGCGCTAGTACGTGTCCACCCGCGCCCCCACCGAACACACGTACTCGCCGGTCGCCACCTGGGGTTTGCGGCGGGACCGCCAGAAGATCCCGTTGCGGTCGGCGGTCACCGTCGCTTTCAGCATCCCGAACGGATCGGTCACGTCGAACAGCGCGTCCCCGGCGTCGACGCGATCCCCGAGCTCCACGGCGTAGTCCACGAGCCCGCCGGCCGGCGACCCATACCGGTCGAACTCGCGCGCGCGCACCTGCTCGGTCGTGTCCACGTCCCCATCCAGGAAGCCGTAATGCCGCAACACGTTGAACACGCCGGTGACGCCGTACTCGATGGAGTCGGCGTCCCACCCGACACACCCGCCGAGTTCGGGGTCGATGGTGGGCACGCCCGTGTTCGGTCCGGCGCGCGCGAGCTGCCCGTCGGGCCCCTTCTGATCGAGCACGTGGCCGGTGCCAAACACCTTCGCGAGCTCCAGGCACTGCGAGTGCAGGCGGTGGTGGCGGCCACACCGCACGCGCACCTCGTTGATCATCCGGGAGGTCGACCCCTGGTGGAGGTCGACGACGAGATCGGCGCTCTCGGCGGCCGTGAACGTCGCATGCGCGATGCGCTCGCTCGACGATCCATCGGCCGTCCCGGGGTACGCGCGGTTCAGCTTGGTGTCGTCGATGGGGTTGCGGTGTTCGGCCACCCGGAACGCGGGCAGGTTCGCGATGCCCACGATCAGGATCTCCCCCGCGATCTCCGCGGGGTCGAGTTGCGGGACGACGCGTCGCACCACACCCACGCCGTTGAGTTCGTCGCCGTCGCTCGCGGCCTGCATGTACAGCGTCTTGCCGTCCCGCGCGCCGTTCACGACCGCGACCGGCAACCCAAGCGTGGTGCCGTCGCGCGTCTCGCCGACCGTGAGGCGGCCACTGTCGAACTCCCCGGGTGCGGCCGACGCGGTGCCAAGGCTGGTCATTGTGTGTCGGTTCCACCGGCCGTCCCTTCAGCGATTCGGTCGCCGAACCAACGGGGCTAAAGCCCGGCCGCCACAACACCCGCCTATGCCAGAACGGCCCGGCGTACAGAACCTCCTGGACGCGCTGAACGTGGCCACGCAGGTCAAACGCGGCGCCGTCGTCGGCGCGCTCGTCGCGATCGGAACCTACTGGCTGTTCGTGGTGTCAGCCGGCGGCTCCGCCTACCCCACCCCGTATCTGGCCGGCATGGGGCTCGTGTTGGCGTTCACGGTCGCGATGTTCGCAACCGCCGTGTTCACGCTGGGCGCTGCCTACCGCGTCTCGAAGACGGTCGACATCCCGGACTCCGATTAAGCGCCGGCCAGCTCCCGCAGCTTCTGTGCGCCGCTGCGCGTCCCCTTCGCGAGCAACACGTCACCCGCCCGGACAGTGGTCTCCGGCCCCGGCTCGATCACCCACGCGTCCTCGGGGCTGCGGTGTCCGTCCCGGCTGCCCGCCGCCGCCACGTCACCGGTGTCCGATGTGGCACCCCGTCGAACCGCGATGATTCGCATTCCGGTCCTGGTTTTCACGCGCTGGTCGCCGAGTGTCGTCCCCGGAAGCTCGCCGCCCGCGCCCACTGGCACCCGCACCACCACCTCGTCGGAGGCCTCGACGGCCTCCTGGACGACGATGTGGGTGTCAAGCCCACGGAGCACCCCCTCGCTGATCTCGACGGCGGCGTCGCTGATGACCTCCGTCGCCGTGGCGATCTGCATCAGCCCGCGCAGCGACACGGGATCGGCGATGTCCGTGGCGGCGCGCAGCGTCCACGCCTCGAACCGGGATTTCAGGGCGTCCACTTCCGCCTCCAACTCGACGACCTCCTCGGCCAGCCCGTCGTCGTCGAACAGCACCGCGCCGTACGCCAGATCGACGGCGAGCTCGCTCATGTTCTTCATCAACGCCACCGACGTGACCGCGCGCCCGAGGTCCGCGACCGCCGGCTCGCTGGGCGCCGGCGGGTCGTACGCCGTCCCCGTCACCGTCTCGTAGACGCCCTCGACGCCGGTCGTGGGACCCCGGAGCAGGAGCACGTCCGCGGGCCGCAGCGTCGTCTCGGGCCCCGGGTTCGGCAGCCAGTCGCCCGCGTCGCCGTCGCCGCGGCGGACGGCGATCACCCGCACGCCGGTGTTCGTCTCCAGGTCCACGTCGCCAAGCGTCCGGTCGGCGTACCGCGAGTCGGCCACCAACCGCCCCCGGACCAGTGACTCCGCGGCGTCGGGCAGCGCGCCCTGCATCGCGTCGGGCAGCCCCACGTCCTCGCGAACGACTTTCGCGATGTCGCCCGCGGCGTCGCTCATCTTCTCGGTCGCCGCCACCACCCCCAAGACGGGGGCAAGCGACTCAGCGTCAGCGGGGCTGCGTGCCGCCAACAGTAGCGTCATTCGCGCGCGCAACTGGAGCACGTCCATGCGCTTCTCCAGGCGGAGCACCTCGTCGGCGACGTTGTTGCTGCCGTGCAACACCGCCGAAAACGACAGGTCGACGAGCAACTCGGCGGTGTCTTTCAGCTCCACGAGGAGGTCTTTCGCGCTCGCCGGCTCGTACTCGACGCGGCCACCCATACGCCCGGCTTCGCCCCCGGTTGCGTTAAACGTTGGCGTGCTCGGCCCCGAGCGATTATTTCACACAAAAAACCGATACCCATTAGGACCGGCGTGGGTGAGCCTATAGCATGTCCGACGAACTCAAGAAGGGGCTCGAAGACGTGCTCGTGGCCGAATCCGACCTGAGCTTCATCGACGGCGACGCCGGCAAGCTCGTGTACTGCGGATACGCCATCGAGGACCTCGCGCGCACCGCCAGCTACGAGGAAGTGTTGTACCTGCTTTGGCACGGCGACCTCCCGACGCGATCCGAACTCGACGCCTTCCGGGCGGACATGGCGAGCCACCGCGAGATCGACGACGACGTCCTCGCGCTCGTCGAGAACCTCGCGGCCGCCGACGCCGACCCGATGGCCGCGCTCCGAACCGCCGCCTCGGCGCTGTCCGCGCACGACGACACCGCCGGCAGCTCGGACCCCGACGACGCCCGCGAGTCAGGGAAACGCATCACCGCGAAACTCCCCACCATCGTCGCGGCGTTCACGCGCCTCCGGAACGGCGACGACGTGGTCGCGCCCCGCGACGACCTCGGCCACGCCGCGAACTTCCTGTACATGCTGAACGGCGAGGCGCCCGACGACGTGCTCGCGGACGTCTTCGACCAGGCGCTGGTGTTGCACGCCGACCACGGCCTGAACGCGTCCACGTTCTCCGGGATGGTCACGGCAAGCACGCTGGCGGACGTCCACGCCGCGGTCACGTCCGCGATCGGCACGCTCTCGGGCAGCCTCCACGGCGGCGCGAACGCCAACGTCATGCGGATGCTCAAGGAGGTCGACGACAGCGACAAGGACCCGCTGTCCTGGGTCCAGGACGCCCTGGCGAACGGCGAGCGCGTGATGGGGTTCGGCCACCGCGTCTACAACGTCAAAGACCCCCGGGCGCGCATCCTCAGCGAGCGCAGCGAGGAGCTCGGTGCGGCCGCCGGCGACACCAAATGGTACGAGATGAGCGTCGCCATCGAGGATTACATGGCTGATGAGAAGGGCCTCGCGCCGAACGTTGATTTCTACTCGGCGTCGACGTACTACCAGATGGGGATCCCCGTCGACATCTACACGCCGATCTTCGCCATGTCCCGCGTCGGCGGCTGGGTCGGCCACGTCCTCGAACAGTACGACGACAATCGCCTCATCCGACCGCGCGCGCGATACGTGGGTGCCGAGGACCGCGACAGCACGCCCCTCGACGAGCGGTAACTGTCACTGTTCGCTCGGCTGCTCCGCTCGGAGCCACCCCGGCTGCACACTCAGCACGGAGCCAGCGGGTCGCCGTCGACACGCTCGACGGTCGCCGGCGTCACGAGGTAGTGGGCGTGTGAGCCACCGTCCGTGTGTGTCTTATGCGACCTGTTCGACGCTGGTTCGGTCCACGATTCCGTGCTCCAGTACGGATGAACCACCGCAACGCGAACGCCGTCCGCTGTCCGGTTGGTGACCGTCGCGTTCTTTCGAACCGCCGTCGCACTGGTTCCCCAGCTGTCGAGGCACCTCGCGCCGGCCAGTTCGGACCGAAGATACTCCGCTTCGGCAGCGAGCGCCCGTTCTTTGGCCGTTGAATCCGTCAGTGACGTTCCGTTCGGTGCTGTGTCCGACTGTCTGTGCGTCGAACAGCCGGTGAGTCCTGCGGCGACGGCGAGCGCCACACTCGAAAGCAAGCGCCGCCGGGTCCGGGCCCTGGACATGGCTGCGTGTGCTCCCCGATCGGGTAAATGCTTTCTCGGTGTCCTGTGCTGCGTAGACCGATCCCTCACGGCACGATCGACCACCTGATTCGCAGTCGCGACTGCGGAACTGGCACACGCGTGCCCCCAAGCCCCCACTCGCAGTTTCACTTTCACTCCGCTTCGATCGGTTTTATATTGATGCGCGTCCTACCGATAGCTGTCACACGCTCCGTTCTCGCGTTCTTCGCCGCTCACCACCAACGGTTAAACCCGGACCACGCATACCAGCGAGTATGCTCTCGCTGTCCGACATTCGGGACGCCCGCGAGCGCGTCTCCGAAACCGCCCGCCACACACCGCTTGAGTACTCGCATACGTTCTCCGATCTCACCGGCGCGGACGTCCGCCCGAAGCTGGAGTGTTTCCAGCGCACCGGCTCGTTCAAGATCCGTGGCGCGACCAACCGCATCCGCACGCTCTCCGCCGACCAGCAGGACGCCGGCGTGGTCACTGCGTCGGCCGGCAACCACGCCCAGGGCGTCGCGCTCGCGGCCTCCCGGTCGGGCGTCGACTCGAAGGTGGTGATGCCGGAGTCCGCGCCCATCTCGAAGATCAAGGCCACCAAGAGCTACGGCGCCGAAGTCGTCCTCCACGGCGCCGACTACGACGACGCACAGGCCCACGCCCACGAACTCGAAGCCGCCGAAGGCCGCACGTACGTCCACGCCTTCGACGACGAGTACATCATGGCCGGCCAGGGCACCCTGGGCCTCGAAATCGCCGCGGACTGTCCGACGGTTGACACCGTCGTTGTCCCCATCGGTGGCGGTGGCCTCATCTCCGGCGTCGCCACCGCGCTCAAGGGCGAACTCGACGACGTGCGCGTCATCGGCGTGCAGGCCGAGGGGGCCTCGACGGTCGCGCGGTCCCTCGACAAGGGCCAGCCACAGGCCGTCGATCACGTCGACACCATCGCCGACGGTATCGCCGTCCGACAGGTCGGGGCGCAGACGTTCCCCGTCATCCAGGAGCACGTCGACGAGGTCGTCACCGTCTCCGACGACGAGATCGCCACCGCGCTCGTGTTGCTGCTGGAGCGCGGGAAAACCCTCGTTGAGGGTGCCGGCGCCACCGCGCTCGCGGCCGTCCTGGAGGACAAATTCGAGTACGCGGACGGCGAAACCATCGTGCCCGCGCTCTGTGGGGGCAACATCGACCTCAACCTCCTCACCACGGTGATCGTTCGCGGGCTCGTCGACCAGGGCCGCTACGTCAAGATCCGCACCGTGCTCAAGGACAGCCCGGGCAGCCTCAACGACCTGCTGGCGACCGCCGCCGAGGAGCGCGCGAACATCTACGCCATCCAGCACGACCGCACCAACCGCGACATCGCGATGAACGCCACCGAGGTCGAACTCGACCTCGAAACGCGAGGCCCCGAACACGTCGACCGGCTGCTCACCCGGATCCAGGACGAGGGCTTCGACGTCACGGTGCTCAACGGCCCCCAGATCGTCAGCGAGTGACGCGGCCCGGACCTCGTAGGTTTAAGACGTGGGGGTGCCACGTCACGAGCATGAAGCGCCCGATTGAAACCGCTGATGCGCCCGCCGCGGTCGGCGCGTACAGTCAGGCAGCCACCGACGGTGACGTCGTGTTCACCGCCGGTCAGATCCCGATGACGCCCGACGGCGAGCTCATCGCCGACGAGCCCATCGACGTCCAGACCCGCCAGAGCCTCGAAAACGTCAAAGCCATCCTCGAAGCGGAGGGGCTGAACATGCAGGACGTGCTCAAGGTGTCCGTGTTCATGGACGACATGGACGACTTCGACGCCATGAACGCCGCGTACAAGGAGTACTTCCAGGACAACCCGCCCGCGCGCTCCGCCGTCGAAGTCGCCGCCCTCCCGAAGGGCGTCGGCGTCGAGATCGAAGCCATCGCCGCACAGCGCGACTGAGGCATGGTCGCCGCCCGCACGACCGACACCCTGCTGTGGGGTTGCATCGCCGCGCTCGCGTTCCTCGTGCTCGCGCAGGCGTACGTGCTGGCGACCGGCGCTGCCGTTCCGTTGGCCCCGCTGTTCGGGGTTGCACTCGTCGTGTTCGCCGTCGGCGCCGCCACCGGCCGCGCTGCGCGGATCCGAGTCGGCGACTGACCCGAACAGAAGGGTTTAAACGCACGACCCCGGTACGGAGGATTGGGCCGGGATGGCCGAATGGCAAAGCGCACGCCTGGAAAGCGTGTCCCCTTACGGGGTTCAGGGTTCAAATCCCTGTCCCGGCGTTTCTCGCGATAGTTTCGAGCGCCCAGCGGCGGCGTCGTCGCCCCGCCTCAGTCCGTGGCGCGCATCGGCGGCCGGGTTCGGTAGGTGAGCGCGCGCCACAGCCACTCCAGGGGGCCATACTGGAAGTACCGCACCCAGAGCACCGACAGCGCGATCTGTCCCACCCACACGGCGGCCACGATACCCAGCGCCGCCACCCGGGAGACCCGGCCGAACAGCCCGAGGCCGTGCCCGTAGAAGATCGCCGTGGCGACGACGGTCTGGAGGATGTAGTTGCTGAACGCGGTGCGGCCGACGGCGGCCAGCCCGCGCGTGACGACGCCCGTTGGCCAGCGCTTGGCGACCAGCATCACGGCTCCGAGGTAGGCGCCGGCCAGGGGAACGCTGCCCCAGTAGTTGAACTGCCCCCAGAGCAGCCCGGCGGACGCGGCCCAGTCGGCGGCCGTGATATACCAGACGCCGGCGGCGGTCACGGCCAGCCCGACGGTGCCGCCGACGGCGACCAGCCGCCGGTAGAACGCCCGGGATCTGTCGTTGGTGGTGACGCCGGTGTGGAACAGCGCCATCCCGTACAGCATCAGGCCCGCGGTCCGCCAGCCGGTGTTGGCGATGTAGCCGGTGGTCTGGCGGCCGAGCGCGGAGTCGACGCGGTGGGCGAGTTGGGCGCTCCAGCCCCCGCGGTAGGCCTCGATCTGCGCCTGCAGCGCGCCATCGGCGGGCTGCCAGCTGCTCGCGAAGACACCGGGATCGGCGACCAGCGCCGACAACAGGGTCAACAGCGTGGGCACGGCGAGCAGCGCGGTGCCGGCGAGCAGGAGGTCCCGTGTCTCCCAGTTGCGGGCGGCAACGACGAACAGCGCGGTGACGCCGTACGCCACCAGGATGTCGCCGTACCAGAGCACGTAGGCGTGTACGAGGCCGAACGCGATCAGCCACAGCGACCGCCGGACGTGCAGCGTGACCGCCGGGTCGCCGTCGCGCTCGCGGTTGCGAACGAACATCGCCACCCCGGTGCCGAACAGCAGCGTGAACACGGTGATGAACTTCTGTTTCACGAGGAGGTGGCCGGCCAGCCACGCCCAGTAGTTCACGCCGGTGAAGTCGCCGTACGCAGTGGGGTTCAACAGCACGACTTCGGGCATGGAGAACGCGCGGATGTTGATGACGAGGATGCCCAGCAACGCCACGCCACGGAGCGCGTCCAGCCCGATGATGCGGTCCGTGGGTGCCGTCGGGGAGCCTTTGGTGGTCATGTGTGTGGCGTGTCCGCGACGCGGCGGATGCGTTGTCACCGTCGTGGCGGCTGCTAAAAGTTGTTGGTGCCGTGGCGTCAGTCGGAACTTAAACCCAGGCCTATGTCCGGCTCGTCGTGTGTCTGTACGCCACAGTGGCTCGTGTATACTGTGGTGTGGGCTGCCGTCCGGGCGTGTCGCGGCCGTTTCGCTGCCCTCCGATCCGAGACGATTTAGAAGGATTTATATAGAATGGCAATCAATCTATCTACTGAACATGGCTCAGCAACAGCGAATGCAGGGACAGCCGATGATCATCATGGGCGACGACGCACAGCGCGTGAAAGACCGCGACGCCCAGGAACACAACATCTCGGCCGCCCGCGCGGTCGCCGACGCAGTACGCTCGACGCTCGGCCCGAAGGGCATGGACAAGATGCTCGTCTCCTCGATGGGCGACGTCACCGTCACCAACGACGGCGTCACCATCCTTCAGGAGATGGACATCGACAACCCGACCGCCGAGATGATCGTGGAAGTCGCCGAAACCCAGGAAGACGAAGCCGGCGACGGCACCACGACCGCGGTCGCCATTGCGGGCGAACTCCTCAAGAACGCCGAGGACCTCCTCGAGCGGGACATCCACCCGACAGCCATCATCAAGGGCTACAACCTCGCCGCCGAACAGGCCCGCGAGGAAGTCGACAACGTCGCCGTTGATGTCGACCCCGACGACAAGGACCTCATCCGCAGCGTCGCCGAGACCTCGATGACCGGCAAGGGCGCGGAACTCGACAAGGAGCTCCTTTCGAGCATCATCTACGACGCGGTCAACCAGGTCGCCGTCGAAACCAACGACGGCGGGATCGTCGTCGACGCCGCCAACATCAACATCGAGACCCAGACCGGCCACGGCGTCAACGAGTCCCAGCTGCTCCGCGGTGCCGCCATCAGCAAGGACCCCGTCCACGACCAGATGCCCGCCGCAGTCGAGGACGCCGACGTCCTCCTGCTGAACGAGGCCATCGAAGTCGAGGAAGCCGAAGCCGACACCTCGGTCAACATCGAGAGCCCCGACCAGCTCCAGTCGTTCCTCGACCAGGAGGAAAAGCAGCTCAAGGAGAAGGTCCAGCAGATCGCCGACACCGGCGCGAACGTCGTCTTCTGCCAGAAGGGCATCGACGACATGGCCCAACACTACCTCGCCAAGGAGGGCATCCTCGCGGTCCGCCGCACGAAGAAATCCGACATCGAGTTCCTCACGAACGTCCTCGACGCGTCGGTCGTCACGGACCTCGACGCCGCCTCCGAGGCTGACGTGGTCGCCGGCTCGGTCACGCGCGACAGCGACGACGAACTGTTCTACGTCGAGGGCGAGAGCGAGCAGGCCCACGGCGTCACGCTCCTGCTGCGTGGCTCGACCGACCACGTCGTCGACGAGCTCGAACGCGGCGTCTCCGACGCGCTCGACGTGTCCGCCCAGACGCTCTCGGACGGCCGCGTCCTCCCCGGTGGCGGCGCCACCGAGGTCGAAGTCGCCAGCCGCCTGCGTGACTTCGCGGACTCCGTCTCCGGGCGCGAACAGCTCGCCGTCGAGGCGTTCGCCGACTCCCTGGAGCTCGTGCCCCGCGTCCTCGCGGAGAACGCCGGCCTGGACTCCATCGACACGCTCGTCGACCTCCGGTCGGCCCACGAGAACGACGACGACGAACACATCGGGCTGAACGTCCTCTCCGGCGACCTCGAAGACACCTTCGAGGCCGGCGTCGTCGAACCCGCACACGCCAAAGAGCAGGCCGTGACCTCTGCCAGTGAGGCCGCGAACCTCGTGCTCAAGATCGACGACATCATCTCGGCCGGCGATCTCTCGACGGACAAGGGCGACGACGACGGCGGTGCCGGCGGCATGGGCGGCGGTATGGGCGGTGGCATGGGCGGCATGATGTAAGCCCGGCCGTTACCACACCCCGCATGCACCGCTCGCTGACCGACGCCGACGTTCTTTGCGCGCGATCTCCACCGCGCCAGCGGTGCCGCCGGCGTCGACCACGGCTGTGCCCGGTCGCGCTCCCGGAGGGGTGGTTACGCGTCGCCGTCGAGGTCGAGTTCGAACTGTTCGTTTTCGGCGGCCGCGTTGAGCACGACACTGGTGCTGCTTTCGTTGATGTCGGCGTCCGCCAGCAGCTCCTTGATGAGCGTGTTCATGTCGTCGGTGTCGGTGAACTTCCCGATGGCGAGGACGTCGTAGTCGCCGGTGATCTCGTAGACGGACACCATCTGCTTGTGGCCCCGCAGCGTCCCAGTGATTTCAGGGAGCGCGGTGCCGTCGACTTTCAACTGGAGGATGGCCGTCACGTCGTATCCGAGGCGTTCGTAGTCGACGACCGGCGTGTAGCCGTTGACAGCGCCCTCGTCTTCGAGGGTTTGGAGGTGATTCGAGACCGTGGTGACCGACACGTCGAGGTCGTCGGCGAGGCTCCGGAGGCTCGCGCGGCCGTCTCCGAGTAGCTCGTTGACCAGTTTCACGTCGAGGTTCTCGTAGGTCATGCGTCCGGCTACCGTCTCCACCGTATAGAAGTTTACGAACGTCCAATTCTGTCTCGCATCGCAATCACTTACACCGAGCGATACTCATTTATCCATGGAGGGAACAACACGTACCGTACATCGAAATGACGAACGGAGATTCTTCATCGAGCGCGCTCACCGACAACGAGCGGGCCGTACTGGACGACATCGAGGCGCAGGGCATTGATTTCCTCCGCCTCCAGTTCACCGACATCCTCGGCACAGTCAAAAACGTCTCCATTCCGGCCCACCAGGCCGAAAAGGCGTTCACCGAGGGGATCTACTTCGACGGCTCCTCGATCGAGGGGTTCGTGCGCATCCAGGAGTCGGACATGCGACTCGACCCCGACCCCGAGACGTTCGCCGTGCTCCCGTGGCGGTCGAACGGCGACGGCGGCAGCGCCCGCCTCATCTGTGACGTCGTTGACCGCGAGGGCAACGCCTTCGCCGGCGGTCCCCGGCAGGTCCTGAAGAACGTGCTCGCGCGCGCCGACGACATGGGGTACTCCGTCAGCATCGGCCCCGAGCCGGAGTTCTTCCTCTTCGAGAAGGACGACGACGGGAACGCGACCACGACCGCCCACGACCAGGGCGGCTACTTCGATCTCGCACCGAAGGACCTCGCGTCGGACATCCGCCGCGAGATCATCTTCACGCTCGAAGCGATGGGTTTCGAGATCGAAGCCAGCCACCACGAGGTCGCGCGCGGCCAACACGAGATCAACTTCAAGTACGACGACGCGCTCACCACCGCCGACAACATCGCGACGTTCCGCGCGGTCGTGCGCGCCGTCGCCGAACAACACGACGTGCACGCCACGTTCATGCCCAAGCCCATCGGCGAGATCAACGGCTCGGGCATGCACAGCCACATCTCGCTGTTCGACGAGGACGGCGAGAACGTCTTCGCCGACAACGACGACGAGTTCAACCTCTCGGAGACGGCCTACCACTTCATGGGCGGCGTGCTCGAACACGCCCCCGCGTTCACCGCCGTCACCAACCCCACGGTGAACTCCTACAAGCGCCTCGTCCCGGGCTACGAAGCGCCCGTCTACATCGCGTGGAGCGGCGTGAACCGGTCGGCGCTCATCCGCGTGCCCGACGCCGCTGGCGTCTCCGCGCGCTTCGAGATCCGGTCGCCGGACCCCTCGTGTAACCCCTACCTCGCGCTCGCCGCCGTCATCGCCGCCGGCCTCGACGGCATCGACACCGACGCCGATCCCGGCGACGCCGTCCGCGAGGACATCTACGAGTTCGACGAGGACAAACGCGACGCCTACGGCATCGACACGCTCCCGGGCCACCTCGGCGACGCGGTGACGGCCCTGGAATCCGACCCCGTGATGCAGGACGCGCTCGGCGAGCACGTCTGCGAGAAGTTCGCGGAAGCCAAACGCCACGAGTACGCCGAGTACAAGGCCTCCGTTTCGGAGTGGGAGACCGACCGCTACCTCGAGAAGTTCTGAGCCGCGGGTAGCCCGACGAACACCACGCCGGCGGCAGCGTGCGCGCCGAACACCGGTATCGCCCCGGCACCCACGCCGACCGACGCCGCGGCCACACCCCCGGCGGCGACCACTGCGCCCACGCCAGCCACCGGGCGGGCCGCGCGTCCGACTGCGCCACGCGCGGCTACGATCCGCCACCCCACCAGCCCGCCGGCCGCCCCGCCGAGCGCCGCCACGGCGTCGGTCGTCGGCCCGGCCACGGCGACCGCCCCCGCAGCCAGCATCACAGCCAGTCCGAACCCGTAGCCGACGCGCCGCCGCGTCACCGCCAGCACTCCGCCCACCACTGCGACGCCCACGCCCGCCCCAGCCACGACGTCCACGAGGTAATGGACGCCCAGCGCGAGCCGCGTTGCCGACACGACCACCACCATCGCCGCGCCGGCCGCGTACCGCTGTCGCCGCCCGCCGACATCGAGCAGCGCCGCCAGCCCGCCGTACAGCACGGCCGACCCGACGGCGTGCCCGCTCGGAAAGCCGGTTCCGTGGGCCGTCACATGGGCCACCGACGCGGGCGGCCGCGGCGCGGCGAACACGCCTTTCAGGAGCACGATGGCCGCCAGTCCGACGCCCACCATGGCCAGCAACCGCGCCCCGTCACGCCGCCCGAGCACGCCAGCGCGCGCGCCGAGCACGGCGGCCACTGGCGGTGCGCCCGCGACGACGTACCCACTACCGAGCGTTGTCAGCACCACGACCGCGCCGACCAGCGGGTCCGGCACGCTCCCCGCGATCGCGTCGGTGACGCCGACGCCCCGCCCCGTCACGGCCCCCGCCAGGACCGCACGCGGTCGACCAGCCGGCCCGGCGCGCCCAGCGCGCTCGCACCCACGCCAACCACGACCATCAGCGCGTACAGCCCCAGCGTTGAGAGCCACACCACGATCATCGCCAGGATCGCCCACCCCCCGGAGAGGGACGCGAACGCCCCCAGCGTCATCACGGTGCCGTACAACAACACCAGGTACGGCCCCCATCCCCGTGCTTTTCCGCGGCGCTGGCGGGCGCGCACGTACTGTTTCAGCTCGGCTTCAAGATCCGCTCGGCTGACGGTCTTGGCATCGAGGTCCTCGCGGAGCGCCTCGACCTCGGCTCCGAGGGCCGCTACGTCCGGCGCTTCCGAGGGCGGTGCTCGCGTCTCCTCGTCGCTCTCGTTGTCAGTTCGTCCCGACGGCACGGCGTTGAGTACCGCCCCAACTGTCATAACGATGCCGCCACGCTACAGGACCGCCGCCTCGACCTCCGCGAGCCCGCCGTCGGTCTTGAACGTTGTGCCGCCGAAATGCGTCCGAGACGCCCGCAAGCCCGCGTCCCGCAACTGATCGAGGAACTCCGCCATCCCCACCGCGGGCTCGCCCCACTGGCTGTACAGCCGGTGTTGGTCGTAGTGGGTCGGCTCGTGGAGTTCGCCCTCGATGGTCTGCAGCAGGTGGAACGCCTGCGAGGCCTCCCCCATCTCCCGGGTCAACTGCTCGCGCACGCTCGCCGCGAACGCCTCCTCGTGGGCCGGCCCGAGCCACAGCGGCCCGGCGGTCAACACCTGGTGGCCGCCACACCGAGGACACTCCGCCCGCGGGGCGGCCACGAGGCCGTACTCGTGGTCGCGGGACAGACACTGCTGGCAGTGATACACGTGCCCGACCTGCTCGACCGCCGCGTTCGCGTCGGTCGCCCGGTGATCCAGTTCGAGGTACGTCCGCACGTAGTGGTCGCTGACGTGGCTCAGGATCGGCGTCACGCCGACGTCATACCGGGCCGCCGTCCGCGCCAACGCCCCCAGCAGGATCCGCAGCCCCATCTCCGCGTGGTAGTTCGTGTTCCGGGGGGTCGCCGAATACTTCCGCACGCCGGACTCGAAATGCGCGCCACACAGCGGCGCGGTGTCCGTCGCGGTCACACACACGAGGTTGCGCGCGTTCGCGAACGCCGCGTCCGCGAACGGCATCGGCGACCCGAACGGGTCGATGTCAACCACGTCGAGCACGCGGTCGTGGTCGTGCAGCAGGCTGTTGGCGTCCCGCGCGACGACCTCGCCGTCCAGGCCGTTGCGCGCCAGGTTCGATGTCGCCAACTCGACGGCGTCGGCGTCGACGTCCGCCATCGTCACGTCCCAGCCCGCGTCCGCCGCCCGCACGCCGCGGATGCCGCTGGCGGTCATCGCGTCCAAATACGACGCCGCCCGCGGCTCACGTTCCCGGAACGCCGCCAGCGTCGCCACGGTCAGATCCCGGTTCAACTCCTGGGTCGCGTTGAAGAACACGTCGTCGGCGGCACCCTCACCGCCGCCCGACGCGGTCGGCACCGAAACCGTCACACCCCCCTCAGATACGTCCATACGCTCCGTCGGCGGCCACACGGCAAAAACGACCCGGACTCGCCACCCGCGCAACCGAACTGCTAAACCGCCCGCCCCCTAAGCACAGCACGTGCCCGACGACGGAGGCCCCAACAGCACCGGCTGGCAGGAGACCCTCGCCGAGACGGGGGCCCTCACCCCCGAGATCACGCGTCGCATCCTCGACGCGCACGGCGACCGCGGCCGCCGCGCCATCGAAGCCGCCAGCGAAGGCCGCGTCAAACAGTACACCGACTTCACGGTCGTCGTCGGTCACGGCGACGAGTACATCATCGAAGGCGGTGCCTGCAACTGCCAGGACGCCCGGTACAACCTCGGCCCCGACGAATCCTGTTGGCACGCCCTCGCCGCCGCCATCGCCGCCCGCGTCGGCGCCGTCGACCACCACGACATGTTCTACAGCGACGTCCGCGAGTTCGTCTGAGCCGCCGCGCTTGCGCTCGGCCGCCGGCAGTCGGGCCGCCAGAGACGGCGGCCGCGTCGCCGAGGCGCGTCGAGGACGCGGCGTCGGCTACTGGTCGGCGCAGTAGTCGACGAAGTTCCGGAGGATGCGCAGCCCGGTTGCCCCGGACTTCTCGGGGTGGAACTGCGTCCCGAAGACGTTGCCGGCGTCGTTGGCGACGACCGCGGGGAACCGCTCGCCGTAGTCGGTCTCCGCGACGACGTGACCGGGGTCGTCCGGCGCGGCGTAGTAGGAGTGCACGAAGTAGGCGTACTCGCCGTCGACGCCCCCGACGAGCGGGTGGTCGCGAGTGACAGCGAGCTCGTTCCAGCCCATATGCGGGACTTTCACCGTGCCGGTGAACCGGACGTTCCTGCCCGGAATGAGGTCCAGCCCCCTGGCGTCGCCTTGGCCCTCGTGGTCGGCCTCCTCGCTCGAAGACAACAGCATCTGCATCCCCAGACAGATGCCGAACAGGGGCCGCCCCTCGCCGGCCGCGTCGGTGAGTGCGTCCCGGAACGGCCCGGCGTTCTCCATGCCGTCGCCGAACGCGCCGACCCCCGGCAACACGATGCCGTCGGCGTCGTCCAACACGCCCGGGTCCTCGACGATCGAAACGTCGGCGTTCGCGCGCTCCAACCCCCGCGTGACACTCCGCAGGTTCCCCAGGCCGTAGTCCACGACCACGATCGACGCCCCACGCTGCCCGGTGCCCGTCGTATCCATGGCCGTCCGTTCGCCACCGACGCCAAAGGCCTTTTTCGTCTCCACCGGTGCCCCGCCGCAACGCACGCGCAAACGCCCGCTGTGGTCCGTCTCCGCGAATAGAATGAAAAATCCTTTTTGATTCAATAATCGAACTGTAACCCGTACACCAATGGACCGACGCAACTTCCTCAAAACCGCGGGCGCAGCCGGAACCATCGGGATCAGCGGCCTCTCGGGCTGCCTGGGAGTCCTCGGTGGCGGCGGCGGCGAAGACGCCGATGTCCGGTTCGTGCTGACGCCGGCCGAATCCGACGTGAACGTCAAAGAACAGTACGCCGGCGTCTTCGACTACCTCGAATCCGAGACCGGCGCGTCGATCGAACCCAAGGTGGCCGCCGACCACCAGGCCGTACTGCAGGCCCTGGAGAACGACCAGGCCGACATCGCCGACGCCTCGCCGACGCTCGCGGTCGTCGGCGACAACGCCGGCGTCACCGACGTCGTCGGCATCCGCGTTGCGTACGGCGCATCGCGGTACTTCTCGACGATCACCACCCAGCCCGACAGCCCCATCGACTCGCTGTCGGATCTCGCGGACGAAACGGTTGTCTTCGGCGCCCGCCTCTCCACGTCCGGCTCCCTGTTCCCGCTGAAGATGCTCGCCGATGCCGGCCTCGACGTCGGCGACGCTCCCGAGGGCGAGGTCACCGGCTTCACCGGGAAGTGGTCCAACGACCACAACACCGCCATCGAGCAGCTGCTCGAACGCGACGAGTACATGGCCGCCGGCACCGGCGCGTTCGTCTCCCTCCCACACGTCCCGCAGTCACAGCTCCCCGAGCAGGTCATGAACATCTCCTCGGACGCCGACACCGCCGGCACCGAGGACCCCGAGCTCCAGTTGCTGGCTGCCTCCGATCCGATCCCGCGCGCCCCGCTGCTCTCGCGGCGCAGCTGGGAGGGCAGCGTGCGCTCCGACGTGCAGACGGCGCTGCTCGACGCCACGGAGTCCGACCTCAAGGGCAGCAACGCCAGCGACGAACTCTGGTTCACCGGCGTCGCGGAGGCCACCATCGACGACTACGAGCCGGTCCGGAACGTCAAGAACACGCTCGGCCTCGAGTTTGGGAACTAGCCGGCCAGCAGCCGTGATTCCGAGTTGTTTTAGGCATCGAATCACTCCCTTCGACGCACCCACCGCCGGCAACGGCACCCAAGACAGATGAGCAACATAACGGTCACCAACCTGCACAAATCGTACGGCGACGTCGACGCCCTCGAGGACGTTTCCTTCGAGATCCTCGACGGCGAGTTCGTCGTCATCCTCGGCGAGTCCGGAGCGGGGAAGTCGACGCTCCTCCGGTGTCTCAACGGCCTCACAGAACCCACCACCGGCTCCGTGAAGATCGACGGTGAGCCGGTCAACGGCCCGCGCGACGACGTCGGGATGATCTTCCAACAGCACAACATCATCGAAGAAATGACGGCGTACACGAACGCCCTCTCGGGGTCGCTCAACCGCACCTCGCTGGTGCGCAGCCTCTTCCAGTGGAACGACCGCGAGGAGAAACTCGACGCGCTCCGCGCGCTCGACACCGTCGGCCTGCTCGACGACGCCGAACAGCGCGCCGGCCGCATGAGCGGCGGCCAGCAACAACGCGTCGGCATCTCGCGCGCGCTCGTGCAGGACCCGAACCTGCTGCTCGCCGACGAACCCGTTGCCAGCCTCGACCCGGCGAGCGCCGAATCAGTCATGGGGTACATCAAGGACGCCGCCGACCAGCACGACCTCACGACGCTCGCGAGCCTCCACCAGGTGAATCTGGCCCGCGAGTTCGGCCAGCGATTCATCGGCATGAAAGACGGCCGCGTCATCTTCGACGGCTACCGCGACGACCTCACGTTCGACGTCATCGACGACATCTACGGCAACATCCAGACCGACGCCATCCGCACCGGCGACGACGAGGACGACGCCAACGCTGACGTGGCCCCCACGACCAGCAGCGACGGCGGGACCGACGCCGCCGGCGGCCCCGACCAACAACCCGCATCCGACCCACATCTGTCATGAGCACGAAACCGAACGAGGGGCTGTTGGCCCGCTTTGGCTTCGGTGTCGACCCGGACGACAAATACGAAGCGCAACTCTACCGGATCAAGCGCAACCGAACGAAAAACCGCATCATCTGGGCGCTCGCCCTGATCGCCTTTCTCGTGCTGTTCGAGGTTGCGCTGGAACTGGTCAACTTCTCGCTGCTCGAAATCTCGGCGTACTGGTCGCAGTTCGTCGGGTCGCTTCGGGACTTCTTCCCGCTGACATCGCTGTTCGGCGTGGTGCCGTTCGTCGACGTGGGCCAGTATTACTCGTTTTTGGCGGCCCACGAAAACCCCTCGATTCCGCTTGCGGCGGTTGAGACGCTCGGCATCGCGTTCGCCGGCACGGTGCTCGGCGCGCCGCTGGCGCTGACGTTCGGCGTGCTCGGCAGCGAGCGCGTCACGCCGTTCCCGCTCAACTTCCTGTTCCGTGGCGTGATGAGCTCGATCCGGTCGATCCCCGCGCTCGTGTGGGCGCTCATCTTCATCCCGCTTGGCGGTCTCAGCCCGTTCACGGCGACGCTGGCCATCGGCACGGACACCATCGGGAACCTCGGGCGGCTGTTCACGGACGCCCTCGAAGAAGTCGAGGACGGCCCCATCGAGGGCGTCGAGTCGACCGGCGCGTCACGGCCCCAGGTCATCCTCTTCGGGATGCTCTCACAGATGGTGCGGCCGTTCATCGCGTGGTCGATGTACATCCTCGAAATCAACGTGCGGGTGGCGGTCACCATGGGCCTCATCAACGCCGGTGGGATCGGCGAGATCCTGATGTTGCAGCGCCAGACCCGCAGCTGGCACAACATGATGGCCACCATCATCGTCATCTTCGTGCTGGTGGTGTCAGTCGAAATGCTCAGCCAGCGCATCCGCTCCCGCATCCGGGGCAACGAGAGCACGAGCGTCCTCCGGCTGTTCGTGCGGACGATCAAGCAGTTCCCGTCGAAAACCCGGGAGGCGCTCACGTAACGGTCAGTAGTCGCCGAGCCGGGCCTGCCCGCCGTCCGCGCCCGCCATCGTCGCGGCCTGCTCGATTGTCTCCCGGAACGCCGGCCGCTGGCTCGCGTCGTAGAGGGTTGCAGCCGGATGCAGACACACCACCACATCCCGGGTGGTGCCGCCCAGCGACACCCGTTCGACGCTGCCCGCCTCGCCGGTGACGGCGACCGACCGTTCGAGGACGTGCTCGCTGGGGACTTTGCCGAGCGTCACGATCACCGCGGGGTCGACGCTGTCGACTTCGGCCACGAGATGTGACCGACAGTTCGCGAGCTCCTCGCTGTGCGGGTCGCGGTTGTCCGGCGGCCGACACCGGACGCAGTTCGTGATGCGGACGTCTTCACGGGCGAGCCCGGCGGCCGCGAGCTCGTCGTCCAGAACGTCGCCGCTGCGCCCGACGAACGGCACGCCGGTGTCGTCCTCGGTTGCGCCCGGCGCCTCCCCGATGAACAACACGTCGGCGTCGCTGGGGCCGTCGCCGTTCACGACCTGACTGCGTGACTCCACGAGCGCGTCACACCGCGTGCAACACGCCGTCACAGCCGCCCCGTCCATGGTGTCGTCCCGTTGGCTGGGCTCGTCCATGCCCTGACCTGACGGGCCCGCGCCGTGTTAAGCGTAGTCGTCGCCGGCCCGTGCCGCCAGCCGCGCAACCCGCAGGGGTTCGGGACGGCCGCCCGCGGGCGTGAACGCGCGCACCACAGCAGCGGCCCGATCGCAGCCGACGCTGCGCACGAACACGCGGTGGTCGTTCACCGTGACCGGCGTGCGCTCCGGCAGCGACCCGTAGATCGCCAGCCGGGCGTCGCGCTCTCGCCCCGTGAACTCGCGGTTGATCGGCTCGTCCAGCCCGGGGCTCTCCTCGAAGGACACCGCGAGCACCGGACGGTCGACGCGGTCGTGGACGGCCCGCACGTCGATGACGTTGAACCACGCGGGCGCGATCCCCGCGAGCAGCACGTACTGGACGTCCTCGCGGTTGAGGCGCTCGTAACACCGACTCACGGCGGCGGTGCTGTCCAGTCCGCCGACCGTGCACGCCGAAAACGAGACGCCGTCGACGACCCGAGAGGCGCGCACCACCGCCCCTCCGACCGTCGCGTGACCGCCGTCACCGCGATTTGAGACCGCAACCCCGAGCGCGCGCGTGCCGCGCTTCACGAGGACTGGTCTTTGATCTCCTGCAATCGATCCAGCAGCTCGTCGTTCGACGCGCCGATCTCGTAATCTACGCCGCCGTCGTGCTCGTGTTCGGCCGTGTCCATTTCGTCCGCGGCAGCGACGTCCTCGGAGTCGATGGACTGGGTGTCTTGCTCGGACTCGTCGTAGCTCCCGAAGCCCATAAGCGAGTGAGTGTAGGCGACTGCGCCACTAAAATTTCTCGCCGGGTTTAGGTGCGAACCACCCGTGTGGGCGTGTATGTCCGTCCGAGTCGTCACCAGCGGTGCGGCGTCGTTCACCTGCAACGCCTTCCTGGTCGTCGGGGACACCACCACGCTCGTCGACGCGGGCGCGTACGACGGCGTCGCCGACGAGATCCGCGCGCACGTCGACGCCCTCGATCAGGTCGTGATCACCCACCAGCACACGGATCACGTCCAGCAGCTGGACGCCGTCGTCGACGCCTTCGAGGGCCCCGACGTGTACGCCTACGCCGACCACCCGCTGCGCACCCACGCTCTCGCCGACGGCGACACCGTCCAGGTCGGTGACCAGGCCGCCGACGTGGTGTTCACGCCCGGCCACGCCCCCGACCACGTCTCGCTGGTCACCGAGACGGCGCTGTTCGCCGGGGACGTCGTGGTTCACGACGACGGCGCTTTCGACGACGGCAGCTTCGGCCGCACCGACATGCCGGGGCAGTCGCGGGAGCGCCTCATCGGCAGCCTCCGGGAGTTGCTGGCCCGCATGCCCGACTCGGTCTCGGAGCTCTACGCCGGGCACGGCGGCGTCTTCGAAGGCGACGTTCGGGCGGTCGCCGAGCGCGCGCTCGACCGCGCCCAGCGCCGCGACCCGAAGTATCCGGACGACCAGTAGTGCGCGGGCTTGCCACACCACGACAACGCTTATTTTCGCGGCGTCGAACCGTCGAGTATGCCCGGCCGTCCGTTCATCTCCGGCGAGCGCGTCGACCTCTGCCCGGTCAGCGAGGACGACGTCGATTTCCTCCACGACACGATCAACGACCCCGCCGTCTGGCCCCCGGTGGGCGCTCGCACGCCCGTCACCGAGCGCGAGGAACGCGAGTGGTACGAGGAGCAGGCCAGCGCGGACAACGGCACGGTCAACTTCGTCGTCGCCGTCGACGGCGCTCCGATCGGCAGTCTCGGCGTGCACGGCGTCGACGACACGAACGGGAGCGCCGAGCTCGGCGTCTTCCTCGCCGAGGACCACTGGGGCGAGGGGTACGGCACCGAGGCGGGTCGGCTCGCCACCACGTACGCCTTCGATCAGCACCGACGCCACCGCGTTTTCGCCCGCGTCTTCGAGGACAACCAGGCCTCGATGCGCGTCCGGGAGCGCCTCGGGTTCGAACGCGAAGGCACCCACCGCGACGCGATGTTCCTGCACGGCGAGTACCTCGACGTGCACTGCTACGGCGTCCTCGAATCCGAGTGGCGCGACCAGTGACGCCACCCGAGCTCGTGCCCGCCGTCGTCGCCGTCGTCACCGACGACGAGGGACGTGTGTGTCTCGTCCAGGACACGAAACGCGACCGGTGGCTGCTCCCCATGGGACGCGTCGAACCCGGTGAATCGGTCACGGACGCCGTCCGCCGGGAGGTCCGCGAGGAAGCGGGGCTGGTCGTTGCCCCTGACGTTGAACTCACCGGCGTCTACACCGACCCGGCCACGCAACTGTTCGACACCCCGGACGGCCCCATGCAGTATCTCGCACACGTCTTCCGCTGTGCGTGGGTCGACGGCGACCCCGAACCGGACGGCGACGAGACGACTGCCGTCGACTTCTTCGAGCCCGGCGAGTACCCCACCGACCTCCACCCCAGCGACGACTGGATCGCACACGCCCGCCACGGCGACGGCGTCGAAGTCACCTGACCCACTGCCGTCAGCGACACAGCCGCCGCTGTCGGCCGTGAGCGTGCTGCAGAAGACCGCCGGTCAGTTACGCGGAGCGACGCTCGGAGGCCTTCGTGCGGAGGTTCTTGTACCCGCACTTCCGGCAGCTCTCGGCGTCCGTCGGGTTCCGTGCGTTACACCGCATGCAGACCTGCTTGTTCAGCAGTCGGTCCTCAATGGTCTCGCTCATGCACCCGGGTTCGGCGCCACCGCGTTTAAGCGGTTCGGAACGCCGGTCAGTCTTCGCCGGCGTCGAGGTACGCCTGCTGGACGGCCACCACCTCACTGGAGTCCTCGCAGTCGGCGTACCGCCGGAGCGGCTCCTCGTTCAATTCGAGGAACGTATGCCCCCACGTGAACTTCGACAGCAGTTCCTCGGCGCGCTCCCAGCGCCCCAGAATGGCGAGCGCGCCGGCGAACGCCTCCACGGTGTTCAACTGGAACGGCTGCCCGTAGTTGACCGGGTTCGCAGCCACCAGGAACGGCAGCGCGCGGTGCTCGCCGTCGATCTCGAACATCGCACGGCCAGCCGTCTCCCACGAGCAGTCCAGTGCGACCAGCATGTCTGTGTCGTCGGCCGGCGACAGCGCCCGCTCGGCGTGCGGGTTCAACACCACGCCGGCCGGCGTCTCGCGGCCGGTCCGATGCAGCGCCGCCAGATCGAAGCGCGCGAGCTTCCGCGCCGTACACTTCTCGGGGTCGTCGTCGCCCTCGTACCGGACGTGTAACTCCACGGTGTCATCATGCCGTTCGGCGGTCGCCGGCAAAAGCCACTCGCCCTGTGGTTTCTTCACCGCGCGCGCCAACCACCACGCCATGGACGCCACCGACCCCGTCCAGACGTACTACGACGCCATCGACGACGGCGACTACGACGCACTGCGTGGCGTGCTCGCCGATGATTTCACCCAGGAGCGCCCGGACATGACACACGACTCCCCGGACGCGTTCGTCTCGTTCATGCGCGACGACCGCCCCCGAGTGGACACCCGCCACGTCCTCGACGGCGTCTACGCCGGCCCAGCCCGCGGTGTCGCCGCCCGCGGCCGCCTCGTCGCGCCCGAGGGACCGATGTTCGCGTTCGTCGATGTCTTCGAGCTGACCGCCGCCGGGCGCGTCAGCCGCCTCCGATCGTACGTCGACTGACTGCCGCCCGCGGGCGCTCGCGGCTCACTGCGTTCCGTTCCGCAGCCCGCGGCGTTCGCTGCGTTCACGCCTCGCGGTCGCCGTCGCCCAGCGCGGACTCGCCGACCTTCCGGGAGCCCTCGATGCGCGTCTGGCCGTTCATGTACGGCTGCAGCGCCTCCGGTACCGTTACCGTGCCGTCGTCGTTCTGGTAGTACTCCAGGATCGCCACCAGCACGCGGGGCACCGCCACCCCCGATCCGTTCAGGGTGTGCAGATGCTCGGCGGACTCGTGGCGCTCGGGCCGGTACTGGATGTCGGCCCGCCGCGCCTGGAAGTCCTTGAAGTTCGACACCGACGACACCTCCAGCCACCGGCCCCCCATTTCGGGGCCGTCGTCCATGTCGTCGCCGGGTGCCCACACCTCGATGTCGTACTTTTTGGCCTGCGTGAACCCCATGTCACCGGTGCACATCTCCAGGACGCGGTACGGCAGATCGAGCCGCCGCAACACCGCCTCCGCCTCGTCCAGCAGGCCGTGGAACCGCTCGGCGGAGTCCTCCGGGCGCACGAAGTTCACGAGCTCGACCTTGTTGAACTGGTGGACGCGCACGATCCCCCGGGTCTCCGTGCCGTGCTCGCCGGCCTCCCGGCGGAAGTTCGGCGAGTACGCCTGGTGTTTCACCGGGAGGTCGTCGTCCAGCAGGATCTCGTCCCGGTACATGTTCGTCACCGGGACCTCCGCGGTCGGCAGCAGCCAGAGATCGTCGTCGTCGTAGTCCGCGTCGTTCTCGCCGCCGATGCGGTAGGCGTCCTCGACGAACTTCGGGAACTGCCCGGTGCCCTCCATCGACCGCGCCGACACCGGCATCGGTGGGAACACGTCCTCGTAACCCTGTTCGCGGTGCACGTCGAGCATGAACTGCACGAGGGCGTGTTCCAGGCGCGCGCCCGCCCCCTTCGAGAAGTAGAACCCGCCGCCGGAGACCTTCGCGCCGCGCTCGAAATCCAGGATGTCCAACTCCTCGCCGAGGTCGTAATGTGGCACCACCGACTCGGGCAGATCGCGGCGGTCGTCGAACCCCTCGCGGCGGCGCTCGACGTTCTCGGCCTCGCTGTCGCCGACCGGCGCGTCCTCGTCGGGCACCATCGGCAGCGTCAACAGCAGGCGTTCGAGCTCCGCCTCCAGGTCGTCGGCGCGCGCCTCGACGTCCGCCAACTCGTCTTTGAGCGCCTGCGAGCGCTCGATGGCCGCCTGGGCGGCGTCCTCGTCGCCGGCCTGCTTGAGCTCGCCGATCTTCGAGGACACCTCGTTGCGGTCGTGGCGGAGCTCGTCGCCCCGCGCTTTCAGTTCGCGCCACTCCTCGTCAACCTCCAGGATCCGGTCGAGGTCCGCGTCCACGCCCTTCGCATCGAGGGCGTCCCGCACTTTCTCGGGGTGCTCGCGGACGAATTGTCGGGACAGCATTTGCGTCCGGGTTCGCCGGGCCGCGGCAAGAACGTATCGCATCCCTGTGATGCAGTCACGCCGGGCGGTGTCGCTGCCACGCCAACGCTTTTCCCGGCTGCCGTTCCCCGTTCGTGTATGAGCGCAGGCGACGTCTTCGACGTGTCCGGCTGTCCCGGCATCTCGTTCGTCGACACTGGCATGTACGACACCGCCGAGTACGGTTCGGTCTACGTCATCGACGCCGACCGGCCCGCCGTCGTCGACACCGGCACCGGCACGAACTACGAGCGCATCCTCGACGCCCTCGAAGAGCACGGCATCCAGCCCGCAGACCTCCAGGCCGTCCTGCTGACCCACGTCCACCTCGACCACGCGGGCGGCGCTGGCCTGCTCGCCGAGGCGTGCCCGAACGCCGACGTGTACGTCCACGAACTCGGCGCGCGCCACGTCGTCGACCCCGAGCGGCTCGTCGAGGGCACCAAACAGGCGGTCGGCGACCAGTGGCAGTATTACGTCGAGCCGACGCCCGTCCCCGAAGACCGGGTCGTGGAGCTCACCGACGGCGACACCGTCGACCTCGGGAGCCGCACGCTCACCGCACACCACGCCCCCGGACACACACCCCACCAGGTGGTGTTCGAGGATCACTCCTGTGATGCGGTGCTCACCGCCGACGCCGCCGGCATCTGGGTCCGCGCCCAGGACCGCGTGCGCGAGACCAGCCCGCCGACGGATTTCGACCTCGAACAGTGCATCGACGACGTCGAGATGATCCGCCGCCTGGACCCCGAGACGCTGCTGTACGCGCACTTCGGCCCGGGGCCTGCGGACACCGACGCCGTCCTCAAAGAGTACGAGCACGTGCTCCGAGACTGGGTTGCGGCGGTCAAACGCGAGGTCATCGAGCGCCACAGCGAGGCGGCCGCCATCGACCACTTCGCCGCCACGACGACCGTCGAGGACGTCTGGGGCGAGCACAAGGCCCGCGCGGAAACCAAAATGAACGTTCGTGGCGTTCTCCGGTATCTTAACACCCGGGCCTGAGAGTAGCCGACATGGACCCCCGCGACGCCGAACGCGAGTACGACGACCACGTCATCGCACGCCAGACACTTTCACGCACGTTCGAGGACGCCGCCGAACGCCACGCCGACAGCCCCGCCCAGGCGTACAAGGGCGGCGTCTACGACCGCAGCCTGGCCCCCGAGGTGGTCGACCCCGCGCCCGACGGCGGCGTCGAAACGCTCAGCTACGACGCCCTCCGCGACATCGTTCGCACGCTCGCCGCCGGCTTCCGGGACCTCGGCGTCACGGCCGGCGACCGCGTCGGCGTCTTCGCGCACACCCGCATGGAGTGGGCGCAATGCGACCTCGCCGTGCTCGCCGCCGGCGGCGCGGTTACCACCGTCTACGCCAGCTCCAGCCCGGCGCAGATCGCCCACCTCCTCGGCGACAGCGGCGCCGTCGGCGTCGTCGTCGAGAACGACACCCTCCGCCAGCGCGTCCGCGAGGTCGAATCCGACCTCGACGACCTCGAGTTCGTCGCCACGATGGACACCCCCAGCGACGACACGCGCCCGCTGTCAGCGGTCTACGACCGCGGCCGCGACGCCTTCGACCCGGACGCCTACCAGGGCTGGATCGACGACCGCGATCCCGACGACCTGGCGAGCCTCATCTACACCTCCGGCACCACGGGAACGCCCAAGGGCGTCGCCCTCACACACCGGAACTTCCACGCGAACCTCAACCAGTCCCGGCGGCGATTCGGACCCCGGCCCGACCGCGGCGACGCCCCCGCGGTCACCAGCGACAGCCGCCACCTCTCGTTTCTCCCGCTCGCACACGTGCTTGAGCGGCTCTCGGGGCATTTCCTGCCGCTGGCGTCGGGCGCGCAGGTCTGCTACGCCGAATCCCCGGACACGCTCCGGGAGGATTTCGGCCTCTTCGAACCCACCAGCGCCACCAGCGTCCCCCGCGTCTACGAGAAGCTCTACGACACCATCCGCGAGCAGGCCGCCGACTCCCCGGTCTCCGAGCGCGTCTTCGAGTGGGCGACCCGCGTCGGCCGCGCCGCCCACACCACCGACGACCCCGGGATCGGGCTGCGCGCCGCACACGCCCTCGCGGACACGCTCGTGTTCTCGGACATCCGGGACGCCCTTGGGGGGGAGATCGAGTTTTTCATCTCCGGCGGTGGCTCGCTGTCCCCGGAGCTGTGTGCGCTGTTCCACGGCATGGGGCTGCCAATCCTCGAAGGCTACGGCCTCACCGAGACCAGTCCGGTGCTCGCGGTCAACCCCTACGAGGACCCCATCGTCGGCACCATCGGCCCGCCGGTCACGGACACCGAGCTGACCGTCGACGAGACCATCGCCAGCCCCGAGCAACGCCAGCGCTGTGACGGCGCCGCCGGCGAGCTGCTCGCGCGCGGCCCACAAGTGTTCGACGGCTACTGGGGGCTGCCGGATGCCACCGACGCCGCGTTCGTCACCCGTGAGGGCAAAGAGTGGTTCCGCACCGGCGACGTGGTCGAACTCCGCCCCGACGGCTACGTGCGGTTCCTCGAACGCGCCAAGCAACTGCTGACCCTCTCGACGGGCAAGAACGTCGCCCCCGGCCCCATCGAGGACGCGTTCGCCGCCAGCCCGCTGGTCGCACAGGCCATGGTCGTCGGGGACGGCCAGAAGTTCGTCTCCGCGATCCTGGTTCCGAACTTCGACGCGGTCTCCGAGTGGGCCGCCAGCCAGGAGATCGCGCTCCCCGACGACCGCGACGCGATCTGCCGCGACGAGCGCGTCCGCGCGCGCATCCAGTCGGCGGTCGACGACGTCAACACCGGCTTCGAGCCCTACGAGCGGATCAAGCAGTTCCGCCTCGTGGCGACCGAGTTCACGGAAGCGAACGACCTCCTCACACCCACCATGAAGAAGAAACGCCACCACATCCGTGACCGGTTCGCGGACGCGGTCGGCGACGTCTACGACGACTCCGAATTCAGCACCTAACACACCGCCGACGCTGTCGTTTCGGCCGATACCCATGGTGATTTATGCTCGCGCGACAACGAGCAAGACGTGATACGACTGGAGGCTGCGCAATGAGCTCCGGAATCATTCCCGTCGTTGCGACAATCATCGCACTCGGCGTTCTCTCTCAGGTCGTCGCCGACAAGCTCCAAGTCCCCAGCGTTCTGTTCCTCATCCTGGCCGGCATCGTCGTCGGCCCCGAAGTCCTCGGCGTCGTGACGCTGTCGTCGTTCGGCGGCATCGACACGCTGGCCGGGATCGTCGGGCTCTCGGTGGCCGTCATCGTCTTCGAGGGGGCGTTCCACCTCAAACTGGAGAAGCTTCGCGAAGCCCCCGGCGCGTGGCTCCGGCTGGTGACCGTCGGCGCAGCCATCGCGCTGTTCGGCACGGCCATCGTCGTGCGCGTTCTGCTCGGGACCGGCTGGGATGTCGCGTTCCTCATCGGCAGCCTGCTCGTCGCCACCGGCCCCACGGTCATCACGCCCATCCTGAGCGTGGTGCCGGTCCGCGACCGCGTCGGCGCCGCCCTCGAAACCGAGGGCGTGGTCAACGACGTGACCGCCGCCATCCTCGCCATCGTCGTGTTTCGCGTCGTCGAGAACCCCCAGCGCTCCGTCGACGTGGTGCTCCAGGACTTCGTGACGCGACTCGGCACCGGCGTCCTCGTCGGGCTGGTCGTCGCCGCCGTTGTCTGGTATATCCTCCGCCGGATCGATCTCTCGAAGGGCAACGCGCCACAGAACGCGCGCCTGGTCGTACTCGCCGGCGCGCTCGTCGCGTACGGGGCAGCGGACACCCTCTACAGCGAAGCCGGGATCGCCGCCGTCGCCACCGCGGGCGTCCTCCTGGGGAACGCCGACCTCCCCTACGAGAAGGAGATCGAGGCGTTCAAAGGCGACGTCACGCTCGTCGTGTTGTCGTTCGTCTTCATCGGGCTGGCGGCGCTGCTGTCCTTCCAGACGCTGCTCGATCTCGGCGTCGCGGGGCTTGCGGTCGCGGTCCTGGTGGCGCTGGTCATCCGCCCGCTTGCGGTGTTCGCGTCCACCGCCCGCTCGCGGTACACGTCCGCCGAGCGCGTGTTCATGAGCGCCGTCGGGCCGCGCGGCATCATCCCCGCGTCGGTCGCGACCCTGTTCGCCGTCGAACTCCAGGGCTACGGCATGCCCCAGGCCGCAAACGTCCTCGTCGGCACGGTGTTTCTCACGATCCTGCTGACGGTCGTCTTCGAGGGCGGTTTCGCCAGACACATCGCCCAGGCGCTCGACGTGATTCCCATGCGAGTCATCATCGTCGGCGGCGGCACCGTGGGTCGCGCGCTCGCCGAACGCCTCGAAGACCGCGGGGAGAACGTGGTGCTGGTCGAAGACGACCCCGAAGCCGTCGAGCGCGCCCGCAACGAAGGGTACACCGTTCACAGCGGCGACGGCTCCGACACCGACGAACTCCGGGCGGCCGGCGCCGAGAACGCCAAGATCCTGACCGCGGCCACCGGCGACGACGACGTCAACCTCCTGGTCGCACAGCTCGCGGACTCCAAGTTCGACATCGACACCATCATCGCCCGCGCGAACAACCCGGACAACATCGACGCCTTCGAGGACCTCGGCGTGAGCACGGTCTCGTCGTCGCTGGCGACCGCCTGGGGCATCGACAACATCATCGAGCGCCCCGCGCTCTCGAACTGGATGACCGAAATCGGCCGCAGCGGCGACGTCCAAGAGGTCGAAGTCACCTCCGAGGAGCTCGTCGGGCTGACGATCGCCGACCTCGACGACGACCTCCCCGGGGGCGTCATCATCGCGCTCGCCGGCCGCGACGGCGACAACCAGGTTCCCAACCCCGAGTTCACCATCCAGCACGGCGACCACCTCACGTTCCTCGGCCGCAAGGAGGCGGTTCGTGACGCCCTCAACTGGTGTCACCCCGACGACGGGTAGTCGCGCCCGCTCACTCCTGGACGTGCCAGGTGAACAGGCTCTCGAAGACGTAGTTCACGAGCATCGCCACCGCGATCGCGCCGCCTTTCACGGCGATCAGCCAGCAGTCAACCCCGAAGACGGTGGCGTCGACGGTGACCCCGTAGAACACACCGACGAACAGCGCGTACTGCAGCGTCGACCCGCCCGCCCGCACGACGTGTGACCGCACCAGCCGCCGCCCCACGGAGCCGCCGCCCGCGTCCGCGAACGTCCACCGGTCGTTCACCGCGAACATCACGAGGATCGCCGCTTCGATGCTGGCGACGTTCGCGGCGGCCGCCCACACGCCCGCAGCCTCGGTCAACACCAGCAGCGTCGTCACGTCGACGACCGCGCCGACGGCACCCACGGAGACGAACTTCCCGAACCGGGCGCGCGACGCCAGCGCGCTGATCCGTGCCGGCACCGCCGCCCGGATGCGGTCGCGGCGCTCACTCATGGCTGCCCGGTCGGTCGATCAGCGCACGATCATCGCTGCCACGCGCCGCCAGCGCCGCGTGCAGGCGGCTGTCGCCGAGGCGCTTGGCGCGGTGGCGCGCCCGCACCAGCGCCCCGAGCAGCCCCACCGGCGCGCGCACCGTCGACACCGTCGATCCGGGCTGGTCCTCCCACGTGATGGGGACCTCCGCAACCCGACAGCCCAGCGCGCCCCCGACCGCGACCAGTTCCACGTCCCAGGCGAACCCCGCCTCGTAGAGGTGCTCGCGGACGCGCTCCCAGGCCGCGGCGGTGAGCGCTTTGGCCCCACACTGGTAGTCGTGGAGGTCCACCGCCAGCAGGGTGCCCGCGAGCCACGCGAACCCGTCGCCGAGCAGTCGCCGGACGACCGTCTGGTGGCTCTCGACGGTGGCGTCCGGATGCCGCCGCGACCCCACTGCGAGGTCCGCGTCCCCGTCGGTCACTCGGGCGACGACCTCGGCCAGCGAGCCCGCGGGCGTCGCGCCGTCGGCGTCCGCGAACGCCACCACGTCGGTGTCGAGCGCTTCGAACCCCGCGGTGATGGCCGCGCCCTTCCCGCGGCGGCCGGCGCTCTCGGCGACCGTCACCCCGGCGTCCCGAATGCGGTCGGCGACCCCGGGGCCGGCGGCGTCCAGTTCAACGCGGAGTGCGGCGGGGTCGAACGTCTCTCGGAGGGCGTCGAGGTACGCCGTGAGGCGGTCGATGTCGGGATCGTAGGCCGGGACGACGATGCCGACGGAGGTCATTACCCGGACGAACACGGGACGGTGGTATCAGTTTCGTGGTTTCGGTCCACCACGCCACCGCACCGGGTGGTTATCGCTCGAAGGAGATCGCTGCGCCCTGCCCGAAGCCGACACACAGCGTCGCCAGCGCCTTCCCGGCGTCGCGCTTGTTCATCTCGTGAATCAGGGTGACCGGGAGGCGCGCGCCGCTGGCACCGAGCGGGTGGCCAACGGCGATCGCGCCGCCGTTGACGTTGAACCGGTCGTTGTCGATGCCGAGTTCGTCCCGCGAGTAGAGCGTCTGGGAGGCGAACGCCTCGTTCAACTCCACGAGGTCGAACTCGTCGATGTCCTCGCCGGTGCGGTCGAGCAGGCCGCGGGTGGCCGGCACCGGCCCGATCCCCATCACTTCGGGGTTGACGCCCGCGACGTTGTGGTCGCCGACGCGCGCCAGCACGTCGAGGCCGTGGTCGCGCGCGAACGCCTCGCTCGTCACGAGCGTCGCCGCCGCCCCGTCGGAGATCTGGCTGGCGTTCCCGGGCGTCACCGACCCGTCGCTTTTGAACACCGTGGGGAGCTCCCCGAGCGCCTCCAGCGTGGTGTCCGGGCGGATGCCCTCGTCCTCCTCGACGAGGCCGCTGTCCGTCTGTACGGGCACGATCTCGTCGTCGAAGCGCCCGGCGTCGGTCGCCTCCGCCGCCCGCCGCTGGCTCTGGAGGGCGTACTCGTCCTGCTCGGCGCGCGTGATGCCGTGGCGCTCGGCGACCTCCTCGGCGGTCATCCCCATTTCGAGCTCGGGGACGTTGTACTGCTCGCTCAGCCCCGGATGCAGGTGGGCGTACGAGTCGCCGTCCATCGGCACCCGGCTCATGTTCTCGACGCCGCCCGCGATGACGGCGTCCCGCTGGCCCGCCCGCACCGCGTCCGCGGCCCGCATGATGGCCTCCATGGAGGACGCACACCAGCGGTTGATCGACGCCGCCGGCACGTTCTCACCGAGCTCGGAGAGCAACGCGATGACGCGCGCGACGTTGTTGTCCTGCTCGGTGCGCTGCTGGGCGACCCCCCACTGGAGGTCGTCGATGTGGTCGCCGGTCAACCCTGTCTCCGCGAGGATGTGGTCGATGACCGTCACCGAGAGGTCCTCGCTGCGCGTGTCGGCGTACACGCCGCCGTCCTTTCCCTGTGGGGTGCGGTAGGCCGCAGCGATGACCGGAGTGGTGGTGGCTGCCATACCAAACGCGAGCGCGCCCCGCTCCTTAAAGCTCCCACAACGGCCGACATCCAGCCAGCGGTTTACTGGCCGTGATCCCGCAGCCCGCATCCAGAAAGCGTTTACTCCCGTCCCCGCAACCGCGTGTACATGCGTCGCTCCCGCGACGACTCGTCCCCCCGCGTCGCGGCCGCCGTCGTGGCCGTCACAGCCGCCGCTCTCCTCGCCCGCCTGTGGGCGCTGGGCTGGCGGGTCGCCCACCAGGACGAAGCCCGGGTCGCCGACTGGACCCTGCAGTACATGGACCTCGGGGCGTGGCAGTACCGCCCCATCATCCACGGGCCGTTCCTCCCACACGTCAACGGCGTGGTCTTCGACGTGTTCGGCGCGACCGACTTCACCATGCGACTGGTGGTCGCGGTCGTCGGCGGCCTCCTCCCGCTGACGGCGTGGCTCTACCGGACCCGCCTCTCGGACGTCGAAGTCGGCGCGCTGGCGGTGTTGCTCGCGGCCAACCCGGTGGTGCTGTACTACTCGCGGTTCATGCGCAACGACCTCCTGCTCGCGGGGTTCATGTTCACCGCCGTCGGGCTGTTCGTTCGGTTCCTGGACACTCATCGTGCGCGATACCTCTACGCCAGCGCCATCCCGTTCGCGCTGGCGTTCACCACCAAGGAGAACAGCCTGCTGTATCCGCTCTGCTGGTTCGGCGCGCTCGCGCTCGTGACCGACGACCGCATGGCCGTCGCGGGCGCGACCGACACCAGCCGGCTCGCCGTCGCCCGTCGCGCCGCCGCCCGCATCCGCCACCGCGCCTGGCGCGCGAAGGCCGCACTCGCCGGCAGCGCGCTGACCGCCGCCGTCATCGTCGTCTCGTTTTACGCGCCCAAGCCCGACCTCTACCGCCTCTTCGAGCAGCCCGGCCGCGCGCCCGCCGTCCTCGAAGCCGCGACGATCGGCACCTACCACGAGTTCGCCGACCTCTGGGCGTCCACGAGCACGGTCGCCCACTCCTACGTCGCGTTCCTCAGCCACGACCTGAGCGTGCTGGTCGCCTGCGGGACCGTCGTCTCCGTCGCCGCAGTCGTCGGCTTCCTCGCGAACCGCTACGCCACCGAGACGCCACGCCCGCTGGTGTCGTTCGCGTTCTACTGGGGCGTGTTCTCGGTGCTCGGATACCCCGCGGTCGTGGACATCGCCGCCGCCTGGACGGCGGTCAACGCCCTCGTCCCGCTCGCCATCCCGGCGGCCGTCGGCGTCGGTGCCGTCGTCAGATACGGCCGCCGCGGCGCCGCGGCCGGCGACACCGCCGCCGTCCGGCTCGCGGTCACCGTGCTCGTCGTTTCGGCCGCCGGCATGGGTGCCGTCGCCGCCGAAACCACCTACACACACCCACAGTCCCCCAGCAACCCGCTCGTGCAGTACGCCCAGCCCGGCGGCACCATGCAGCCCACCATCGACGACATCCAGCGGGCCGCCACCGCCACGAGCGGCCTCGACGTGCTGTACTACGGTGACAGCAACGACACCGCCGACGACGGCCTCGAATTCAGCGACGCCGGCGACGGCACGTTCAACCTCACCACCGGCCCGCCGTCGGGGTGGCACGACCGCCTGCCGTTCCCCTGGTATCTCTCACAGGTGGGCGCGAACGCAACCACCGTCCAGACCGCCGCCGAAGTCCCCGACACGCCGCCGCCGGTCGTCATCTCGGTGGTCAGCGAAGAAGACGACTTCGCGGCGCTGCTCGCGGCCGCGGACAACAGCCACTACGAGCGCCACACCTACCCCCGGTATCTCACGGACGGCCACAACACGCTCGTGATATACGTCGACACGACCGCGGTCCCGGCCGCCCAGCAGTGACCGCGCGGCCCCCACATCTCGGCCCGACTGCGACGCGCTTAAACGGGATGCGACGGTAGTTCTTGGGTAGTGACCGAGGCTCTCGATGTCGTGGAGTTCCTGCTGACGGCCCGCGTCTACGACCGCCACCAGGACCTAGACGAGAACGACCTGCCACCGGCGCACCGGATCGCGCTCTGGGGGGACGACGGCGTCCCCCGACCGCCACAAACCACCGAGGACGCAACCCGCGACGCCACCGGCATCGCCGACCCCTGGGAGGCGGTGTCCGAGCTCATGTTCACCGACCGGGACGCGTTCGCCGGCAGCATCACGCTGGTCGACGACGACATGGCGATCGACTGGTTCGTCGACCGCGCGGCCGCCGACCGCATCAGCGCCAACCCCGTGTTGGCGTTCGTGTTCGGCGACGAGTTCGGCGTCGACTACGAGACCGCCCGCGACGCCAACCGGCCGGTTCAGGCCGACCCGCAGTGGATCGACGGGCTGCTTGAGGAGTATTTCGACGAGGACGACGAGGAGATGCTCGACCTCGTGGACGTGCGGTCGCCGGCGGAGCTCACGGTGTCCCTCGACGACATCGTGCTCACCGACGACCAGGAAGCCGAGATGTCGAAGGTCGCGAAGGCCATCGAGCACCGCGACTACCTGGCGACGATCGGCCTCAACGAGGTCGGAAAGCTGCTGTTCGTGGGGCCGCCCGGCACCGGGAAAACCTCGACCGCCCGCGGGCTCGCCCACCAACTCGACCTGCCGTTCGTCGAGGTCAAGCTCTCGATGATCACCAGCCAGTATCTCGGCGAAACCGCGAAAAACGTCGAGAAAGTCTTCGAGGTGGCCAAACGGCTGTCGCCGTGCATCCTCTTCATGGACGAGTTCGACTTCGTCGCCACCACGCGGACCGGCGACGAGCACAACGCCATCAAGCGCGCGGTCAACACGCTGCTGAAGTCCATCGACGAGATCAGCCTCGTCACCGATGACGTGTTGCTCATCGGCGCGACCAACCACCCCGACGAGCTCGACGCGGCGGCGTGGCGGCGCTTCGACGAGATCCTCTCGTTCCCGCGGCCCGACGAGGGGATGCGCGCGGACATCATCTCGCTGGTCACCAGCGAGGTGGACATCGCCGACTTCGACCCCGCCGCGCTCGCCGCCGAAACCAGTGGCCTCACCGGCAGCGACCTCCGGCTGGTGCTCCGGGAAGCCGTCCTCGACGCGCTCGTCGAGGACCGCACGGAACTCACACAGGACGACCTCATGGCCGCCATCTCTGAGTTCGAGGACCGCGACCACCTCCGCAACCTCGACACCCTCGAAGACGCGATCGACGACACCCACAGCGACCACACCCACGACGACCATCCAGCTCCCAATCCGGAATGAAGGTGACGCTGCTGGGGACCGGTGACACCACGGGCACGCCGACGCCGGGCTGTGACTGCGCGACCTGTCAGGCCGCCCGCGAGCGCGGCGTGGAGCGCACCCGGTTCTCCGTCCACGTCGCCGACGAGGCGTCCGGGGACGCGTTGCTGATCGATTTCAGCCCGGACTTCCGCGCCCAGTTCCTCCGCACGGACGCCCCGTCGTTGCCCGACGCGGGCGTCGTCACGCACGTTCACTTCGACCACCTCGACGGCCTCGGGAACGCCTACCGGCTGTTCGACGACCTCCCAGTGTACGCCGCCACCGACACCGACCCCACCACCGGCGAGTCGGTCGCCGAGACGGTCGCCGGGAAGTACGACTACCTCGACAGCATCGCCCTCCGTGGCGTCGCCCCACGCCGCTCGTTTGCGGCCGCCGGCTTCGACGTCACGCTGGTTCCGGTCGACCACCCGCCCCTGCTCTGCTACGGGGTCGTCGTCGAGCGCGCCGGCGCGAAACTCGCGGTCTCCGGGGACACCACGTACGCGATCCCCGAGGCGTCCCGGGACGCGATGCGCGACCCCGACCTGCTGGTGGCCGACGGCATCGTGCCGGCACACCTCACCCACCACCACCCGAAAGGTGGCCGCCATCCCGACGCCGACGGCGTCCCACGGACGTTCGGCACGAAACACATGACCAGAGAGGGCGCGCTCGCGCTCGGCGACGACCTCGACGCCGACCGGACGCGGGTCGTCCACGCCGCCCACTACTACCCCGTCGAGGAAGCGTTCGCCGACGAGATCGCGGTCGACGGCGAGACGATCCGCCTCTGACCGGCTCAGAACTGGTCGAGGCCGGCCTGCCGGTGGCGGCCACCGGCGTCGCGCTCCCAGCGCGTTCGGCGCTCGCGCTCGACGTCGAGGGCGACCGCCGGCGGATCCGCGTCGGCGAACCCCGGGCAGTCGGTGCCACACTCGCGTGCCGGGTCGACCACTCGACCGAAGTGCTCGCAGTACGGCAGCGTGACACCGCCGTCGCCGGTCGACGCACGGGCGCAGCCCGGCAGGTCGAACGTCCGCCACCCCTTGCCGTGCGCGCGCTCGGCGATCTGTCGCCGCTGGCGCGCCTTCGCCGCGCCACTCACGGGCCGCACGTCGGTGCGCGCCGCGTGCTCGTCGAGCACCTCCAGGCCCGGGCCGGCGGCGTCGAGGCGCTCGGGCTCCCGGACGATCCGGATCGGTCGCTCGCGGTCGAAATCCACGCGCCACACCCCCACCGCGTCGGGCAGCCGGTTCAGGTGCGCGCCAGTGACGTGTGATTCGGTCGCCACCACGGCGTAGTCGAGCACGCCGAGGCTGGCGTCGTGGCGCAGCTGGCGGGACAGGCCGCCCGGCCGCTCCAGGTCGGGTTTGTTCTCCACGCCGACCAGGCCGCCGATCCACTCCGGGTAGCGTGTGGGCTGGCGGACGACCTGCTGGCCGTCCCGGCGTGTCACGTCCAGGAACCCGGTTTCGGCGCCCGCGTCGGCGACCGCTCGCGCGCGCTCCGGCGGGCCGTCGAACACCCGTGTCACGCGTTCGTACGTCCCGACGGGGACGGGCGCGTCGAGCACCGCACGCGGGATGGTGTCGCTGGTGAGCGCCATCCGGGCGTCGAACGCCGGCCCCGGCAGCACGCAGACGGCGTCCACGATGCGCCCGCCGGCGGCGTGCACGCTCGTCCCGAGTTGCCGGGCGACGACGCCCGCCTCCCCCACGCCGGGCACTCCGTCGGCTTCGAGGTGCGCGCACAGCCGCAGTTCGAAGGCGTACTCTCGCACGGCTACCCCCGCGTACGGCACCCGTTCGGGAAACCGTTGCCCATGGGGTTCCGGCGACGACTCCGTAACAGTAGGTTTATCAGTCGCTCGGGGCGAAATTCACGCAAGATTACTCTGTGAACATGGCAGACGAACACCGTCAACCGGAGGTGAACATCGGACTGGTCGGCCACGTCGACCACGGCAAGACGACCCTGGTCCGCGCACTCAGCGGTGAGTGGACTGACCAGCACTCCGAGGAGATGAAACGCGGGATCTCCATCCGCCTCGGGTACGCCGACGCCACGCTGCGTCGGTGCCCTGACTGCGACGAACCGGAGTGTTACACGGTCGCGGAGACGTGCCCCGAGCACGACACCGCCACCGAAATCGAGCGCACAGTCTCGTTCGTTGACGCCCCCGGCCACGAGACGCTGATGGCGACGATGCTGTCGGGCGCCGCACTGATGGACGGCGCGGTGCTCGTCGTCGGTGCCAACGAGCCGGTGCCCCAGCCCCAGACCGAGGAGCACCTCATGGCGCTGGACATCATCGGCATCGAGAACATCGTCATCGCACAGAACAAAGTCGACCTCGTCGACGCCGAGGAGGCCCGACAGAACTACGAGGAGATCCAGGCGTTCGTCGAGGGGACCGTCGCGGAGGACGCGCCGGTCGTCCCGGTCTCCGCCGAACAGGAGATCAACGTCGATCTCGTTATCGACGCCCTCCAGACGGAGATCGCGACCCCCGACCGCGACCCGAGCGCCGATCCCCTGCTGTACGCCGCGCGATCGTTCGACATCAACCGCCCCGGAACCGAGTGGGGCGGCCTCCTCGGCGGTGTCATCGGCGGCAGCCTCGTGGACGGCGAACTGGAAGCCGGCGACGAACTCGAACTCCGCCCCGGCCGCGAGGTCGAGGAAGGCGGGAAGACGGAGTGGCGGCCGGTCACCACGGACGTCCGCAGCCTCCAGGCCGGCGGCGAGGACGTCGACAGCGCCAGCCCCGGTGGCCTCCTGGGCGTGGGCACGGGCCTCGACCCGAGCCTGACGAAAGGCGACGCGCTCGCCGGCCAGGTCGCCGGGCCGCCCGGCAGCCTGCCGCCGACGTGGGAGTCCTTCGAGATGGACGTGGATCTGCTCGAGCGGCTCGTCGGCGCGGCCGACGGCGAGCAGATCGACGACATCTCGACGGGTGAGCCGCTGATGCTCACGGTCGGCACCGCCACCACCGTCGGGTCGGTGACGAGCGCGCGCGACGGCGAGTGCGAGGTCGCACTCAAGCGGCCCGTCTGTGCGCCCGCCGGCGCGAAGATCGCGATCAACCGTCGCGTCGGCGCGCGTTGGCGACTCATCGGCGTCGGGACGCTGACGGAGTCCGAGTAGACGCATGCAGGCGGTCGCCATCGACACCAACGCGTTGTTGTTGCCGGCCACGCAGCCGCTCCGGCTCTTCGAGGAGCTCGACCGGCTGCTCGGCGACTACGACGCCGTTGTCCCCCAGGCGGTCCACGACGAGCTCGTGGCGCTCGCGGCGGGCGCGGGAGAGACGGCGTCGGCGGCCAGCGTCGGCGTGGATCTGGCGACCGACCGGTGTGGCACGCTCCGGACAGACGTATCGTATGCGGACGACGCGCTCCACGCGCTTGCGGTGAGTGAGGACGTGGACGCGGTCGTGACGAACGACGGCCCCCTGAAAGAGCGCGTGCTCGACGCGGGCACACCGGTAATTCATTTACGGGGCCGGACGCAACTCACCATCACTCGACCATAGAAGATGTACAAGCGAGCACGGCTGAAAGACACGATAGAGGTCCCCCCCGAGTATCTCGGGGCTGTCGGTCCGGACCTGGTGAAGCGGCTACTACAGGACAAACTCGAAGGACGCATGGACGAAGACGTCGGCAGCATCGTCACCGTCACTGAGGTCCACGACCTCGGTGAGGGCGCGGTGTTGCCGAACCGTCCGGGCGTCTACTACGAGGCGGAGTTCGACGCGGTGACGTTCGAGCCCGAGATGCAGGAGGTCGTCGACGGCGAGGTCGTCGAAGTCGTCAGCTTCGGGGCGTTCGTCGGCATCGGCCCGGTCGACGGGCTGTTGCACGTCTCCCAGATCAGCGACGAATACCTCGCCTTCGACGAGGAGAACCAGCAGCTGGCGTCCCGGGAGTCGAATCAGGTGCTCGGAACGGGTGATTCGGTGCGGGCGCGCATCGTCACGAAGAGCATCGACGAGCGCAACCCCCGGGAGTCGAAGATCGGCCTGACAGCGAAACAGCCCGGCCTCGGAAAGCACGGCTGGCTGCAGGCCGACCGCGAGCAGGCCGACGCGGCAAGCGAGGGCGAGTAGATGGCGTCGAATCGCCTCGCGTGCCACGACTGCCACCGGATCGTCGAGCCCGACGAGGAGATGTGTCCGTACTGCTCGTCGAACAGTCTCACCGAGGACTGGGCGGGCTACGTGGTGATCACCCACCCCGACACCTCGGAGATCGCGGACAAGATGGAAGTGCATGAGGCCGGCGAGTTCGCGCTGAAGGTTCGGTGAGGACGGTGTCGGAGACGGACGCAGCGGCGACGCTGCCGGCCGACGCTCGGGACGCGTTCAAATCCCCCATCGGGCCCGTGTACACGGACGCGGCGGCGCTGCTGGCGGACGCCACGCCCCCGATCATTGCGGTCGGTGACGTGGTGACGTACCACCTCGTCGATGCCGGGCAGACGCCGGCCGTGGCGGTCGTCGACGGGCGCACCGAGCGTGACGCCGTCCGGCCCGCCGTTCGGGACGCGATCCCGGAGCCCGATCTCACCGTGGCCAGCGAGCCGGGGACGGTGTCGGTGTCGCTGGTGCGCGCGCTCGTCGACGCCATCGCGGACGCCGACGCCACCGTGGTGTCCGTCGACGGCGAGGAGGACCTCGCTGTTGTCCCCGCGGTGCTGGCGGCGCCCGCCGACGCCACCGTGGTGTACGGCCAGCCCGGCGAGGGAATGGTGCGGGTGCCCGTGACCGACGCGGGGCGCGCGGAGATGCGCGAGCGCGCCGACCGCCTGGAGACGACGGCGGCGTTCTGGCGACTCGTGGACTGATGCGGCGTTCGAAATGCTTTTACAGATTTCCCGCGCAAGTACGTGTTAACTGACCATGGAAATCGAGATTCTGGGGCAGGAGGACAATCCCCTGCTTCACCGGACGGACGTCCAGTTCAAGATCGTGCACGACGACGCCACTCCGTCGCGGCTGTCCGTGCGCGACAGTCTCGCGGCGAAGCTCGACAAAGACTCCGAGGAAGTCGTCGTGCACGAGCTCGACACGAAGTTCGGCATGCGGAAGACGCGTGGCCGGGCGAAGGTGTACGACTCGCCGGCCCAGGCCGCCGAGGTCGAACACGACCACATGCTCGAACGGAACAAGATCGGCGCCGACGACGCCGACGCCGAGGAGGCCGAGTAAAATGGCGCGCGGTGACTACTACAGCGACGACGGCACGACGGACAAGGAGATGTGCCCGCGCTGCGGGGACACGTTCCTCGCGGCCCACGACGACCGCCAGGTGTGTGGGCGCTGCGGGTACACCGAGTGGGAGTAACGGTATAGATGCGCGTGCTCGGCGTCGAAGGGACAGCGTGGTGTGCGAGCGCGGCGCTGTACGACGCCGACGCTGCTGCTGATTCTGTCGTCATCGAATCCGACGCGTACCAGCCCGACAGCGGCGGCATTCATCCCCGCGAGGCCGCCGAACACATGCGGGAGGCGATCCCCGCAGTCATCGAGACGGTGCTCGGGGCGGCCGACGGCGACATCGACGCGGTCGCGTTCTCCCGCGGGCCGGGCCTGGGGCCGTGTCTGCGCATCGTCGGATCGGCGGCGCGCGCGCTCGCTCAGGCTCTCGACGTGCCCCTCGTGGGCGTCAACCACATGGTTGCGCACCTCGAAATCGGCCGCCACCAGTCTGGGTTCCAGCAGCCCGTCTGCCTGAACGCAAGCGGCGCGAACGCCCACGTGTTGGCGTACCGCAACGGCCGGTATCGCGTGCTCGGGGAGACGATGGACACCGGCGTCGGGAACGCCATCGACAAGTTCACGCGCCACGTCGGCTGGCAGCACCCCGGCGGGCCGAAAGTCGAAACGCACGCCCGGGACGGCGAGTACACCGCGTTGCCCTACGTGGTGAAGGGCATGGACTTCTCGTTTTCCGGGATCATGAGCGCCGCCAAAGACGCCGTCGACGACGGCGTGCCGGTGGCCGACGTCTGCCGGGGGTTGGAGGAGACCATGTTCGCGATGCTGACCGAGGTCGCGGAGCGCGCGCTCGCGCTCACCGGCCGGGACGAACTCGTGTTGGGCGGCGGCGTCGGCCAGAACGACCGGCTGCGGGGGATGCTCGAAGCGATGTGTGCGGCCCGTGGGGCGTCGTTTCACGCGCCCGAGCCGCGGTTCCTGCGGGACAACGCGGGCATGATCGCGGTGCTCGGCGCGAAGATGGCGGCCGCCGGGGCGACGATCCCCGTGGCCGACTCCGCGATCAACTCCCGGTTCCGCCCCGACGAGGTGTCGGTGACGTGGCGCGACCCCGAGTCGCCGGCACGCGACCCGGGGGCCGACGCCGTGCGCCAGGGCGCCGAAGCCACCGTCACGTTCGCCGACGACGCCGTGATCAAGGAGCGCGCGCCGAAGGCCTACCGTCACGACCGCCTCGACGACCGCCTGCGCCGAGACCGCACCGTCCTGGAGGCCAGACTGACCAGCGACGCCCGCCGGCAGGGCGTTCCGACGCCGCTCGTCCGCGACGTCGACGTGCCGGCGGCGACGATCACGCTCCAGCACGTCGGGAACGCCGACCTCCGGGACGCGCTCTCGCCCGCCCGCGTTCGCGCCGTCGGCCGGCATCTCGCGACCATCCACGACGGCGGGTTCGTGCACGGCGACCCGACCACGCGCAACGTGCGCGTCGGCGCCGAGCGCACGTTCCTCATCGACTTCGGGCTGGGGTATTACACCGACGCCGTCGAGGACTACGCCATGGACTGCCACGTCTTCGAGCAGAGCCTCGTCGGCACCGCCGCCGACGCCGACGCCCTCGTTGCGGCCTTCGAGGACGCCTACGAGGAGGCCGCCGCCAGCGGGCGCGTGCTCGACCAGCTGCGCGCCGTCGAGGGCCGGGGGCGTTACCAGGACGACCCCGAGACGGCGTAGTCCGGGCGCTCCCAAACTGATATGTCCGCCGCCGCCGAAGACGGCGTATGGTCGAGAAACCCACCAGCGGCAGCCTGTTCGGTGTGCCGTACAACTTCGAGCGTCCGAAACTCTCCGCGATGCTGTCGGCGTACTGGCAGCCCGGCGAGGGCATGCTCGTCGAGAAGCCGTTCGGGATCGGGTACACGTTGAACCTCGCGAACTGGCGGTCGTGGATCGTGCTCGGCGTCGCGGGCGTTCTGCTGTGGCAACAGCAGGGCAGCGACGCCGCCAGTGAGGACGCCGAGTCGGCCGTCGACGACGCCGTCGAAGTCGTGGTCGACGACTAACCGACGCCATCTTCTCCCCGCAGCCCCACCGCTGGCGTACATGTCTACGCTCCGGTTCGTCACGACGAACAGCGGGAAGGTACAGGAAGCCGCGTCCTACCTCGACGGCCTCCGGCGGGTCGAACAACTCGACTACGATTACGCGGAACTCCAGTCCGATGACCTGGCGGCGATCGCCACGCACGGCGCCCGAGAGGCCTACCGGGAGACCGACGACGACACCCCGGTTATCGTCGACGACGCGGGGCTGTTCGTGCGCGGTCTGTCGGGGTTCCCCGGGCCGTATTCGGCGTACGTCGAGGACACGCTCGGTATCGAGCGCGTGTGGGAACTCGCCAGCGATCTCGACGACCGGCACGCCGCGTTCCGGTGCGTGGTGGCGTACACCGACGGCGACACCGTGGAGACGTTCACCGGGGCCGTCCAGGGGACGATGGTTGCGCCGCGGGGCGACGGCGGCTTCGGTTACGATCCGATCTTCGAACACGACGGGACGACGTTCGCGGAGATGCCCACGGACCGGAAGAACGCGCTCAGCCATCGCGGGCGCGCGCTCGCGACGTTCGCCGACTGGCTCGCCGAGCGGGCGGACTGAGCCGGGCGGACTACGCGCGTGGGTCGCGGTCGGGACCGGGGTAGTCGCCGCCCACGACCACCGGGTACAGCGACGCCGGATCGAACAGGCGGGCGAACGCCCGCGGCGATTTCACGCTCACGGAGACGCGGCCGGCGAGCGCCGCGCCGGTGGCCGCCGACTGGAGGTCGTCGTCGTGGGTGAGCACGTGGGCGGCGCCGCCGCGCATGGCGGCCGCGAGCGCGGGCTGGTCGCCCTCGGGGTGTTCGACGGTGGTCACGCGGTCGGCGATGCGGCCCCGCCAGTCGGCCGCGAGCGCGTCACTACCCAGGGCCGCGATCACCGCCTGGGCGTCGTCCAAGAGGGGCGTGCTGGCGACCAGTGTCACCCAGTCGTGGGCGCGCACCACGTCCAGCGCGGCGCGCGCGTGCCCGTCGACGAACACGTCCGCGGCGAGCACGTCCGCGTCGGCGGCGACCGCCGCGGGGTCGGGGTTACTCGCCACGGCGTGCGTCGAGTTCCGCGTGGATGTCAGCGCGCGATACGTCGGCGTCGGCGCCGCGCTCGAAGAGGGTCTGCCAGGCTGTCATTGTGTTGTGGCCATCAGCTGTCGCACGTTCGCCCGGTAGTCGGCGGGCGTTAATCCCAGATCGATGTCGATGGTGATAGTGATTGCGTCCGAGAGCTCTCGGGTCGCCGTCTTGGTGTAGTTCTGTGCGGGGTACGCGCCCCCGGCAACGACGACGTCGTCGCCCTCGTTCCACACCGCGAGGTCCCCAGCAACCGCGATGCCTCCGGCGTCGATGGTGACGGTGTCGCCGCCGGTCTCGTACTCGATGTCACCGACCCGGTAGTCGCCCTGGAACGTCGCCATCGCCGGCTCTCGACCGGTTGCGGTCGTCAGCGTCTCCACGCCGGTCTCGGTGATGTTCGTCACGCCGCGGTCGCGCATGCGCCGGCGGAACTGGCTGCGGGCCTGTGCCGTGGTTTTGTCGAGGACTTCCGCGCGGCCGACGTTCCCCGGCAAGTCGTTCAGTGGCGGGTCGAAGTTGATGTGTGATGCGGTGAAGACGCCGAGCGTGGCGTCGACCCGCCCGCCGGTGTCCTCGGCGACGGCGGCCGCGAGTTCGGCGTTCCGGTACGTCAGCGTGACCGCCTTCCCCGCCACCTCGACCGGGCCGTACGACTCCGAGAACACGGTCTCTTCGCTGCGGTCGGCACGCTCCCAGCCGCCCGCGTCCAAGGCGTCGCTCGACACGTCCGGCGGCGCGACGGTCCCCACCGCAGCCGAACATCCCCCCAGGATGCCCAGCCCGGCAGCGCTCACTCCCCCGATGAAGCTGCGACGATGCATACACCGCGTCGGGGGTTCGGCTGTATGCATGTTGTGGCCAGTTTAGCCGCCGGCGTGGCTGTACATTACGATCACCCACCAATACATACGTTTAGTTACATTTATTCGTATTTCTAGTCCAATTGCTGGCGTTCTCACGCGGCTGTCTTCCCGTATTTCGCGTATTTCAGACTCTAGGCTGTCGTCTGTCTGACGTGGATTTATGGGGGGTCGCAGTGTAGGACTCAAGCGGACGCGCGACCCCCTCCCTCCCCCCGCGCGTCCAACACTCTCCCACTCCCGCTTTTGGCGACGACTGCATCGACACGCACCGCTGTCCGTAACTTTACAACCATCCAGCACCCACTCCACCCATGGCCGCCCCCGGGCCGTCCGCCGACACTGATACCGGTCTCGACGCGCTCGTCGACGACGCCGGGTTTTTTCGCTCGCTGGTCGAACACGGCTCGGACGCGATCGTCACCATCGACGACGACAGCACCATCCGGTACGCCAACCAGGGCGTCCACCGCGTCCTCGGCTACCGCCCCGACGACCTGATCGGGGACTCGCTCACGACCATCATGCCACCGCGGTTCCACGACGCCCACTTCGACGCCGTCGACCACTACCTCGAAACGGGGGATCGACGACTCGACTGGAACGCCATCGAAATGCCCGGCCAGCACGCCGACGGCCACGAGATCCAGCTGTCCATCACGTTCGAAGAACACGTCCACAACGGGGTCCGCGCCTTCTCCGGGATCATGCGCGACGTCTCCCGCCAGAAAGCCTACGCAGCCACGCTCGAATCGCTCCAAGACATCACGCACACCCTCATGCAGGCCCGCACCCCCGGTGCCATCGGCGACCACGTGGTCGGAGCCGCCGTCGACATCATCGGCTTCCCGGTGGCGTCCCTGTACCGGTGTGACGACGCCACCGGCGTGCTCCGACCGGTCGCGCAAAGCGACGCCGCGGCGGCGCTGTTCGCGGACCCACCCGCCCTCTCGGCGGGCTCGCTCGCCTGGCACGCCTTCGAGACCAACGACTCGGCGGTCTACCACGCCGACGCGGACGCCACCACCCCCGTCCACGACCCCGACGGCCCCATGACCGCCGAGTACGCCGCCCCGCTCGGCGAGCACGGCGTCCTCCTCGTCGGGGACACCGACGACGTGGCGTTCGACGACCACACCAGCCGCCTCATCGAACTGCTCGCCGCGAACACCCAAGCCGCACTCGAACGCGCCACGCGCGAAGCCGAACGCGAACGGCAGAACGAACAGCTCGAACGGTTCGCCAGCATCGTCTCCCACGACCTCCGGGATCCACTCCAGACCGCCCGCGCCACGGTCGCACTCGCAAAGGCCGGCGACGACGACGCGCTGACGGATCTCACCGCCGCCCTCGACCGCATGGACGCGCTCATCGCGGACGTGCTCACGCTCGCGAAACACGGCCAGACGGTCGGCGAAACCGAACCCGTCCCCGTCGCGTCGGTCGCCGCCGACGCGTGGTCGACGGCCGGCGCACCCACCGCGTCACTGTCGACGGCCCCGGATCTGCCGACGCTCAACGCCGACCCCGAGCGCCTGCGCACGCTCTTCGAGAACCTCTTCGGGAACGCCGTCGCACACGGCGGCGACGACGTCACGGTCACGGTCGGCGCGCTCACCGGCGCTGACAGCGGCGGGTTCTTCGTCGCCGACGACGGCGACGGCTTCGGTGACACCGACACCGCACAGCTGTTCGACTACGGATACACGACCGACACCGACGGCACCGGCTTCGGCCTCAGCATCGTCCGCGACATCGCCACCGCACACGGCTGGACGATCGACGCAACCACCAGCGACAGCGGCGGCGCGCGATTCACGATCCACACACAATGACCGAGACACACCCCGACCAGTCCGAGATGCGCTCGACCGAGCCCGTCGTCCTCGTTGTCGACGACGAACCACGCGTCGCCGAAGCCTTCGCGCTCTGGCTCGAAGACGACTACGAGGTCCGCACAGCCACCAGCGGAGCGGCCGCACTGGAGGCCGCCGACGGCGACGTTTCGGTCGCGTTGCTGGACCGCCAGATGCCCACCATGACCGGCGACGAAGTGCTCGCCGCGCTCCGCGAGCGCGCCCTGGACATCCGCGTGGCGATGGTGACCGGCATCGACCCCGACTTCGACATCGTCGAGATGCCCTTCGACGAGTACATCCAGAAGCCCGTCGACGGCGACACCCTCCACGACGTGGTTGCGCGCCTGCGCACGCTCAACCAGTACGACGACTCCATCGACGAACTCTACCGCGTCACGCAGAAACTCGCCACCCTGGAAGCCCAGCTCTCGGAGCGCGCGCTCGCGGACAACGACGAATACCAGCGCCTCCGCGAGCGCAAAGCCACGCTGTCGGAGGCCGCCGACGCGGCACTCGACGCCGCCGGCACGTCCACCGACGCGCTGGGCGACGAGTTCGCGCGCCTCTTCTAGCCGAGCCGCGACAGCAGATCCTCGACGTACGCCGGCACCGCCACGTCCGCGAGGTCGCCGTCCGCGTTCCACGACGCCACCACCTCGTAGCTGCCGTCGCGCTCGACGTCCAGCTCCCACTCGGTGCCGTCCGCGTCGGTCACCTCGACGCGCGCGCCGCCGGACTCCAGGGGCCGCTGGGGCGCGATCTCCACCGTGTTCCCGTTGTAGGCTTCGACAGTTTCGGCGTCCATATCCGAGGGTACGTCAGCCCCACACTTGAGCGTTCAACGACGGCGTGTCACCTCACGAGGTCCCAGACCTGCACGTCGTCCCCGGAGCCGGTGGGTCCAGAGCCACGGCTACGCACTCGCTTCGTCGCCCGCAGGAAAAGCCTAGGCCGGAATTTGAATCCGGGGTCTCGTCCTTACCAAGGACGCGCTTTACCGCTAAGCTACCCAGGCACGCATTACGATTGAAGGTCCGGAAGTGACTTTATGCGTTTCGATTCAGCGCTCGATACCTGGCGGCGTGCCGACACGATCGTCGGACTGCACGGAGCCGACGCGCGCCATGATCTCCGCGACGCGCTCGGGGAGCGCGTCCGCGGCCGCCGGCAGCGGCTCGCCGTGGTTGTCCGCGAGGCCGACGAGATACTGCCGGAGCGCCACCGGCGGGTCGCTGCCCGTCGCGGACCCGCCCGCGATGGCCGCCAACTCGAAGACGTTGGCCTCCAGGCAGCGGTCGGTGGGCGCGCGGTCGGCGTGCCTGTCGGTCTGCTCGCGGCCGAACGCCCGCACTGTTTCGACCGCCTGGTCGGCGGCCTCCGTGCGCGCCAGCAGCCGGAAGCCCCGGGCGACCAGCACGTCCGCGGCGAGAATGTCGAGGTCGTCGCCGGGGTCGTCGGGTGCGTCGGCCGCCGTCCACGGCTCCGCGCTCACGAGGCCTCGCGTCACCCGGAGGCCGTCGTAGATGAGCTGCACGCCGGCCGCGCGCTGGGCGATGGCGTGCTCGTCGACGGCGCCGTCGACGACACGCGCGCTCAGCAGCGTCAACACCCCGGGAAGCATCGACGACGACACCACGTGGTCGTCGATGACTGTTTGGAGCCCGTCCGGCGTAACGTCAGTAATGGCCTCTCTGGCGGCTGCACGTGCCTGTTCGGCCTCCTCCATCACACCCGCCTAGCGGAGCGAACGGCAAAGACCTTTGGAAAGTACTACCACGTATTGGCATGCTCTCGATCACCGACGGCGACGCCGTCCGCGAGATCACACTCGACCGGCCCGACGCCAGGAACGCGCTCACCCGCCAGGGGGTGACGGCGCTGGCCGACGCAGTGACCGCGGCCTCCCAGCCGGTGGTCTACCTGCATGGAGCCGGCACGGCGTTCTGCGCGGGCGCGGACCTCGATGTCGTCGCGGACCTCGACGGCGACACGGGGGCGGCGTTCGCCCGCCGCGGCCAGCGAAGCATGAACGCCATCGCGGACGCCGACGCCGTGGTTGTCGCGGGGGTCGACGGTCCAGCCCGCGGGGGCGGTGTGGAGCTCGCGCTCGCCTGCGACGTGCGCGTCTGCACGCCGGCCGCGTCGTTCGCCGAGACCGGCGTGACGCTCGGGCTGTTCGGCGCGTGGGGCGGCACGCGACGCCTCCGGCAGGCGGTCGGCACCACGCACGCCGCCGACCTCTCGCTGTCCGGGCGCACCGTCGACGCCACCGACGCCCGTGCGATGGGGTTGGTGTCCCGGATCGTCGAGGACCCGCGCGCGGTCGCCGACGAGATCGCCGCCAACGACCCCGACGCGCTGCGGGCGCTGCAGGCACTGCTGGGCCAGAACGGCAGCCAAGCGGCGACCGACGAACGGGAGGCCGCGGCGTTCGGCCGACTCCACGCGGAGCCGCGTTAGGGGGCCGGCGGCATCGCGCGCTTGTGTTTGCTGGCCCCGTAGAGGTCCCGGACGGTCTCGACCACCGACGGGTCGATGTCGAGGTGGGTGGCCGTCGCGCTCGCTGGGAGGCCGCCGTCGACGTGCACCGCGAGCACGGCGTCGATGGTGTCGTAGTCAACGCCGAGCTCCCCTGCGTCGGTCTGGTCGGCCCACAGCTCCGCGGTCGGGGCTTTCGTCACGAGGTCCTCGGGCACGCCCAGGTCGCGGGCGAGCTGCCGCACCTGCATCTTGTAGAGGTTCCCGATGGGGTTGCAGTCCACGGCCTGGTCGCCGTACTTGGTGTAGTAGCCGGTCATCGCCTCCGCGCGGTTGCCCGTCCCGAGTACGACACCGTCGCCGTGGTTCGCGACGAAGTAGTTGATCACGGCGCGCGTCCGCGCTCGCGCGTTCCCGACCGCGACTTCGTCGCCGGCCGCGTCCGGGAACACGTCGGTCAGCTGGGTCACGAACGGATCGATCTCCACGACGTCGTACTCGATGCCGAGGTCCTCGGCGACCCGCTCGGCGTCGCTCATGTTCTGGTCGCGGGACACCGCGCCCGGCATCACGAGCCCGTGGAGGGCGTCGGCACCGAGTTCGTCGACGGTGAGGTGTGCAACGGTCGTCGAGTCGATGCCGCCGGACAGCCCGAGCACGCAGCGCTCGGCGCCCGCCGCCGCGACGGTGTCTCGGATGAACGACTGGATGCGGTCGCGGCGCTCGGCGAGCTCGGCCGCGGAGAACCGCAGGTCGAGTGGCGAAACGGTGTCTGGGGCGCTCATCGTCTCTAGGTTTGGCCCGAGCAGTAAAATCCCCGCGGCTAGTCACTCGTCCACACGCCGGCGTCCGCCAAACGCTACGTTGAAGTGCCACCACAGTCAACGATGGATCACCGCTGTTCGAGCGCGGCGCGCGCTGGTGGTCTAGTGGTAGGACATGAGCTTCCCAAGCTCATAGCCCGGGTTCAATTCCCGGCCAGCGCATCCTTCACGCGCCCGGTTCTGCCGGGCGCCGACTGACACCCGATAGCTGTGGCTGTGGCGGTCGCCCACGCCGGAACCCTCTTGTCGCGGGCGCTGGGAGGATCACCATGGCAGTTGACGCCAGCGCTGCCCGCGAGCACGTGTGCACCGCTCACGCCGACGTGCTCGCGGCCGTCGGGGCCGCTGCGGACGCCGTCGACGCAGCCGCCGCGTCCAGTGGCCCCCAACTCGGCGCGGCCCTGGAGTCGCGGCTCACCGACCGCGGCGTGCTTGCGTCGCTGCCCGGGGTGCTTGCCGCGGCCGTGGCGGCGGCCGGCGGCGAGCTGCCAGCGGAGCCGGTGGCAGCACCGCCGTACGTCGTCGTGACGGGCCGCGGCCCGGTGTTGCGGGCGACACTCGACGCCGGCCGGTTGGTCGTCGAACTGCGGGTGTTCGCGCTCACCGACGCGAACCGCTACGAGCGCCGCGACGGGGTGGCCGTCGAGGCGTCCGTCAGGTGAACCGCCTCGGGGTCAAGCCCCGAGGCACTCGCCTTGTTTATCTGTAGACGAACGAGCCGTCGGCTCGCAGCGGCCCGCGGAACCCCGGCTGGTTCGTGTTCGCGGCGACGTTGATCGCGACTCCTGTGGTCACGGCTGTAGTGACCGCACGCAGCGCCGACAGAAGTCGTATCTGGAGTCGTTTTCCGTGCCGCAAGCCGGACACGTCGCCGCGGTCGGGGTCGGGTCGTCGTCCGCGCGCTGGTTGGCGTCCCGGTCCGGGGGTTGTGGTGCCACCTCGGTGACACCGATGTCGCCGCGCTGGATGCGCCGCCACACCGCGATCTGGAGCACCGCAACCACGACCATCGCGAGCAGGAATGGCGCCCACTCCATGCGCCGTGCTACCACGGCCAGGCTCTTTAGCGTTCGCCCGGTGGCGAGCGGTCCCGCTGGAACTCGTCGTACACGGCGGCGTCGGCCGGCACCGCGTCGTCGAGTCGGCGCTCGGCCTGCCGGCGTTCGCCGCCCGCATCCAGGGGCGCGGCGACCGGCTCCCACCCCGGCTTCACGCGCACGCTCTCCGCCGGGCTCCCGACCGCAATGTGGTGGGCCGGCACGTCGCCCTGTACGACCGACCGGGAGCCGACGAGCGCGTTCTCCCCAACGCGGACCCCCGCCCGCACGAGCGCGCCCTGGGTCACCCGCGCGTCGGCACCGATCTCGGTGCGGTAGTTCGTCACGTCGGTCTGGTCGACCACGTCATGGTCGTGCGTGTAGAGGTGTGTGCCGTCGCTCACGCTGGCCCGCGCCCCGACCACGACCTCGCCGCGGTCGTCGAGGTGCACGCCGTCGTGAACGACCACGTTGTCACCGAGTTCGATGTTGTGGCCGTAGGTCATCGTGATGCCCTTGAACAGCCGCACGTCCTCGCCGACGCCGGCGAACAGGTGGCCCGCGAGCATCCGGCGGAACGGGAGCGCGACGTCGATGTTGTCCGCCAGCGGCGTGGTGTCGAACTGCCGCCACAGCCACTGCAGGGGTTTCGAGCGCGCGAACGCCGCCTCGTCTTTCTCGGCGTAATACTCCGATTCGAGGCTGGCGTTCCGGGGGTCGAGGGTTGCCAGCCGCGCCGCCGCGGCCGGCCGGACGTCGTCGCCGTCCCGCCAGGCCTCGTAGGCGTCCCGCTCGCCGCGGAGGTCCGCGAGCGTTCCCGTGACGGCCGTGGCCAGCTCGTCGGGCGTCTCCGCGGCGGACAGCCGCTCGTCGACGCCCGACACGAACGCCCGACGAACGTCCTTGGCGTCCGCGGGCAGCGAGACGTGTCGCTTGGTCATGCCGTTCCGTGGGCCGCCAGCGGCATAGTGGTTTTCGTCCCGAAAGCTGCCGCCGCGACGGGTCTCGCTGGGAGTCAGTCGGTGGCTGACGACAGCAGCACCGCGGCGACGCCGGCGACCGCGAGCACGCTGACCAGCGACACGAGGGACTCCTCCCCGGCCGTCGTGAGTCCGAGCGAGACCACCGCGACGAGCGGTCCTACTCCCAGCACCGTCAGTCGGTCCAGCCTGCGTTGGAGGGCGTCGTCCATGCTCGTGGCTGTCGAATTCACGCGACGAAACCGTATCCCTGTCGCTGGAACCGTCGGCGCTAAGTGGCACAACACCCAACCCTGACACATGCAACATCGGGAGCTCGGTGACTCCGGCGTTGAGGTCAGTGAAGTCGGGTTCGGCGCATGGGTCGTCGGCACGGACTGGTGGGGCGACCGCGACGAGGACGACGCCCTGGAGATGGTCGAGTACGCCCTCGACCACGGCATCACGTACTTCGACACGGGCGACGTCTACGGCCACGGCCGCAGCGAGGAGCTGCTCGGGGAGGCGCTGGCCGAGCACGGCGACGAGATGACCGTCGCCACCAAGGTCGGCTACGACTTCTACAACAACCCGCAGGCCGGCCACGGCGAACTCCCCAAGGAGATGGGCGTCGACTACCTCCGGGACGCCGTCGAGAAGTCCATGGACCGCCTCGGCGTCGACCACGTCGACGTACTGCAGCTGCACAACCCGGACGTCGACGAACTCACGCCCGATGTCCTGGATCTGCTTGACGACCTCCGCGCGGACGGCCGTGCCGACGCCATCGGCGTCGCGCTCGGCCCCTCGATCGGCTGGCTCGCCGAGGGCGATCACGCCATCGAGGCGGCCTTCGACTCCGTGCAGTACGTCGGCAACGTCCTCGAACAGGACGTCCACAACCACTTCGTCGACTCCGTCCGGGAGCAGGGCGCGGCCACGTCCCTGATCCCCCGCGTCCCGCACTCGTCGGGCCTCCTGAACGAGCAGGTCACCCCCGACACGGAACTCGGCGAGGGCGACCACCGCGGGTTCCGCCCGGAGGAGTGGTACGAGACCGGCTGGGAGAAAGTCGACGCGCTGCGCTTCCTCGAACGCGACGGCGAGCGCACCATGGGGCAGGCGGCCATCCAGTGGCTGCTGAGCTTCGACGAGGTCGCGACCGTCACGCCGACGTTCCGCTCGAAAGCAGACATCGAGGCGTGGGCGAGCGCCTCCGAGACGCCCGCGATCAGCGACGCGGAGCGCGAGCGCGTCGCGGAGCTCTACGCGGACAACTTCGGCGTCGACCGCTTCGACGGCATGGAGAAAGAAGACTACCGCACGAGCGTCGACGGCGACGATCTCCGGGACGCAGGCATCCTCGGATCGGCCGACTGATCCCAACCTATATTCTGTGTGGGACTGAACGCCCGGTGTGCCTGACTCCACCGACCAAGTCACACCGCGGTCGCTGTCCGCCGCCGACCGGCTGGCCCTCGGTGCCCTCGTGCTCCTCTACGTGAGTGCGGGCCTGGACCTCCTGCCGGCCGGCACGGTCGCGGTCAACATGCTGTTGGTGATCGGTCTCCACCGGATCGTCTCCTGACGCTCGCTGTCGAGTGCTCCCGTGGGTACCACCCGGACAGTGGTCGGGGTGCGCGGTTCCTTACGCGAGGAAGACGTGGCGCGGGCGGTCCGCGAGCACGTCGCGACCCCAGTCGACGGTGTCCCCGAAGTCGTCGCTGCGGAAGAACGCCATGGCGTCCTCCTGGGAGCGCCACTGGCTGGCGATGAACATGTCGTCGTCGTTCTCGACGTTCACCATCAGATCGGTGTCGAAGTGGCCGTCCATGTCCGCGAGCACGCCGGCGACGGTGTCGAACTTCTCGACGAACTCCGCGGTGTGTTCGGGCTTGGTCTCGTAGAACATGCCCATCGTGCCGAACCCGGACTCCTCGCCGGCGCGCTCGACGACCTCGGGCAGGTCGGCGAGGAAGCCGGCGGCGGTGTCGGCGGCGCTGGCGGTGTCCCAGATGGAGACCACTGCGCGCCGGTCGGCCTCGTGGCCGTCGTAGACGGCGGTTTTCACGTGCGTGTCGTAATGCTCGAAGTTCCCCCGCAGCCCCTCGACCTCCTCGAAGAGGTCGTCGGCGCCGGCTTCCGAGTACAGCACCGTCGCGTAGACGTCCTCGCCGTGGGGCTGGCCGGCGTAGATGTCCTCGTCGGCGAGTTCGCCGCGGATGCCGTCGTCGGCCTCGTCGCCGGTGCTGTGGTGGTGCTGTTCGCCGTCGTCGCCGTCGTGGTGGTCGGAGTCACCGTGGTGGTGCGTACGCTCGCCCTCGCCGTGGGCGTCCGCCCCGCCCTCGGGGGCGGGCACTCTCTCGCCGGCCATGAACGCCGGCAGATCCGCGGGCGGGAACCGGCGGCCGACGAAGAAGTCGCCGAACGCGCCGTACTTCGCGGACACTTCGTCGAAGCGCATCTCGTAGACGATGTCCTTGATGTCGGTGAGGTCGTCGGCGAACAGCGTCACCCCCCACTCCATGTCGTCGAGGCCCACCGAGGACGCGATGACCTGGCTGACCTTCCCGGCGTACTGCTTGCCCAGGTCGCCGTGGACGTCCATCATCTCCGCGCGCTCCTCGATGGGCAGGTCGTACCAGTTCTGCTCGGGCTGGCGGCGCTTGCTCATCGGGTAAAACGAGACGTACGTGTCGTCGGGGATCTCCGGCGTGAGCTTGCTCTCGAAGTACTGCCGGAGCCCGTCGTCGACGGAGTCGGGGTCCTCGAAGTAGTCGGGCGCGGTGTACCCCGAGATCTCGACCACGGAGACGTACGAGTGCGCGCGCTCGGTGTACTCGGCGAACGCGGTCTGCTCGAAGGCCCGCTGGATCCGATCCAGTTCGTCGAGGCTCTCCCGGAAGTGCACGAACAGCAGATCCGCTTTCTGTCCGGTGATCGAGAACACGCCCGACTCGCCCTCGTCGGCGTCCGCAAGCGCCTCGCGGTCCGCGAGGAACGACGCCGCGTCGTCGAGGGCCGCCGTCCGATCCCGCTCCGGCGCGTCACGCCATGCATCCCAGTCCACGGTGTAGCAGTCGTGGAGCACGAACCATCCCTCGTCTGTCGGCGGAGCGTCTGCCATACATCGGCGTTCGAACCGGGCGTAGAAGGGTTTTCCCAAAGCAGCCCGCAGTGTGACGGCGGCCCACCGACCGAAACCCTTTCACTGCGACCCCCGGAAGGTGGACGCAGATGCGAAAGAGTGGGCCGCCGAAGGGGCTCGTCTCCTACCTGGTGTTGGAGTTGCTTGACGAACAACCCCGGTACGGCTACGAGATCCTCAAGGAGATCGAATCCCTCTCCGGGGGCCACTGGGAGCCGTCCTACGGGTCGGTCTACCCCATCCTCTACAAGTTCGAGGAGAACGGGTACGCTGAGCGCCTCGACGTCGAGGACGAACCCGACCGGAAATACTTCGAGTTGACCGACGCCGGCCGCGAGGAACTCGCCGCGAAACGCGCGGAAGTCGGCACGGCGGGCACGGACCTCTTCGATGTCATCCTGGGGTTCTATCACATGTTCGCGGTGCTCGGCACCGACGACCGATTCGACGTCGAAAACCCACCGGAAGGCACCGGGTGGCGCTTTGACGAGGCGTTCTCGGCGTGGATCGTCGAACAGGTGGTGCGCCACCACGAACATTACTTCTCGGAGTTCGAGCGCGTCCCCGACACCCCCGCGGAGTTCGCCGACCGCATGGGCATCGACGGCCCCGACGACTAGGACAGCAGCTCCGGCCCGAACAGCATCAACAACAGGCTGCACAGCATCAGCAACCCGATCCCGGTCGTGATCGCGCGCGTCGCCGTCTCCGGGCTCTCGAAGGGCAGTCGCACCGTCACCGCCTCCGCGGCCGACCGCAGCAGGTGGCCGCCGTCAAGCGGGAACGCCGGGATGCAGTTGAACAGCGCGAGGTTGAGGTTCACCCAGCCGGTCCACAGCAACACGTTCGCCGCGCCGAACGTCACCCAGTCCGGGAACACGCCCAGCACGCCGGTGACGTGATAGAAGCTCGCGTTCATCCCCGCGATCCCCGCGAAGTTGAACCCGAGGGTCGGATCCACGAGCCCGATCAGCGGCAGGTACAGCGCGATCACGACCGCCTGCAGGAAGCCCGTGATGGGGTCGTCTGCGCCGCCGAACAGCGTGCTGAGGTACGCCGACCCGGACGTCTCCCCGGAGAGCAGTCCGCGGTAGGTGTCGGCCGGATACAGTGTCGCCCCGAAGCCGTCGACGGCCACCCCGCTGACGCCGCGTGCGGGCGCGATCCCCATGTAGCTGGAGCCGTCGGACTGCTCGCCCAGCGTGATCTCGGTGGTGGTCCGACTCCCGTTGACGTACGCCCCGACGCTGATCGTGTCACCGGGGTCGCGGGCGTCGAGCTCGCCGCTGAGCGCGTCGTACGTGGGCACCCGTGTTCCGTTGACCGAAACCACGACCGCGTTGGTGCCCGCCGACAGGCCGTCCATGGCGGCCGGCGCGTCGGGGATCGTCGTCACGAGCGCGCCCGCCGGCCCGGTCGCGGTCGCCGCGCCGTCGTTCAGTTCGAACGCCGCGACCTCGCGGTCGGCGAGCGCCGCCCGCAGCTCCGATTCGGTGCTGACCGTCGTGCCGTTGACGGCCGTGATGGTGTCGTTCGTGGTGATCGACAGCGGCGAGTTCGACGCGTTCGCGACCACCGACAGCTGCCGCTCGACGCGCACCGTCTCGTTGCTGGCGAGGGTCACCGGCACCGTGGGGTCGTCGTACTCGTCGAGGGCCTGCCTGAACGCCGTGTTGTTCGCCACCGGCGCGCCACCCACCGCGGTGATGCGGTCCCCCCCGGAGAACCCGGCGGCGGCGGCCGCCGTCCCGTCGTGGACTTCCCCGACGAGGCCGCCGTCCGAAACCGCGACCGCGCCCGCAACCGGCCCGAACAGCAACGCCAGCGTCACCACCACAACGAGGAAGTTGTTCGTGACGCCGGCAGCGAACATCCGGGACTTCGACCCGCGGTCGGCGTCCGCCTGGCTGTCCTGGTCCGGTTCGACGAACGCGCCCACGGGCAACACCGCCAGCAGCGCCACGCCCATGGACTCGACGTCGATGCCCTCGACGCGACACATCAGCCCGTGGCCGAACTCGTGGATGACGATCCCGATGAACAGCCCGGCGATGATCTCCGGCGCAACCGACAACGGCAGGAAGTCGTTGACCCCCGGGATCACCAGCACGTTCGACGGCTGGCTGATGCTCGTTGGCTCCGGCGGATTCAGCAGCGTCGTGATGGCCACCAGGACGAGCGCGATCAGCACGCCGACCAGCACGACCGACGCCAGCCCCAACCCGAAGTTCCCCCACGCGCGCCACAGCCGCTTGGGGGTCGCCATCCAGTCGAGAAACCGCTTCCCGCGCTTCGTGTGGAGGGTCGTTATCGGGCCGCTGGTGTGCACGAACGACGGCAGCAGGCCGCGGCTCTGCGCCCACGACACCGCCGCCCAGTACGCGAGCAGCCCGACCAACAGCAGCTGCCAGGTTTCCATTGTCCGTTGCTTCGGGGGTCTAGGTCAAAAGGAGTTCGGGGATGGATCGCCCACTTCATCGCCGTCCACGGGGCGGCGTTCAGCCCTCGCGGCGGAGCCGCGTGACCACGAACTCGCGGTCGAGCTTCGCGAGGAACGGCCCCAGCTTCGGCCCCTGGTCCTCGTCGAAGAACAGCCGGTAGCCCGCCGCGAAGAACGCGCCGATGTCGATGTCGTGGCGCTTGGCGGCCTCGTAGATCTCGCCCTGCAGCGCCTCCCCGTCGGGGTCCTCGTCGTCGAGGAACGCCGCCAACTCGTCCAGGGCTGCCGCCGTGGCGTCGTCGAAGTCGTGTGCGGGGATCTCGGCGCGCGCGAGCCGGTAGTTGAACTCGTTGTTCGTGCGGCGCGCCCACTCTCGGGCGCGCTCAACGCGCGTGAGCGCGTCCGCGACGGTGTCGGCGTCAGCGTCCGCGGGAATGTGCCCCTCGCGGCGCGCGATCTCCTCGCGCAGGGCGGAGTCCTCGGTCATCCCCAGCACCGCCGCGAACGTGAACGGGATGCGCACGCGATCCGCGTCGATGTCGTCGACGAGCAGCGGGTACACGCGGGCGGCGCGCTCGCGTTCGTCCTCGCTGGCGTCGGCCGCCTCGCCGAAGTACACGCGCTCCATGCGATCGAACTCGTCGACGAGCTGGTCGAGGTGCTCGATGGAGAAGTCCCGCGCGCGGCGGGGGTCCTTGCTGAAGAAATACCGCACCACCGGCAGCTCCAGCAACGCGAGCACGTCCTGGACGAGGATGACGTGGCCGGCCGACGAGCTGAACGGCTCGCCGTCGAGCGTGAACCACTCGTACACCATCGGGGTCGGTGGCTCGTCGCCGAGCACGTTCCGGGAGATGTCCGTCCCGGAGGGCCACGACCCTTCGGCGTGGTCTTTCCCGAACGGCTCGTAGTCCACGCCCAGCGTGCGCCACTGCGCCGGCCACTCGAAGCGCCACGGCAGCTTCCCCTCGCGGAGGGTCGCCGTGCCCTCGTGACCACACCCCTCGATGGTCTGGTCGCCGGCGTCCATGTCGGTGCAGACGTACTCGACGGTGCCGGCGTCGGCGTCGACGTCGGTGACCGTCTCGGTCACCTTCCCGCACGCCTCACAGATGGGGTTGAACGGCACGTACTCCTCGTCGACTTTGTCCTGGTATTCACCCAGCACGTCGCGGGCCGCCGTGACGTGCTCCAGGAGGTACCGCGTGACCTCTTCGAACCCGCCGTTGGCGTAGGTCTCCGTGTTCGAGACCATCTCGACGTCCACGCCCAGGCGGGCCGCCGAGGACTGAATGAGATTCGAGAAGTGCGCGCCGTAGGAGTTACAGCACCCGAAGGGGTCGGGGATCTCGGTGTAGGGCGCGCCGAGGTTCTGCCCGAGCGCGCCCGCGTTCACGTCCCCGAGAGCAACGACCTCCCCGTCCAGGTCGGCGAGCTTCCGGGGCAGCCCCCGCAGCGGGTCGCGGTCGTCGCTGGTGAACACCTGGCGTACCTCGTGGCCGCGCTCGCGCAACACCGCCGCCACGAAATACCCGCGCATGATCTCGTTCATGTTGCCGAGGTGTGGCACGCCGGACGGCGAGATCCCGCCCTTGATCACGATCGGTTCCTCGGGGTCGCCGTCGAGCACGCGGTCGGCGGCGGCGTCAGCCCAGAACAGGCGACCGCTGCCGTCGTCTGCGTACGGGTCGTCGTCAGGATGCATGGTCTTACTCCTGGTTGTCGGCCCAGTACGTCATCTGGTTGTCGGTGCCGTCGGGGATCACGTCGGTGCCGTCGTGCTCGCCGAAGCGCACCGCGTCCACGATGCGGCGGGGGTCGGTCCCGTCGAGCACGATGGTGCGGACGCCGGAGCGCTCGATGAGCTTCGCCGCCAGCAAGTCCACGGGTGCCGACGATCCGGCGTTCATCTCGATGTCAGCGATGATGTCCACGAGCTCGCCCGCCGTCATCCGCGTGAAGTGCTCGGCGTCGGCGTCCTCGTTGGGGTCCGCGGAGAACACGCCGGGCACACTGGTCGCGTACAACAGCAGGTCGGCGTCGGTGTACTCCGCGAGCGCGGCGCTCACGGCGTCGGTCGTCTGCCCGGCGACCACGCCCCCCATCACCGCGATGTCGCCGCGCCGCATCGCCTCCCCGGCGTCCTCGTAGTCCTCGGCCGGGCTGGGCGCTGCGTCACCGCCCAACGCGGCGATGAGCAGCCGGGCGTTGAGCCGCGTCACGTCGACGCCGATGTCGTCGAGCTCGATCTCGTTGGCGCCGAGCTCGCGCGCTGTTCCGATGTAGTCCCGTGCGACGCCGCCGCCACCGACCACGGCCCCGACCTCACAGCCGGCGTCGGTCAACTCGTTGATGGCGTCGGCGTGGGCGTCGACTTGGTCGGCGTCCAAGCCGGGCGCGAGCACGCTGCCGCCGATAGAAACCACCACTCGCATACTACAGCCCGGTAGCCCGGTGGCGTGCTTAAGGGTTGTCAACTGATCGCGCGTGCAGCCGTTAGACGGCCGGAAGAAACACTCCTGCGACGTTCGGGGCCGCCTGGCTCCGGTGCGCGCGCCACGACTGCCGGCACTGTCACCTCCCGATCGTCTGACGTGTCGATGACAGCCCCCGCTGTCACCCGGCCTAGGAGATGCTGTCGTCTCCCACCCAAAATAAACTCTGAAACACGAGTATAAACTGTCTAATTGGCTCTAAGCACGTTATAAACTGTACGTACCCCCTCAGTTCACGGGGTGAAACGGCCGAAATCAGCCCGAACGTTCCTTCTGTTATAACCCATCCTGGGCGGTACACGAAAGCGAGGCCAGACACCATGAGCGCACCCAACTCCCCCTCCAGTGAGGCCGAGTCGCAGGACAAGGAAACGCGCCTGAAGTCCTACCTCCGCGAGAAGGCCGACGACGGCGAGCTCTACTTCAAGAGCAAGTTCATCGCCGACGATGTCGATCTCTCCCCCAAGGAGATCGGCGCTCTGATGGTGAAACTCTCGAAGTCCGCCACCGACATCACCGTCGAGAAGTGGTCGTACACCAGCGCCACCACGTGGCGCGTCCAGCCCGCATAACACCCCTCCCCCGCCACTGCGTCCCCGTTTTCGCCGTGCAACACCCATAGTGGTTAAGCGGCTGTAGCCGCTACCACGCTTCAATGCCGCCTGAATCGCCAGCGGACGCGCCCTCTCCGGCCGCCTTCGGCGACCGCTTCGACGTGTACGACGTCCAACACCGGGACGGCGAACTCCTCTACTTCGGGCAGCCCGGTGCCGACCGAGCCACGATCGAGCGCGAACTCTGGCCGCTGTTCCGCGAGCACGGCTACGACGTCAGGCTCACCGACCGCACCGGCGAGCGCGTGCTCGTCGCCACGCCAGCCGACGCCGCTGACACCGACACCGGGGTGCCGTGGACGAACGTCGCGTTGTTCCTGGCGACGCTCGCCTCGACGCTGTTCGTGGGCGCGAACTGGTATTACGTCGACCCGTTCTCGCCCGCCGTCGTGCGCGCGATCCCGTTCACGCTCGCGGTCATGGGCGTGCTGGGCACCCACGAGCTCGGCCACTACGTGATGAGCAAACACCACGACGTCGACGCGACGCTGCCGTACTTCATCCCGTTCCCGTCGCTGTTCGGCACGATGGGCGCGGTCATCCGGATGCGCGGCCGAATGCCCAGCCGCAACGCCCTCTTCGACATCGGCGCAGCCGGGCCGCTGGCGGGTCTCGTCGCTGCCGTCGTCGTTTCCGTGATCGGGCTCGTGTTGCCGCCGGTGACGGTGCCCCCGGGGGTCGCGAACTCGGCCAGCGCCGTTCACGTGGACTTCGGCTACCCGCTGTTGCTGCGCGGGATCGCGGCCGTGCTCGGCGAGCAGTTCGCGTACGCGGACCCACGCACAGCCGTCAACCCCGTCGTGATGGGCGGCTGGATCGGCATGTTCGTCACGTTCCTGAACCTGCTGCCGGTCGGCCAGCTCGACGGCGGGCACATCCTCCGGTCGCTGGTCGGCGAGACCGCCGGTCGCTTCGCGCCGCTCGTGCCGACCGCGTTGCTCTCGCTGGGGGCCTACCTCTGGATCGTCCGAGACGCCGGGAACGCCGCCGGCATCTGGCTGCTGTGGGGTGTTCTGGCGTCGGTGGTGTCGCTGTCCGGCACCGTCACGCCGGTCGACGACCGGCCACTCGACCGCCGGCGCGTCGCGCTGGGCGTGGTGACGTTCGTCCTCGGCGCGCTGTGTTTCATGCCGGTCCCCATCCAACTCGGCTAATGCGTCCAGCCGTCGTCGGCCAACGCGTCGCCGTCGAGGCACACGCCGTCGGCCGCCGCGGTGACGCGCCCGACGACCGACAGCGACCCGGGGACCGCCGCCCGCGCCGCCTCCACGCGCTCGGGCGGCACGGCCGCCACCAACTCGAAGTCACCGCCGAAGGACACCGCGCGCTCGACGGGGTCGGCGGTCACCTCCGCGAGCGCGTCCGCCACCGGCAGGCGGCCGCTGTCGACCGCCATCCCGCAGTCGCTGGCCGCCGCGAGCTGGTGCAACGACCGCGCCAGCCCGTCGCTTGCGTCCATCATCGCGGTCGCGTGCGCGCCGAGCACCTGCCCGGCGGCCACCCGGGGCATGAACTGGAACAGGTCGTTGGCGCGGTCAGTGTCGCCGGCGTCGAACAGCGCCATCGCGGCCGCGCTGCGCCCCAGCGACCCGGTCACGACCACGCTGTCACCCGGCCGGGCACCGCTGCGCGCGACGCGGTGGTCGGCGTCACCGATCGCCGCCGTCGCCACCGTGAACTCGCTGTGCCCGTCCAGATCGCCGCCCACGTACTCCGCGCCGACGGCCGTACAGACGTCGCGTGCGCCGGTCACGAACGCGGCCAGCTCGTCGTCGTCGAAGCCCGGCGCGCCGTAGGCGGCCACTGCGGCGGTCGCGGTCGCGCCCGTCGCGGCGACGTCCGACAGCGACGCGCCGACCGACCGCCAGCCCGCGGTGTACCTGGTGGTGCCCGACGGGAAGTCCGTCGCGTCGTGGAGCATGTCGATCGTGAGGGCGGTGTCACCGACGACTGCGGCGTCGTCGCCGGCGCGTGAGACGAGCCCGCCGACAAGCTCCAGGGCCGCACGCTCATCCATACCACGCGGTTGGCAACCACCGGTGATAAGCCCCCGGAAAGCCGCCACGGCACCCGGCCGCTGCCGCCGGGGTGGCGGTCACGCACGCCGGTGTGGCCGCCTCGCGCCGCCTAACGATGCCTTTAAACGAATCAGGGACGACGTGCCTGCAATGGCAACTCTCTACGACGCCCCCGTGGACGAGCTCATCGACGAGCTCGCCGCGGACCTCGAAACGCGACTCGACGAGCCGGACTGGGCGAACTACGCGAAGACGGGCGCGGGCCGCGAGCTTCCCCCCGAGCAGTCTGACTTCTGGGCGACCCGTGCGGCCAGCCTCCTGCGGAAGGTCGCCATCGACGGCCCGATCGGCGTCAAGCGCCTCTCGGAGGCCTACGGCTCCACGACCTCGGGCTCGAACCGCTACGTCGTCGCGCCGTCGACGACGACCGCCGGCTCCCGGAACATCGTGCGCACGATCCTCCAGCAACTCGAAGCCGAGGGCCTCGTCGAGCAACAACACGACCACGGCCGCGTCGTCACCGGTGACGGCCGCAGCCTCCTCGACGAGACCGCCGGCGACGTGATCGAATCCCTCGATCGCCCGGAGCTCGAACGCTACGCGTAACGCTCGCCGACGCGACGCCGCCACTTCTCGTTCGGGTAGCGCCGGCAGCAGTCGACGCTGTGCACAACAATTAACACGACTCGCGGCCAACTGTCATCCAGTATGAGTGGGAACCCTGACGACGACCGACTAGAGGAGCTTCGCCAGCGAAAGAAAGAGCAGCTCAAGCAACAACAGCAGGGCGGCGACGCGGAGCGTGAGGCCCAACAGCAGCAGGCCCAGCAGGCCGAACAGCAAAAGCAGGCGATGCTCAAGCAGAACCTCACCGACGGCGCGCGCAAGCGCCTGAACACGATCCGCATGAGCAAGCCGGAGTTCGCCGAGCAGGCCGAACAGCAGGTCCTCGCACTGGCCCAGTCCGGACGCGTGCAGGGCCGCATCGACGAGGATCAGATGAAAGAGATCCTCCGCGAACTCAAGCCCGACTCCCAGAGCTTCAACATCAATCGCCGATAAGCGATGGAACTGGGCCTGCTTTACAGCGGCGGGAAAGACTCCACGCTGGCCGCCCTCGTTCTCGATCGGTTCTACGACATCACGCTCGTCACCGTGCATTTCGGCATCACCGACGAGCACGCCCACGCCCGCGCTGCGGCGGCTGAGACCGACTTCGACTTCGAGGCACTGCAGTTGGACCGCGCGGTCGCCGACGACGCGGTGGCGCTGATGGTCGAGGACGGCTATCCGCGAAACGGCATCCAGCACGTCCACGAGCACGCCCTGGAGGCGGTCGCGGAGCGCTTCGACGCGGTCGCGGACGGCACGCGCCGCGACGACCGCGTGCCGACGGTGTCGCGGGCGCACGCCCAGAGCCTCGAAGACCGCCACGGCGTGGATTACGTCTCCCCGCTGTCGGGGTTCGGACGCGGCGCGATCGACCGACTGGTGGCCGCCGAACTCGACGTCGAAACCGGCCCGAGCGAGGAGATCCCGCGCGCGGACTACGAGGCGGAGCTGCGGGCGTTGCTGGCGGCCGACCGCGACGACACCGCGATCAGCGACGTGTTCCCCGAGCACGACCAGACGTACGTGCACGGGCTCCGCAACTAGGGTGGGCGTCGAACGGAAGCTTTGAAGCGCCGGACGCGACAACCGCACTCCATGTACGACCGACTCAAGGGGTTTCGTGACTTCTACCCCGCGGAGATGGGGCCGCGGCGCGCGGCGATCGACGCGATCGAGGACGCCGCCGCCAGCTACGGGTTCCGTGAGGTTGGCACGCCCGCCATGGAGCGCACCGAGATGTACGTCGACAAGTCCGGCGCGGAAATCGTCGACGAGCTGTACTCGTTCACCGACCAGGGCGGGCGGGACGTGGCGCTCACCCCGGAGCTGACGCCGACCGTCGCGCGCATGGTGGTGGCCAAACAGCAGGCCCTCTCGAAGCCGATCAAGTGGTACTCCTCGCGGCCGTTCTGGCGCTACGAGGAGCCCCAGCAGGGGCGGTTCCGGGAGTTCTACCAGACCAACCTCGACATCTTCGGCACGAGCGATCCGCGCGCCGACGCCGAGGTGCTCGCGGTCGCCGCCGACGGTCTCACGTCGCTCGGGCTCACGGGCGCGGACTTCGAGTTCCGGGTGAGCCACCGGGACATCCTCGGCGGCCTGCTGGCCGCGTTCGACGCCACGGTGGACACCGAGGCGGCGATCCGCACCGTCGACAAACGCGAGAAAATCGAGCGCGCGGCGTACCTCGATGACCTGGCGGCGGCGGGGCTGTCATACGATCAGGCCGAGCAATTCGACGACCTCCTGGACGGCGACGACCTCGACGCGCTCGTGTCGTTCGCGGGCACCGACCGGGTCCGGGACGCGGTCGCGAACCTCCGGAACGTCCTCGATGCGGCCGAAACCCTCGGCGTCCGCCAGTACTGTGACGTGTCGCTGACGACCGCCCGCGGCCTGGATTACTACACGGGCGTGGTGTTCGAGTGCTTCGACTCCACGGGCGACGTCGGGCGCGCGGTGTTCGGCGGCGGCCGGTACGACGACCTCATCGAGCGCTTCGGCGGGCAGCCCACGCCGGCGGTCGGCGTCGCGCCCGGCCACGCCACCCTCAACCTCCTGTTGGAGAACGCCGGCGTGCTCCCCGACGACGAGTTCACGCCCGACTACTACGTGCTCCAGGTCGGGGACACCGACGCCGAAGCCGCCGACGTCGCGAGCGCGCTGCGCGAGCGCGGTAACCGCGTCGACACCGACATCACCGGGCGCAGCTTCGGCGCGCAGATGAACTACGCCGACAACGTCGGCGCGGACACCGTCGTGATCGTCGGCGAGCAGGACCTCGCTGACGGCAACGTCACCATCAAGAACATGGCGTCCGGCGAGCAGACGACCGCCCCGATCGCGGCGTTCCCCGGCGCGCACGACGCGCCGCGGGTCGAGGACTTCGCGTAACCGGATGCCGCGTCGCGCGTTCCGGGTCGCCTACGACGGCCGCCCATACCACGGCTTCCAGCGCCAGCCCGACGTCTCCACGGTGGCCGGCGAGCTGTTCGGCGCGCTGCGCCGCCTGGACGTCTTCGACGGCGCGAAACCGTCGGGGTACGCCGCCGCCGGGCGGACGGATGCCGGCGTGTCCGCGCGCGCCCAGACGGTCGCCTTCGACGCGCCGGCGTGGCTGACCCCCGACGCGTTCACCGGCGCGCTTCCGGACCCCATCCAGGTGTGGGCGCACGCCGACGCGCCGCCGGAGTTCCACGCCACCCACGACGCGGTCGCGCGCACCTACGTTTACTACTGGTACGCCCCCGACAGTCGGGCCACCGACGACCGCGCCGCCGGGGCGCTCGACCGGCTCACCGGGACACACGACTTCCACAACCTCACCCCCAACACCACCAACACCGTCCGCGAGTTGGACGCCACCCTGGACCGCGACGGGGCGTTTCGCGTCATCACCGTCCGGGCCGGCGGGTTCTGTCGGGAGCTCGTTCGCCGCGTCGTCTCGCTCGTCCAGCTCGTCACCGAGAGCGGTGACACCGACCGGATCGACACCGTGCTGGGCGACGAGCCGGTTGCCGGCCCGGACGGCGTGCCGCCCGCTGACCCACACCCCCTGGTGCTTCACGCCGTCGCCTACGACGGCCTCTCGTTCACCGTCGACGAGGACGCCGCCGAGCGCGCGCGAACCACGTTCCGCGCAGCCCGCGCGGACCACCACGAGCGCGCCCGCGTCGCCGGCCACCTCGCCTCGATCTAGTCCCAGGCGGCCGGCCAGACGTCCGCGGCCATCATCCCCGACCGCATGCCTGCATCGACGAGGCGCTGGCGGAGCGTTGCCTGGCTGGCACGGGGGATGGTCGTGTCCTCGCGCGCGAGTTCGCGGACGAGCAGCGCGGCGAGCATGCCGTGCTCGCGCAGCGTCCGCGCGTCGACTTTGTCACGGGTGTCGGCCTGCGTGTGTCCCCAGCCGCGGCCCCGCTCGGGGGTGACCGAATGCAACTGCACCGCGGGGACGCCCGCCCGGAGGAACGGCCAGTGGTCGCTGTACGGGTGCAGCGTGTCGACCACGTCGATCGGGTGCCCGGTCGCGTCCTCGACCGCCGCCAGCACGTCCGCGAACGCGGGGGTGGCGTGCAGGAACGCCCGCAGCGTCCGATACCGGCCCGCCCCGTCGAGGTTCACCACCGCGCGCACGGCGTCGGTGTCGAGGCTGTCCGCGAGCGCGCTCGCGCCCACGAGCCCGACTTCCTCCCCGCTGACCGTGCCCAGCCGCACGCGCGTCTCCAGGACGGACTCCATCGCGGCCAGCACGCGCGCGGCCGCCACCAGGGTGGCCACGCCACAGCCGTTGTCGAGTGCGCCCTCGCCGATGTCGTGGGCGTCGTGGTGCGCGATCACGACCACCTCCGTGGGCGTGTCCGGCCCGAGCACGCCGTGCGTGTTGACGCCCGTCCCTGGCTCGGTGTGCGCGTCGACGGTCAGCTCGGCCGCCCCGCCCCGCTCGGCGTACGACTCCAGCCACGACCCCACCTCCCCGGAGACGCTGGCGGCGGGGCGCTCGCCCACGCGGCCACCGCGGAGTGCACCCGTTTGGGGGAGTTGGCCGTCGCGCTGGTTGTGGAACACGAACCCCGCTGCCCCGCCCGCCACCGCCCGGCCGTACTTCTCCATGCGGTGGACGCGATCGCCCCCCGGCGGGCTGCCCGTCGACGCAACCACGACCGCGCCCTCGACGTCGACCCCGTCGAAACCGGCCGGCGCGCCGTATCCCGCCGAGACCAGTCGCCCGGTCGCCGTGCCGGCGGGCGCATACGGCAACGCGATGGCGTCGAACGCCCGCTCGTCGGGCGCGGTCACGCGCAGCGCGCAGTCCCCCCGCGTCCACACCGGGAGGGGGAACGGCTCAGTGGTCGCGTCACGAACCCCGGCCTCGCCCAGCGCGTCCACGACGTGTTCGGCGGCCCGGCGGTCGCCGGCGTGGCCCGCCATCCGGGAGTCGAGCGCCGTGAGCGCCGTGAGCACGTCCCACGGCGTGTCATCGGTCCATGCCTGTCCGAGCGCCCGCGGCACAGCGTCCATGCCGCCCGCTACGTCGGGCACCGGGTTAATTTCGGGGGCCGTCGCCGGCAATCACCCGGTTGTTTGCGAACGTTTAACCGGACGCACGCGAACGCTGGGGCATATGAGCAGTGTCCCCGACCGGGCGGACGTGGCGGACGAGTACAAATGGGCGCTGGCGTCCATCTACGAGACCGACGACGAGTGGGAGGCGGCCTTCGAGGACGTCCAAGCCGAGCTTGACGCGCTCAACGACTACGAGGGGCGGCTCACCGAGGACGGCGAGACGCTGCTGGCGGCCCTGGAGTTGCGCGATGCGGTCTACCGGGACGCCAAGACGGTGTCCGCGTACGCCAGCATGCGGTCGGACGAAGACACCCGCGACCAGGAGTACCAGGCGCTGCAGGCGCGCGGCGCGAGCCTCATGACCGACGTGTCCTCGGCGACGTCCTTTTTCGACCCCGAGCTCCAGGCCTGCACCCGCGAGCAACTGCAGTCGATGATCGAGGAGACGCCCGAGCTTGCGGTGTACGAGCATTACTTCGACGACGTGTTGCGGATGAAACCGCACACGCGCTCGGCGGAGGTCGAGGGGCTCCTGAGCGAGCTCGGCGAGGTGTTCGGCGCGCCAAGCGACGCGTACAACATGCTCACCGACGCCGACCTGGAGTTCCCCACCGTCGAAGACCCCGCCGGCGATGCCGTCGAGATCTCGCAGTCGAACTTCACGAACCTCCTGAAGACCCCGGACCGGGCGTTCCGACAGACCGTCCACGAGCAGTTCTACGACACCATCAGCGGCGTCCGGAACACCATCGGGTCGACGATGAAAACCCAGATGAAACGGGACGTGAAACTCGCCGAGGCGCGCAACTACGACACCGCCCGGCAGGCCGCCCTCGACAGCGGCAACATCCCCGTCGAGGTGTACGACACGCTCGTCGACACGGTCGACGACAACCTCGACACGCTCCAGCGCCACGCCGACCTGAAGCGGCGCGCCCTCGGCGTCGACGACCTGGAGATGTGGGACCTCTACATGCCCATCGTGGACTCCGAAGGCCCCGACATCGAGTACGCCGACGCCCGCGAGCACGTCATCGAGGCGGTCGCGCCGCTCGGCGAGGACTACCAGCAGCGTGTCGCCGACGGCCTGGATTCGAACTGGGTGGACGTCTACGAGAACCGCGGGAAGCGCTCGGGCGCGTACTCCGGGGGGACCTACGACACCCAGCCGTTCATCCTGATGAACTACCAGGACGACATCTCCTCGATGTTCACGCTCGCCCACGAACTCGGGCACAGCCTCCACAGCCAGTACACCAGCGAACACCAGCCCTACGTCTACTCGAACTACGAGATCTTCGTGGCGGAAGTCGCGTCCACGGTCAACGAGGCGCTGCTGGTCAACCACCTGCTCGACACGGTCGAGGACGACCACTTCCGGCGGCACATCCTCAACGAGTACCTCGAACGCTTCCGGTCGACGCTCTACCGCCAGACGCTGTTCGCGGACGTCGAACAGCGCCTCCACGAGCTCACCCGGGCGGGCGAGGCGCTCACGCCCGACCGCATCGACGAGGTGTACGGCGACCGCAAGCGCGCGTACTACGCCAACGCCACCATCGACGACCACATCGAACGGGAGTGGATGCGCATCCCGCATTTCTACTACAACTTCTACGTCTTCCAGTACGCCACCGGCATCTCCGCGGCGGTCGCGCTCGTCGAGGACATCCTCGACGACGACCAGCCCGACGCCGCCGCCCGCTACCGGGAGTTCCTCACCCGCGGGTCCAGCGCGTACCCGATCGAACTCCTCCAGGACGCCGGCGTCGACATGTCCACGAGCGCCCCCATCGAGCGCGCGATCGGCGTCTACGACCACTACCTCGACGAGGCCGACGACCTCGTCTAACGCCGCGCCGCCACACCCCCGTTTGGCGTCCCGCGCACGGACAGTGTAGCCTACCCAAAGGAACTTCTACGCGCGGCCCCTATGGACGGCAACGAATGTCGCGTAGCCCCTCATTGCCGGACCGGCCGACGCTCGACGTCGATCCCGAGTCGACGCCGGCGGAACGCCTCAACGCGCTCCAAGACCACTACGTGGATATCGTGGCGGTCAACGGAGAGCTGCAGGCGCAACTCGACGATGTCGAAGCCCGCCGCGAAGAACTCCGCGAGGAGGTCAACCGCCTCCAGCGCGAGAACGAGACGCTGAAAACGGCGTCGCTGTACCTGGCGACCGTCGAAGACCTGCCCGAAGACGGCAGCGCCGTGATCAAACAGCACGGCAACAACCAGGAGGTCCTCACCGAGCTGTCGCCGCGACTCGCGGACACCCTGGAGGTCGGCGACCGGGTCGCGATCAACGACTCGTTCAGCGTGCAGCGCGTGCTCGACGACGAGACCGACGCCCGCGCGCAGGCCATGGAAGTCGACGAGTCGCCGTCGGTCACGTACGCTGACATCGGCGGCCTCGACGACCAGCTCCGGGAAGTCCGGGAAGCCGTCGAGGACCCGCTGGTCAACCCCGAGAAGTTCGACGCGGTCGGCGTCGAACCCCCGAGTGGGGTGTTGTTGCACGGGCCGCCCGGCACCGGCAAGACGATGCTCGCGAAAGCCGTCGCGAACCAGACGGACGCCAGCTTCATCAAGATGGCCGGCAGCGAGCTCGTGCGGAAGTTCATCGGCGAGGGCTCCCGGCTGGTCCGGGATCTCTTCGAACTCGCCGAACAGAAAGACCCCGCGATCATCTTCATCGACGAGATCGACGCCGTCGCCGCCAAGCGCACGGATTCGAAGACCAGCGGGGACGCCGAGGTCCAGCGCACGATGATGCAGTTGCTCTCGGAGATGGACGGCTTCGACGAGCGCGGCGACATCCGCATCATCGCCGCCACCAACCGCTTCGACATGCTGGACTCCGCGATCCTGCGGCCCGGCCGCTTCGACCGCCTCATCGAAGTCCCCAACCCGAACCCGGACGCCCGCGAGCGCATCCTGGAGATCCACGCCGGCGAGATGAACGTCGCCGACAGCGTCGACTTCTCGGATCTCGCCGCCGACACCGCGGAGTTCTCCGGTGCGCAGCTCGCCAGCCTCGCCACGGAAGCCGGGATGTTCGCCATCCGCGACGACCGCGACGAGGTCCACCGCCAGGACTTCGACGACGCCTACGAGAAACTCGTCGCCGAGGGGGACACCGAGTCCAGCGGCCCGCGGTACCCGAGCTACATTCAGTAAGTATAGGACGCCGGACGGCGTACGCCGACCGTATGCCTCGCATCCGAATCGCGTGGGGGAGCGGTGTCGCCCCGACGGAGATGGCCGCCTACGACGCCGCGCTCGCGGACGCCAACGTCCACAACTACAACCTGATTCGCGTCTCGTCGGTCATTCCTGCCGACGCAACCGTCTCCCCGGTCGACACCGCGCCCGACCTCGGGCCGGCGGGGAACACGCTCACCGTCGTGGAAGCCCGCGGCCAAACAGCGGGGCCGGGGCAGGCAAGCGCCGGGCTGGCGTGGGCACCCCGCGACGGCGCGCCCGGACTCTTCTACGAAGCCGCCGACGAGACCACCCCCGACGACGTCGCCGACCGCGTCACCACCGGCATCACGGCCGGCATGGACGTGCGCGACTGGGACGGCGTGGAGCCGTCCGTGCGGACCGAGACGGTCACCGCCGACGCCGGCGAGCACGCCGCGGCCGTCGTCATCGCGGCCTACGGCGACAGCGACCCCGTTTTCGACCAGTAAGATCACCCGACAGTAGAAGGGTTATACGTTCCCACCACGTACCCGTGTGTCATGCATGGAAACGCGCCGTACAGCGGGCCGGCGGACGCCACTGGCGACCTCAGTGGCGAGCAACGTCGCGCGCTCCAGACGAGCATCGCGCAGATCGCGTCCCGGACCCGCGAGTTCCTGCCCGACGAGTACGTGGTCGGCTCGGAGGTCACGAACGGGTCCAGCGGCGTGCAGGTTACGGTTGCGGTTCGCCCGCCCGCCGGCAACCCGGTCAGCGCCGGTTTCACGCCAGAGTTCGAGGATCTCGCCGACGACGACCTGATCCCCACCGAGGACCGCGAGGAGGTCGCTCGCGGGCTCGCCGCCAGTGCGGCGCTGCAGGTCAAACACGCCCTCGGCGACGACGTTCCCGAAACAGCGCGGTAGTCCAGCCGGTTCTCACGGGCCAAATTCGGCGGTCAACTAGAGCTTACAGCCGTATCCGCTGCCGGCCCCAGACCGCCTACTTCCCCCAGAAGGGGTCGCGTTTGCGCATGATGTCCAGATAGGATTTCAGCGCCTCGCGCTCGTCGGCGGGCAGGTCAGACGTGAGCTCTTGGTCCAGGACCTTCGCGTGCTTTTCGGGCAGGTCAACCCAGAGTTCGTCGCCCTCCTTGATGTCGCGGCCGACCGTCGGGCCGTCGATGGAGACGCTGACGCGGTTGCCCGCGCGGGCTTCGTCGACGTCCTCACCCTGATCCTGGATGCCCTTGACGATGCCCGCGCGGTCGAGGTCGTTGCCCTCGATACCGCCGACCGGCGTGTTCCGCTTGAGCGTGCCCGACACCACCTCAACGCCGACGACCGCGGGGTCGTTCTGGCGGAACACGTGGTCTTTCAGGATGCGGAACCGCGCCGGGCGCACGATGTTGTCGAAGACGGCTTCTTTCTGCTCGCGCTCCTGGGCGTCGACGAACGCCTCGTAGTCCTCGACGAGCTGGTAGATCACGTCGCTGTTGAACACGCGCACGGACTCGCGTTCGGCGTTCTCCGCGGCGGCCGGCAGCACGTCGACGTTGAACCCCAGGAGCACGCGGTGTTTCTCGCTGTCGACGGTGGTCGCCATCGCCACGTCCCGCGGCGCGACATCGCCGACTTCTGCCGACATCACGGGGATCTCGGCCTCTTCGAGCGCGCTCACGAGCGCCTCCAGGCTGCCCAGCGTGTCCGCTTTCACCACGATCCCCTCCTCGCCGGTTTCGACCGCGACCTCCGCCAGCTCCGCCTCCACCTCGGTGACGACGTCCGCGACGTCACGATCGCCGACCACGCGGATCGGCGCGCCGGCCATCGCGTCGTCGAGGTCCGGCGCGGCGACTTTCAGGCCGGCGGCGGCCTGCATTCGGTCGACGTTCCCGAAGCGTTTCTCCGTCCGCATCTCCGCGAGGTCGCCGGGCTTCAACAGCGCGCGGACGTCCGTGACGATGGGCTCGGGCTGCGCGCCGACCACGACGGTGTCCCCCGACCGGATGGTGCCGTCGTAGAGGATCACGTCGACGGTCGTCCCGAAGCCCTGCTCGTCTTTGACTTCGAGGACGGTGCCCGCGCCGGGGCCGTCGATGGTGACCTCCATCTCGGATTTCATGTACCGCTGGGCCAGCCCCATCAGCACCGTCAGCAGATCCGGGACGCCCTCACCGGTTTCCGCCGAGACGGGGATGACCCCGACGTTCTTCTGGAAGTTCTGCACCCGCCAGTAGAGGTCCGAGGAGAACCCCGCGTCGGACATCTCGCCGATGAGTTCGTACAGCGCGTCGTCGAGGTCCGAGCGCACGCGGTCGCTTTGGTCGTCGTAAGTGCCCTGCACGGGCGCGTCCGGGTTCGGGTTCCACCCCGGCGTCGTGTCGATCTTGTTCGCGGCGACGACGAACGGCGTCCCCGTGTCCTTCAGGATGCGGATCGCTTCCTCCGTCTGTGGCTGGAAGCCGTCGTTGACGTCCACCACGAGGATGGCGATGTCCGCGAGCGCGCCGCCCCGCGAGCGCAGCGTCGAGAAGGAGTGGTGGCCGGGCGTGTCGATGAACAACAGCCCCGGCAGGTCGAACTCGGTGGGGTCGACGAGGCTGCCGGCGACCTCCGAGACGGTGTCCAGCGGGACCGCTGTCGCGCCGATGTGTTGGGTGATCGCGCCGGCTTCGCCTTCGATGACGGCCGAGCCGCGGATCTTATCCAGCAGGCTAGTCTTGCCGTGGTCGACGTGGCCGAGCACGGCCACGATCGGCGTTCGCAAGTCCCCGGGGTCGTCGGTGGTGTCTGCGTCGGGCATAGTAGAATCCTCCGAGAGAACGGTCGTTACCCCAATGGAGCGCGCGGTAGCCTATAATTCCATCGTCACGGCGGCGACGGCGACGCCGATGGGCCGACCGCGTTCGGCTGGCGTCGCGTGTGGCGCTGTCGACTCGCTGTGTGGTGGTTTCGCTGTCGCACGCCCGTCGGACATCCCCCCGGGGTTTATGTGAATCCCGACAGTGAAACCGGGTATGGCCGACATCCTCGCCGAAAACCTCTCCGGGAAGGCCGTGATGGGGTCGGACGGCACGGAGCTTGGCATGCTGTACAACATCACGATGGACCTCAAATCCGGCACGCTGGAGCACCTGCTCGTCGAGCAGACCGAGGAGTCCGTCGCCGCTGACTTCCCGATCGGCGACGACGGCCGGTACCGCGTTCCGGTGAGCCGCGTGCAAGCAGTCAAAGACTACATCGTCGTTCGCCGATAGTGCACGTCCTCGACGCCACCGCGTTCATCGACGAGTACGACGCCCCGGACCCGACCGCCTCAGTCCCCGAGGTCCGCGACGAGCTCACCGACGCCGCGGCGTTCCGGTTCGACGCGGCCGCGGGCAGCGGCATGCGGGTGCACGTCCCCGCACAGGACGCCCGCGAGGCCGTGCGCCAGGCCGCGGCCACGACCGGCGACGCCGACGTGCTCTCCGAGACCGACCGCCGGCTGTTGGCGACCGCCCACGAACTCGACGGGACGCTGGTCAGCGACGACTACGCGATGCAGAACGTCGCCGCCGAGCTCGCCGTCACGGTCGAGTCGATCTCCCAGGACGGCATCACCGAGCGCCGCGACTGGCGCCTCCAATGCCAGGGGTGTGGCCGCGAGTTCGACGACACCGACCACGACCGCTGTCCCGTCTGTGGCAGCCCCCTCGAACGCAAGAACCCGTCGTAGGCTACGTGAACTGCCAGTACGCGAGTCCGAACTGGACCGCGTCGTAGACGCCGTGGATGACGATCGGTGCCAGCAGGTTGTCGGTGCGCTCGTAGGCGACGCCGAGCACCAGGCTGACGACGAACACGCGCGCGAGCGCGACCATCACGGCACCCGGGGCGGCTGTCCCGGCGTACGCCAGCAGGTGGCTGGCCGCGAACACGAACGACGCGACGACCACGGCGCTGCGCCGCGAATACGCGTCGTAGAGGTATTTCTGCACGGCGTTGCGCGCGAGCAGCTCCTCGCCCGGGGCGACGAACACCAGGGAGACAACCGCTAACGGCACTAGCATCGCGGGGGTCTTCCGGGCAGCTTCGATGAGGCCGTGTTGGGTCTGTGGCAGCGAGAGCGCCGTCACGACCACGTTCAACCCCAGATGCAACGCGAAGATCGCGCCCACACCGCCAGCCGCAACGCCCACGTCACGCCGGGTGACGGTGGGGGTGTCGATCCCGGCAACGTCCGACGCCCGCACGAACACGACGCCCATGATCCCCAACCCAACGCTTGACACCGCAGCCCGCACCGGGTACGCGACCGTCGGCGCGTCCGGCGCGATGCCCGCGGCGATGGCTGCAAGCAGGCTGCTCGCGACGAGCGCGCCGGCGGACACGACCACAGCAACGCCGACCGCCCGCTCCCGGGCGCGCACGCCGTCGGCATCCACGCCGGCGACCGCGGCGAGCCCGGCCCCGATCACGCTGATCCCCGCGAACAGCGCCACCGCCGGCCCGGCGGTGACCGGCCCGGTCATGGACAGCAGCGCCGCCGCCGCCGTCAGCGAGAGCGCGCCGCCGGCCCCGGTGCCCACGCCGGACAACCACGCGGGGCCGGTGCCGTGGCGACGCCCCGCGAACGCCAGCGTGGCGACGGCGGCGCACGCGGTGGCGGCGTGTGCCACCGTGTCCGCGGCGGGCGCCCAGTCGAGCAGCGTCGCCGCCAGCCCGACGCCCGCGACGACGAACCCGACAGTCGACGCGTACCGGTCGGATACAGGAGGTGTTGGCATGGCTGCGCTCACTCCACGATGTGGGTCTCCGTCTCCGGAAGCGGGTCTTCGCCGCGGAGCAGTTCGCGGGCGGCGTTCTTCCCCCACTCGACGGCGGGCTGGGTGAACGTCTCGACGCCGTAGAGCTCGCCCGCGAGCACGCAGGCGGCTTCGAAGTCGAACAGCAGCCGCCCCACCGACCGCGCGTCGACGGCCGGCACCTCCACGCGCACAGTGGGGACACCGGACGCCGCGAGGCTGGCCGCCGTCGCCTCGAACTCGGCGTCGAGTAGCGCCCCGAGATCGCCGCCGGTGAGATAGTCGATGTCAGCCAGTTCCGCCTCCGGAATCGCACAGTCGGGCCGCGACGCGGGCCGAAGCATGGTCACGAGTTTGTCCCGCGGGCCGGCGCGGTAGAGCTGGAGCTGGCTGTGCTGGTCGGTCGCGCCCAGCGCCCGCGCCGGCGTCTGCCCGACGCCGTCTTTCCCGAGGCTCTCCGCCCAGAGCTGTGCGAACCACTCGGCGAACGTCTCCAGGCGCTCGGCGTACGGCAGCATCGCGTTCACGCCCGCCCCGCGCTGATCGAGGGCGTACGCGGTCGCGCCGTACGCGTACGCGGGGCAGTCCTCAAGGGAGCCGGCAAGCGCCGCCCGCCCGTCGGCCGCGCCCGCCACCAGCTCGCCGACGTCGACGCCGGCGATCGCGGCGGCCGGCAGCGCGACCGTCGACAGCGCGGCGAACCGGCCGGGAACGCCCCTCGGGGCGTCAAGCACGGGCAGGTCGTGGGTGTCCGCGAGCGCCCGCAGCGGCCCGTCGTCGCCCGTCGTGACGAGCGTGCGCGCCGTCCAGTCCACGCCCGCGTCGTCCATGGCGTCCCGCACAACCAGGAAGTTCGCGAGCGTCTCGGCGGTCGTCCCCGACCGCGACACCACGTGCACGGCGGTCGTCGAGAGATCGATCCGGTCCAGCAACCGGGTGACGTGCGCGGGGTCGACGTTGTCCAGCGCGTGGTAGTCCAGGTCGTCGTCGCCCAGTGCGTCCACGAGCGTCGCCGCGCCGAGCGCGCTCCCGCCGATCCCGACGGTCACCAGCGTGTCGGCGTCCGCCACCGCGTCGGCGGCCGCCGTGATCGCGTCCACGTCAACCGTCCGCGGGAGGTTCAGGGCCGCGTACCCGAACTCGTCGCCGTCCATCCCGGCGGTGATCCGATCGTGTGCGCGGGCGACGCGGCCGTCGAGTCGGTCCAGCGCGTCCGGCGGCACGCCCGGCGTGGCGGTCGCGTCGAGTGCAGCGCCGATGTCGATTCGCATACACGGAGGGGGGTCTGCCGGCCACTTCAGGGTGGCTAGTTCCGCGAGCCCCCGGGTCGGCGCGGAGTCGCCGGGCTTTTGCTCGCCGCGCCCGCAGGCCACACAAATGGGCCGGTTCGATAGTTACTCCGGGCTGCTGTCGGCGTTCCCGTACGCGTTCCGCGAATCGGACTCCCGGCTGTTCAAAAGCTACGCCGTCGTCAGCGCCGTGCTCGGTGGCCTGTTCGCGTTCCTGATGGCGGGCGCACTCGTCGTGCTCATCTCCAACACTGCCGGCGGGAGCGGCGGCTCGCTGACGCTGTCCCGCACGTTCTACGTCGTGCTCGGGCTGTTCGTGTTCCTGCCGTTGGTCTCTCCCGTGTTGTTCGTCGCGCGCCGCCACCGGCGCGCACTGTCCGTGAACCCCGCCTACGACGCCGGCGTTTCGACCGCCGGCTATCTGTTCGTGGTGTCAGTGTACCTCGGCGTGGTGGCGTCCATGCCGGCGACCTACCGGGTCGCCGGTGAACTCGCGTCCCGACCGCCACCCAGCGGCGTCGCTGCACCCCTGATCGCCGCGCTGTACGGCATCCCGCCGCAGTTCTCGCCGGTGGTGCCGCTGGCCGGCGCGGTGCTCGTGTACGCCACGCATCGCTGGCTGCGCGCGTGAACCGCCGAACAGTAACAGTGAACCGCGGAGCCGGCCTACGGGCGGGCATGACCGACGCCCGATCCAAGACCGCGACGTTCTTCGTCAGTGACGCCAGCGAGGACTCCGCGATCCTCACCGACGTCTCGGACGCACAGGTGCACACCCTCTCGGAGAACCCCGGGCTCTCGGCCGGCGACGTACTGGACGCAACCATCACGCCGGACCCACCGATGCACGTCACGTACAGCGTCGCGTCCGTCGCCGAACACACCCAGATCCCGGTGACCGTCAGCGACGAAACCCCCACTCCGAACGCTCGCGATCTGGCCGCCGACCTCCCCCGCGGCGAGCTCGCGACCGCCGAGCGCGCCGGCGTCGGCGAAATCCACGTGCTCTCGGTCGGCGCGGACAACGTCTCAGACGCCGTCGATGACGTTGTTGCGGACGACCAGACCGTCTCGCGGGCCGCCCGCATCGGCATCAATCGCGTGGAGGTGCGGGCGGGCGCGGACTTCATCAGCGTCCGATATCTGCCGTAGCCCCGGGCCTGCCCTCCCGTCGCGCCCCCACCGGCGCGGTCACGTCGTGTGAGTGCGTCCCGCTGTACCAGCTCTCGAACCCACGGCGTCCGGATAAGAAGGCTTAACCAGCGTCGCATCCCACCGCCAGGCATGTCATGGTTCGAGGTCCCGGACGTTGACCTCAGCCAGTACTCAATGCGGCAACTCGTTGCGCCGCCGCTTGCCGTGTTGGTCGTCGCCCTCGCGGTCATCGGTGGGTGGATGGCCGCCACGGGCGCGCCGGTGTCGCCCGGCATTGAGTTCACTGGCGGGTCGGAAGTGGTCGCACAATCAAGCGCGCCGTCCGCACAGGTCAAAGCCGCCTTCGATGCCGAGCCGACGTCGTTCCGCTCGGTCGGCACCGACGGTAACCGGTACCTCGCGACCTTCCAGAGTGAGAACGCCCCCGGCATCAGTGGGGACACCGCTGACATCGAAATCGTGCAGTCCCAGGAAGTCTCACCCTCGTTTGGCTCCTCGACCCAGGGACTGGCACTGCTGGGTGTCGCGGCCGCATTCCTCGGCATGAGCGTGCTCGTGTTCGCGCTGTTCCGGACGTTCGTCCCCAGCATCGCGGTCGTCGTCTCAGCGTTCAGCGACATCGTCGTGCCCGTGGCGCTGATGAACGTCTTCGGCATCAAGCTCTCGCTTGGAACGGTCGCTGCGTTGCTGATGTTGATCGGGTACTCCGTCGACTCCGACATCCTCCTGAACAACCACGTCCTCCGGCGGTCGGGCGGGTTCTGGGAGAGCGTCGACCGCGCGATGAACACCGGTGTCACGATGACACTCACCTCCATCGCCGCGATGGTCGTGATGACGATCGTCTCCTACATCTTCGGCATCCCACTGATGTCCTCGATCGGCCTCGTGTTGGTGATGGGGCTGGTCACTGATCTCATGAACACATACATGTTGAACGTCACGTTGCTTCGCTGGTACAAGTTCGAGGGGGTGGCGAAATGAGCTGGTTCCGCGAGAACTGGCGGATCGCAGCCCTCGTCGTCCTGGTCGTCGCCAGCTCCGTCGCGTTGTTCGCGCCCGGCATCGGCGCGAGCGCCAACACCAGCGGCCAGCAGGCCGCAACCGGTGACCCGACGAACCTCAACTACGGCCTCGAACTCTCCGGTGGGGTCCGCCTCCGCACGACTGTTACCGGTGTCACCGCTGACGGCGTGTCGGTCACTCCGGACAACGAAGGCGAGATCGCCACCCGCATCAGCACCGCCCTCGACGTCGAGCGTGGCAACGTCCGCGCCCGCCCGGCCAGTGGCAGCGTCGAAGTCTACCAGAACGTCTCCACCAGCAGCCTGCGCACCACGCTTGAGGACGCTGGCTACTCGCCGGATTCGGTTCGCCGCGGCGTCACGCAGGCCACACGGGACAACATCGTCTCCATCATCGGCTCGAAGATCGACGCCACCGGGCTCGGCGGCGCGGAAGTCAAAGACATCGAAACCAGCGCCGGCGCTCAGGCCCACTACATCGTCGTGGAAGTGCCCGGCCAGAACGCCTCCCAGGTGCAGTCGCTCATCCAGGGACGCGGCCAGGTCACCCTCGACGCGTATTATCCGGGATCCAACGGGACGAACGTCAACGCCACCGTTCTGCGCGGCGACGAGCTCGTCGAAGTCGACCAACCCAAACGCGACCAGAACGGCCGGCCGTTCGTCCCGGTACAGCTCTCGGCGGAGGCCGCCCAACGGTTCACCGGCGACATGACCCAGTACGGGTTCACCTCACAGGCGGGCATCAGCAACTGTCGGTTCCCCAACGGCGGATACTGTCTGCTCACCAAACTCGACGGCGAGGAAGTGTACAACGCCAGCATGGGGCCGACGCTCGCGCGGACCCTCAGCTCCGGGAAGTTCGTCAACAGCCCGTCGTTCCGGATCACGGCCAACTCCATGACGGCAGCCCGCAACCTGCAGGTGAACCTGCAGGCCGGCGCGCTGCCCGCGGAGATCACCGTTCAGAACTCCTACTACGTCGCGCCGAGCTTCGCACAGAAGTACAAACCGCTCTCGCTGGTGACCGGGCTCGCGGCCGCGATCGCGGTCGCGATCATGGTGTTGCTCCGGTACGGCGAGCCGAAGATCGCGATCCCGATGGTGTTCACGGCGCTCGCGGAGGTCGTCATCCTGCTCGGGTTCGCTTCCGTCTCCGGGCTGGCGCTTGACCTCTCACACCTCGCCGGGTTCATCGCGGTGATCGGAACCGGGGTGGACGACCTCGTCATCATCGCCGACGAGGTGATGACAGAGCAGGTGTCGTCGTCGCGCATCTTCCAGAGCCGCTTCCGGAAGGCGCTGTGGGTGATCGGTGCCGCCGCCGCCACCACCATCCTCGCGATGAGCCCGCTTGCGGTACTGAGTCTCGGCGACCTCCGCGGGTTCGCGCTGGTCACCATCCTGGGCGTGCTCATCGGGGTGCTCGTCACGCGGCCGGCCTACGGTGACGTGCTCCGGCGGCTGCTGACGACAGACACCTGAGCGGGCCTCAGAAGTCCGTGAGCTTCGCCTCGGTCGCGCCCTTCGCGTCCAGGCCGAACTCGGCGAGCGCCACGAACTCCAGGCCGTTGTCCCGGAGCGCCCGGGTCACCCGCTCGGACGCCGACGGCGCGACCAGCATCCCGCGCACGTCATCGTTCGTCTCCGCGTAGCGGTCGACGTAGCGCTTGAGCTGGTCGAAGTGGTTCAGCGTCGCCTGGATGCGTTTGACCTCGATCACGACCGGCGTGCCGTCCCCGTCAACGGCGTAGAAATCGATGAACCCGTATTTGGTTTCGCGCTCGTGCTCGACGATGCGCAGCCCCGCTTCGAGGGCGTCGGGGTTGGCCTCGATGTACTCGTGCATCTCCGCCTCGGTTCCGGACTCCTCGTAGGTCGCGCCGTCCTCGGCGTCGAACCGCGTGACACCGTAGACCTCGTGGAGCCTGGTTTCGACGCGCTCGGTGGGGTTACTGCGGCGCGCCAGCAACACTGCGTCGCCCTGGCTGGTGCGCGCCTCGACGGTGCCGCCGCCGGGCATCCAGTTGACGGGCTTGTGGCCCGTGGGCTGATGCACGAGAAACGTGCCGTCGGGTTTCGCGACGAGCAGCCGATCACCGTCGCCGAGATAGCCACTCGTCCGCCCGTTGTATTCGACCTCGCAGCGGGCTTGCACGCTCAGCACTGCGCCGTTCCGGAACGCCGCGTTGGCCGCGTCGACGAACGCCGCCGGCGTCGGCGCGGACACTCTCTCGACTGTCATTCTATGGGTGTGCAGGCCACCGCGATGGTTAAACGCCCGACTTCCTGGTGGTTCCTGTCGGCGCTCCGTCGTGTGTGAACCGCGCCGGTGCGAAGCTGGGTTTAAGTCTCTGGGACAGAATTCAGGCGGTATGTCGGAGTTCGGCGTCCTCTCCGTTGTCCCGCCGTTACTTGCAATCGCGCTGGCGATCATCACGCGGAAAGCCATTCTCTCGCTGTTCCTCGGCGTGTGGTCGGGGGGGATCATCTACACAGGCGGCCTCGGCATCCAGCAGACGTTCAGCTGGGTCGTCCGGTCGATCTCCCAAGTCGAACCCAACGCCGAGGGGTCGGTGTTCCACGCCCAGATCATCGTGTTCACGCTGTTGCTTGGCTCATCGGTCGCGATGATCTGGCGCCTCGGCGGCTCGCACGCCGTCCGCGACTGGGCGCTCACGCACATCGACAGCAAGCGCTCGGCGGGCGTCGTCGCGTGGCTGCTGGGCGTGCTGTTGTTCTTCGACGACTACGCCAACACCGCCATCGTCGGCTCCACGATGAAAGACGTCTCCGACCACCTCGGCCTCTCCCGCGAGAAGCTGTCGTACGTCGTCGACTCCACTGCCGCGCCCGTGGCGACACTCGGCATCTCCTCGTGGGTCGCGTTCCAACTCTCCATGATCGAGAAGGGCTACGAGACCGCCGGCGTGTCCGCCGCCAACCGCCCACAGAACTTCGAGATCTTCCTGCAGGCCATCCCGTTCAACATGTACTCGATTCTCGCCGTGGTGATGGTGGCGATCATCGTGCTTTCGCGCCGCGACTACGGGGCAATGCTGACCGCCGAACACCGCGCGACGACAACCGGCGCGGTCACCAGCGAGGACGCGACCCCGATGCAGGACGTCAAGGGCGAACTCGGGGAGCCCAGCGCGGAAAACCCCTCGCTGGTCTCCTTTTTCGTCCCGGTCGCCGTCCTCATCGCTGTCACCATCGCCACCGCACTGTACACCGGCTACGGACCCGACACGACCCTCTACGACATGGTCGTGGGCGCGGACTACGCAGTGGCGCTCATCGTCGGCTCGTTCGCGATGGTCGTCTCGACGTACGTCCTCGGCCTGACGTACGGGATCCTCTCACTGGGTGAGAGCGTCGACACGACCGTCGACGGCTTCGGCATCATGCTCACGGCCGTGACGATCCTCGTGTTGGCGTGGTCGATCGGCAACGTCGTCGACGCGCTCGGCACTGCAAGGTACGTCAGCGGCATCGCAAAGCTGTTCCTCACGCCGGCGCTGCTGCCGGTTGTCGTGATGTTCACCGCCGCGTTCGTCGCGTTCTCTACGGGCAGCTCGTGGGGGACGATGAGCATCGTCACCCCCATCGCCGTGCCGGTCGCGTGGAACCTCGCCGGCACCCACACCATGGTGTCCGCGGTCGTCGGTGTGGTGTTCTCGGGCGCCATCTTCGGCGACCACGCCTCCCCGATCTCCGACACAACCGTGCTGTCGGCGACGTTCACCGGCGCGGACCTCATCGACCACGTGCGCACGCAGCTGTACTACGCCGGCACGGTCATCGCCGTTACCGCGGTGCTGCTCGCCGTCTGGGGGGTCACCCGCATCACGCCGTGGGTGTTGCTGCCCGTCGGCGCGCTCGCGCTCGTTGTCCTCGTCTACGCCCTCTCGGAGCTCGACGCCAGACGCCGCGACATCAGCCCCGTCCAGTCGGGCACCCCCAGCGCAGACCCCGACGACTAAAACTCGTCCAGCGCGGACTGCTCGGCCGCCCCGAGCGCGTCGCGGCTGGTCTGCCAGCTCGCGCGCGCGCACTCCGGGAGTTCGCCGTGCTCGCGGACGTACGCCGCCAGGAACTCCCGCGTCGTCGAGTCGCTGGGGTATCCGGACCCGATGTCCGCGTCGAACGCCGCGGCGAGCGCGTCGACGTGGGCGTCCCGCGCGACTTTCGCGACGATGCTCGCCGCCGCCACCAGATCGTACTCGTCGTCGGCCCCGTGTTCGGCGGTCACCGCCACGTCGGCCGCGACCCGGTTGGCCACCCGGCGGCCGAACCGCTGTTCGTTCACGTCGCCGGCGTCAACGTACCCCGCCATGCCGTCGGCCACCACCCGCCCGAGCGCGTCCGCCTGGGCCGCCACGGTGAGCGTGTTCATGTCCGTCTCCGGGTCGTCGATGCGGTCGACGGGCACCTCCGCGACACCCACCCGCATCGACGCCCGAACGCGGTCGTCGAGCTCCGCCCGGCGGTCGGCGCTGAGGCGCTTCGAATCCGCGACCCCGTCCGGAACGGCGGCCGGGTCGCCGGCCACCGCCGCCGCGAACATCGACCCGAGGACCGGCCCTTTCCCCGCCTCGTCGACGCCGAACCGCGCCATCTCAGGGGAGATGCTCGGTGTCCTCGAAGGCCTCGGTCTCGCCCGCTACAGCGACCACGTCGAGCGCCGTCACCACGGCCCCGACGCCGAGCAGGCCCGCGAGGCTCGGATTCGTCCGGCCGTCGTCGCTGGACACGAGCTCCTTGATGTAGAGCCCGCCCTCACCCTCGATTTCGACGGTGGCGTGCGTGTCGTCCTCGCGGTCGGCCGTGATGTCGTAGACGTCGCGCTCGCGGACGAGATGCGCGCGCCGGTGGTCGACGCGGTTCGGCGTCTCCTGCTCGATGGTCGCGCCGTCGAGTTCGTCGATCGCGTCCCGGAGGTCGTCGTCGCCCACCGGCGCGTCGAACTCCACGTCAGCCCGGTAGCGCTTGCGGGCGTCGAGTTCCTTCACGCGCTCGACCATCTCGTAGCCCGCGACCGCGACGCCCTCGACCTCGGCTTTGCCGTCCGCGAAGTCGTTGATCGCGTCCGCCAGCGCGTCGGCGTCCGGGTGGCGGTCCTGTGGCTCCGCGACCTCGATGACGAACGGCCGCCCCGTCCCCAGCATCAACGCGTCGATGTCCTCGCGGCCCGCGCCGTGGAACGACGCCTCCGTGCCGCCCATCGCGTCGACGACCGGCGGCGCGGTGAGCTGCTCGACGCTCTCCGGGTAGAGAAAGCCCGTGCCGTCGCAGTGCGGGCACGGCGAATCCACGAGCGTCCCGCTGCCGTTGCAGTCCGAACACGGCCACTTCGTCTGGGGGATCCCGCGTTCGAGTTTGCGGTACCGGCCGTAGACGAACGCCGAGTTCACCGTCACGTCGACGGTTTCGGCTTCGACGTCGATCACGGCGAGCACGTCCGGCCGCCCGAAGTCCACCTCGGTGCCCGTGCGATCGCCGACGCGCTTCCCGACCTCGCGGTTGCACTCGGATTTGAACGGCTCGCCGGCGTCCTCAGCCAGCCCGGCGAGGTCCCGCAGCATCGCCTCGTTCTCCTCGACCAGCGGCGGTGCCTGCGTCCCCACCTGGTAGGTGTCAAACGACGCGTCCGCGACGGCGTCGACCACGAGGTCCGCGAACTCGTCGAACCGCCCGGACGCCCCTTCGCACACCCAGCACGGCTCCCCGGGCTCCTCGTAGGGCTCGTCATCGGCAAGCGCCACGGCGGTCCGCAGCGCCCGCCCGCGCTCGGCGTTCGACAGCCCGAAACTCCGTTCCGCGAAACACCGCCCCAGGCAGGCGTCACACACCGGGGTTTCCGCCAGCACCGCGCGTGCATCCTCCAGGATGGTCATGGACGTTTCGTAGGCGGCCGGTGGTACGTACTCTTCGGTCCGCGGCCACACGACCCCCGCGGCCGGCGGGAGGCGACCGCTCCCGGCGGCGCGCCGCCGGCCACACGCGCCGGACCGCGCCCGGGAGAACCCTGCGCTGTAATGAGTAGACTCAAGAGAACCCTCCCGGAACTACCCTCGGATGCGACGCGGGACAGCCGGGCTCGTCGGCGTCGTTCTCGCGCTGAACGCGACCCTGGTCGTCGGGGCGCTGTTCTCGGAGCGCGCACTCACGATCGCGGTGGTGTTCGCGCTCGACGCGGTCGCCGGCATCGCCCGCCTCCTCTACGAACGGCTCGCGGCCGAACGGGCGTCGACAGCGCCGCCCGCGATGACGCCGCTCCGGTTCCTCGAACCGCTGTACGAGATGGTGGCGGACAAACGCGGGAGTGTCCGAGTCGCGGCCCGGTTTCCGTCGGTGTCACCGCGGAACCTCCCGTACGTCGTCGACCAGTGGGTCGTCTGCTTCGCCGTGTTCCCCGTGGTCGTGCTCGCGTGGACCGCGCTGGAGCCGTTCGAGGGCGGGCTCGGGCCGACACTGCTTCCGGCCGTCCTCCTCGTCGCGGCGAAACACGACCGCATCGTGCAGACGTGGGCTGCGGCCGGCCGGTACGCGACCGCGTCGGCGCGAACTGTTCGGCCGAGCCGCGACATCGTCTACAGCACTGTCGTCGCCTGCGTCGCCGTCTGGTCGCTCTCCAGGACGCCCCCGGACCCCGCGCAGGTGACCGCGGCCACGGCGCTGTTCTGCCTCCCGAAGTTCGCCTTCGAGTGCCGCGAGTGCGGGGTCGGCCCGTGGCCGTTGACCTTCGACCCCGCGGGCGGCGCGACACTCGACCCGCTCTCGGTCCCGGACGGACCGCCGCGCGCGACCGTCCAGAACGACCGCGGCGTCGTCCGCGCGTGGGCGATCCACGACGGCCTCTCGTACGCCGTCCTCTTCGCCACCTCGTTGACCGGATTCCTCGGGACTGTCGCGGTTCTCGGCTCCGGGTCGCTGCGCGTCACGCTGTGGGCGGTCGCGATAGCGCTCCTCGCGGCGCCGCCGGTCGCCGTCCTCACCGTGGTCGCCGTGGTCTGGCTGGGGCACGCCAACGAGGAGTACCGGGTCTACGACGACGCGCTGGTCGCCTACGACTCGCTGCTCGACGAGCCGCAATGGGTCGTCCCGGTCGAGGACATCAGTTCGGTCTCGGTCGGCGACGACCCGCTCGGCTGGACGATCCTGGGCCTCGTCCACGTGCTCCCGTTCGAGACGTATCCCGTCGTCGTCGAACGCGAGGGCGGTGACGACATCCGCCTCAGCGCGCTCGCCGACCCGGCGGCGCTCGCCAGTGCCGTCCGAGCCAGTCCGCGCTCCCGCTAGCCGTCACGGGGCGTCCGCGTGGCCGCTCGCTCGCGGGCACCCGGGCGCGAACAACCGGCGCGTCGAGAGCAGCCCGTCCCGCCTCATCTCGTCGGCGCAGTCGGCCGGCGGACACATCGGGCTCACCGAGGACTGCACGCGCCGAGGCGGTCGGGGTGGCTCGCCGCCCAGCCCCGAACCCGATGCACGTAAGCCACCCACGCCCGACTACCCACGCATGAGACAGTTCGTCGTCCTCGGGCACGACGCCCCGACGACTCCCGACTTCCCGCTCGACGACCTGCCGGGCGCTGCCGGCCGGCTCGACGTCCTCTGTCGGTGCGTGAGTGCGGCGCTGTTCGTCTCGCATGGCATCCGCGACGACGTCGAGGTGTTCCTCGTCCTCGGCGACGAGGTGACGGTCCGCATCGACGCCGGGGCGGTCCAGTACATGCATCCCGACGAGCGCAACGTCGCCGGACTGCTGAAGCAAGCCCTCGACGCGAAAACCGAGGCCATCGGCCACCAGGAGGCGTCGTCGTCGCCGGGCATCCACGTCTCGAAGCGTGGCTTCGAGGCCGTACTGGACGCCGTCTCGGGGCCCGTCGTGGCGCTGCACGAGGACGGCGACGCGCTCGCCGCCGTCGGCCCCCTTGCGGATCCCGTGTTCGTGCTGTCGGATCACCGCGATTTCACCGCCGCCGAGGCCAGCCTGCTCGCGGACGCCAGCGACCACCGCGTGCGCGTCGGCCCGACGGTGTTGCACGCCGACCACGCCATCACGGTCGCGCACAACCACCTCGACACCGCCGGGTTCGACGCGTACTGACGGCGACGGCCACGGCAGCCGGCGGGTCACGCGTGCTCCCCGATCCGGAACCGTTAAATCCACAACGGCCATTCTCTCACGTGCGGGCCGGTGGGGTAGCTTGGTATCCTTCGGCCTTCGGGTGGCCGTAACCGCGATTCGAATTCGCGCCGGCCCACTACTCACTTACCCCGTTTCCCGCATTTTCAAACACTTAGCGGCCGCTATGCTGGGTGTTACACAACCGCTCTGGATTGGGGCGTATTCCCGGAGCCACGAGCACGGCTACCCCGGAAGGCTGCGCCTGGTTTGTGGGTGCGAGTTCGGCCACAAGGGGACACGAGAGTGTCTCACACCGAGGCTCACGACTCGGGCTGATTTTGAGTTAGTAAAACGGAGCGAAATGGCCAGGATCCGGCACAATCTACCGGATCATCTCGGCCTCGACCGGCTCGTTGAGAGTGCGAGTACCGAATTGTGCACACGAGGTTTGCGGCTTTGCGTGCACATCCCGGAATCGAATTTTGAGCGCGTGAAACCCACGAGAATCTACCAGTAAACGGCAATTGGGTTGACTACCAAAGAACGCCCCTCAATTACCAAGTCGTCCTTCTCAAGGGATATACCCAAACCATCCGCTCCTTCTTTCCAATCTTCTCTCCATCCCTCTGAATCTTCGTCCTCAAAGTAGCGGCCCATTATGTTTGATGCTCTAATAGGGTCCCATTCATCGTTTCGTGGGATTCGTTCTTCGACCCTTCCGAACAGAACGTATTCTTTAGGCTCAAAGAACGCATCTCTGTGGGAGACATCAAATTTTTTACGGTCAAGCATAACCACCGCTGAATGTTCTTCATCCTCAACATCGTAGTCAACTCGAAGAGGGACGCTATCTCCAATTAATTCTTCAGCCAATTGCTCGAATATTTCACCTATATGAAACATTGCTCCAATCGCCTCCTCATCACTTGTCTCGTCGTTGTTATCATGGCTACCGGGAATATCTACTTCATCTTGCAACTGCGAGCTTTCCTCTTCACTATCTGGTAGGTCTGCTTCTGTAACAGATTTTGCAGTATCCTCATCGATCAAATTGAGGAGGGCCTTCACGGCAATTTCAGTCTTATAGAGGGACATCGGATTGAACACACCGGTAATCCGGACAATATCACTCCGACCAACTTTCTTTGGAGCCGGGCTATCTTCAATCGCTATATCTTCCTCATCAAGTGTCTTTATGAGCTGCTGGAATCGATAAGGGGCCGTTGCACTCATTTGTGTCTCAGTGCTGTCCACACTACCGGTCGTCTGAGAACCAGATGCGATCTTAATGTCTCCTTTGCCGGTTCTTTCATTTGATTCTTCACTGACATCTACGATTTCTTCTGGCCGTCCCACTCCAAGGGAGGCGAGGTGGCTGTTAACACTGATGTCGTCAAGGTATACAAATTCTCGAAGCCGACCGGGCATAAGAACCTGTTAAAATTACTATCTGGTAAATTTTGTGAGTATGTTCTAAATTCTCGCAATCACCCGAAAAGAATGCTTGGTCGCGATCTGTGCATGAGTGGACCGTATTCTCTTCTTCGGTGAGGACCTCCAGACGGTTTCCAGTATACTGCCGGTCGTAGTCGATTTTTGCGGCGACGACCTTTGGTGACGCCTGAATGTCGTGGTCATCGTGTAGAATTCGAGAGTGAAGTCGTCGATGGGGAACATCCAAGCGACGTGCCGTGACGACAGCCAGTAACTACGCTTCCAAGAGAACAGCCATTGAGACGCCGGCGCAGTCGATCATGCTCAATTCCCGCCGGCCCATTTCTCCCCACAGTCGTCGCTCACTCGCCGGCCGCCGCTTCGTTGGCTCCACCCGCCTACGAGGCGGTCAGCGTGTCCTCGATCACAACCGTCTCCGACGGCGTGTGCACCACCCGGACCGTGATGGTGTCGCCGCCGTCGAGCGAGCAGTCCCGGTTTGCGATCCGGAACGTGGCCGTCTCGCCGGGCCGCCAGACGCCGTCCGTGTTCGCGTCGAACGCCCCGCCGTCCGGGCTGTAGAAATCGAACAGCTTGTCGCCGTCGTACGTGCTTGGGCCCAGCGTGCTCGTGGGCAGGTCCACGATCCGGGCCCGCTTCCCGCAGGCGGCAGTCGCATCCACGACGACGTCGAGCTCGGACACCGCCACATCGTCGCCCGCGATGTGGGTGAGTCGAACGATCTGATCGCCGCCGCCGGCCGTGTCGCGGACGAGTTCGCCACTCGACTGCCCGATCAGCGGCCCGGGACTGCTGATGGTGTCCGTGGATCCGAGGGTGAACACCGCGACTGTCCCCGCAAGGACCACTACGACGACGACCATGAGAACGACCGCCGTGACTGACGTGGCTGCTCGCATTGGTGGGCTCGTGATAGTATTCGTTGTGGCCGTGTGAATGCGTTTCGCTCCGCTCAGGCCCTGTTTATACCATGCTCAGACACCACATACGAGATTCTCTTCTCGCGGACACGTCGATTATTGCCCCATCGCCAGTGAAACCCACAGACCAGTATGTTGGGTATCCAACAGAATTTATTTACTATTTCGACATGAATCATGATTTGCAGGTGGCTAGTGAACACATGGACCGACGAACGTACATCGCCACGGTTGGATCGGCAGTCACAGGAGCGACCATACTATCCGGGACGGCCATTGCAGAGTCCGACGTCGGAGATGATCCGGACGTGCGGTTTGGCGACGTTGAAGATCCGCCAGATGACGAGTACAATGTCGGCGATACGGTAACAGTAACCGCAGAAATAGAGAACCACGAGGACGATGCGTTTCCGGTGTACGTCGGCTACTCGGTTTACAACGATGGGTTCTACGAGAACGGCCAGCGGACGGACACTGAAGTCAGACTCGACGAGTATGAAACCGTATCCCAGGATCTCAAATGGCCTGTTTCCAGCGACGCGCCACCGGGAGACTACGGCTACCTCGTGAAAATCTGGAAGGACAGACAGAACAACGGCGAACGTGACGAGGCACTCAAAAACGGGCTGGACAAGTGCGACAGAACCGACGAAGAAGTGTTCAAAATCGGACCGTTCAACTCGGACAGTTAGCACCGCTACCCGGACCGGACACGCCGGCTCCTGCTGGTGGGCCGTCAGTCGACGAGCGCGGCCTCCAGCAGCTCCAGGGGGTGGCGCACCTCGTAGCCCGTGCCGTGCTCCATCTGCATCGCACACGTCGGGCACTCCGTGAGGCCGGTGTCGCCCTCCGCGGACTCCATGTGATCGAACATGTCGTCGCCGATCTCCATGGAGGTCTCGTATTTCTCTTCTTTCCAGCCGTAGGTGCCCGAGATCCCCGAACACGAGTCGCCCACGTCGTCGATGCCGACGCCGTCGAGGTCGCCGAACAGCTCCACCGCCTGGCGGTCTAGGCCCTGGCTGCGGGCGTGGCAGGGGGCGTGGTACGCGAACTCGTCGGCGAGCTCGCCGTCGATGTCGGCCGACTGCACGGTCTCCCGGAGGGGCTCGTGGATGCGCAGGTATTCGACGGCCTCGAAGGTGTTCGACGCCACCGTTTCGATGCCGTCGATGTCGAACAGTTCGGGGTACTCCTGTCGGAGCGCCATCGAACACGACGTACACGAGGCGATGGCGTCGTAGCCCTCCTCGATGAGGTCGCTCATCGAGGACACCGTGATGTCGGCGTGGCGGCGGGCGTCGTCGAGCATGCCGTTGGCGAACATCGGGGTGCCCGAACAGCCCTGTTTGGGGACGACGATCTCGTAGCCGAAATGCTCGTAGACGCGCACCATCGCCTGCCCGACCTCGGGGGTGTTGTAGTTGGCGTAGCAGCCATGGAAGTACGCCACCTTCTTGTCGGCGTCCACGGGCTCGCCGCGTTCACGTCGGCGGGCTTGCGCGCGCTCCTTGGAGGCGGCCGCGCCGCCCCGCGCCTGCCACCACTCCCGGAAGGTCTCGGTCGCGAACGCGGGGAACTCGCGCTCGCTGGTCACGCCCAGCGTCTTCTCCATCACCCAGCGCGCCGGCCCGAAGTTCATCGCGGCGTTCGCGAGCCGCGGGAGCGTGCTGGCGATGCGCGCCGACGTGCGGTAGTTCGCGAGGATGCGGTTGCGCCAGTATTTCAGCGAGCGCTTGGACATCTGGTCGTCGACGTACTCGCCGCGCGCGGTGTTGTGCATCTGTGACAGCGACACGCCCGACGGACAGGCCGAGTCACACCGCATGCAGTTCGAACACTCGGTGATGGAGTCGTCGATCTCGTGGTCCTCGTCGTCGGACTGCTCTTTGAGCCGCCACTGCTCGGGGCCCTGGAACTTCGGGCCGGGGAAGTCGTCGTCGACCTCCGCGACCGGGCAGTTGGTGTCACACGTCGAGCACTTATAGCAGGAGTCCGACTCGGGGCGCAGGTCGAAGTCGTCGGTGTCGTCGTGGAGCGCCACCGGGTCGAACTTCTCGCCCACGTTCGGTGTAGCTGGCTCGAAGCGATTCTCCGCGGTGGTCGTCGTGGAATCGGATTCTGAGTCACTCATCGTGGATCGCCTCCGCTGCCGCCGTTCCGGCCGCGTACCCCGTTGCGATGGAGACGCCGCTGCCGGAGTGCTCCGCTGCGAAGTTGTAGCCGCCAAGCACTGCGCCCGCCGCCCGCAGGTTCGCGTGGGCGGCGGCACCGTCGTCGTCGCGTGGCCGCAGTGTGTCGTCGGTCCGCACGCCGAACTGCGCGAACGCGTGGTCGCCGAACGCGTCGTCGTCGAACCACGCGTACCGGTCGTCGCTGTGCGCGATCCGGCAGTCGAAGATCGGTTCGTAGACCGCGTCCCGGTCGGAGTCGATGCCTTTCCCCACGAGCCCGCCGGTCGCGAGCACGTACTCGTCGGCGCTGTTCGGGATGCGCGCGCCGTTTTTCTCCACGTACACGGTCTCGACGCCGTCGGCGGTCGTGTCGGCGTCCACCACGGGGTTGCCGGTTTCGATGCGCACGCCCGCCGCCTCCAGCGCGCCGAACAGGTGATCGGACAGCCGCAGCCCGGGCAGCGACGGCGGTCCCATCGGCACCTCGAACACCGCAGCCCCCAGGTGGTCCGCGAGCGCGTCTCGCACGCCCGCGGGGTCGTCGTCGCCCAGCACCGCCGGGAAGCCGACGCGGTCGGCGTCGGCGGCCGCGTCGGCGACCCGTGTGGCAAGCGCCAGGCGGAGCGGGCGCTCGGTGCCGTCCACCGACACCCGGGGGTTCGCGTCCAGCAGCCCCGCGTACCGGGTGACTTTCGCGCCCGCCCGGAGGTCGCCCGGGAACGGCACGGTCACACCGTGCACGTCGAAGGGAACGCCCGCCGATTCGAGGTGGGCGGCCGCGTGGTCCGCGTTGAAATCCGGCAGCGTCTCGAAGCCGACCAGCAGCGTGTCCCGGTCGTCGCTCGCCAGCCCGGCGGCGGCGCTGGCGGGATAGCGCGCGGTCGGCTTCACCGTGCCGCCGTGGGTCGGCACCAGCGCGTTGGCGTCGGTGTGGTGCCCCTGATAGCGCGGCGCGTGCGTGTCGAAAAACGCCATCGCGTCGCGCACCGTGTCGACGCCGACGGTCCGATACGGGTGGGCGTCGGGCAGCGACGGGATGGCGTCGAAGGGGTCGACCACGGGACCGTCCCCGCCGGGCGTGTAGCCGAGCACGTCGACGAGCCCGCTGGCGTTCCGGAGCGTGCTCTGTTTGTACGACACCAGTCGGGTGTCCGCGCCCGCGTCGGCGGCCGCCAGCGCGCTCGTGATGCCGGCCAGCCCGCCGCCGATCACGAGCACCTCGGATTCAATTGCCATGCGCGCCCTCCGGGCCGCCGTCGGCCGCCAGCGGCCCCGCGTCGAACGCCCCGAAGTCGATCTCAGCGTCCGCGTCGGCCGGGTCGTGGCCGCGGTTCTGCGTGGTCGCGTGCAGCGCGTAGCTCAACATCGCCTGGGAGAGCTGGTCGCCCCAGAGGGCGTGGCGCTGGCCGCGCCACCGCTCGGCGAGCAGTTCGTCCCAGGACGCCCGCACGGTGGCGTCGTCGTAGCCGGCGGTGTGGAGCTCGTTCGCCAGGCGGTGCGCGCAGAACCCGCCCTGGCAGTTCCCCATGGTCGCCCGCGTGCGGATCCGCACCGCGTTCAAGTCCGTCCCGGACTGCTCGATGGCGTCCTGGATTTCCGCCCGCGTGACCGCCTCGCAGGCACAGATCGTGGGGTTGGGGTCGTCCGTGTCAAGCACGCTGCCGGCCCGCGAGCCGAGACGGTCGACGCTGCGCTGGGCGACCGGCGACCGCAGCCCGAACTCCGTCATGTAGTCGTCGAGCGCGGTGTTGTCGGCGCTCCCGGGGAGCGCGACGTCCGCGGTCCGACAGTCCGCGGTGACGCCGAGGCGCTCGCAGACGTGGTCAGTGATCTCCTCGGCCATCATCCGGTAGGTCGTGAGCTTCCCCCCGACGATGGTCGTCATCCCGGGCAGGTCGTCGCGGTCGTCGTGCGCGAGCAGGAAGTAGTCCCGCGTGATGTCCGTGGGGTCGTCGCTGTCGACGTCCGGGGGCTCGTACAGCGGCCGCACGCCCCAGAACGACCGCACCGTGCGGGCGTCGTCGAGCATCGGAATGAGCTCCGCCAACTCGTCGATCACCATGTCGACCTCCCACTGCTGTTCGGGGTAGTCCTCGGGGTCGGCGACCTCCTCGTCGGTCGTCCCCAGGATGCAGGTGGTCTCGTGGGGCACCACGATGTCGGCGTCGCCTTTCGGCCGGCACCGGTTGACCACGGTGTCGACCTGTCGCGTGTTCATCACGGTCATCACGCCCTTCGACGGACGGACCTCGACGTCAACGCCCGCCATCTCACCGAGGCGGCCCGCCCACGCGCCGGCGGCGTTCACGACGTGGTCGGCGCGGATCACCTCGGTGCCGCCCTCGGTGCCGTGCACGCGCTTGCCCGCGCCGGTCGCGTGTTCGACTTCCACGCCGACCACCGCGCCGTCCTCCACGACGACGTCCGTGACCGTCGAGTGTGTCTCGATGCGCGCGCCGTGCTCCTGGGCGCTCGCGGCGTTTGCGACCACCAGGCGGAACGGGTCGATCGCGGCGTCGGGCACCCAGATGGCCTTCTCGACGTCGTCGGCGAGATGTGGCTCCAGTTGCCGGGCTTCCGCCCCGGAGAGCACCTTCGTGGGAATGTCGCAGGCCTCACAGCCCGCGAGTTTCTCCTGGAAGTACTGCTCGCTGTCCTCGGGCCGTTTCACGAACAACCCGCCTGTCTCGTCAACGCAGTGCGTTGCGATCTCTCTGAGCACGCGGTTCTCGATGATACACTCGCGCGCGCTGGCCTGGTCGCTGACTGCGTACCGGCCCCCTGAGTGGAGGAGGCCGTGCATCCGGCCAGTCGTGCCATGCGTGAGGTTGCCCTGCTCGACGAGCGTGACCCCAAGGCCACGCATCGCGAGGTCGCGGGCGACGCCGGCCCCGGTCGACCCACCCCCAACGACAACCACGTGCGGTTCCTGCGCCATACGACGCCTTACACGGCGACCGCCTTTACCTCATCGAAGGTCCCGCAGCGACGCGTAAACAATCGGGTCGTGTCGGCGGTCGGGGCATTTCGTCCGGCGTGAAAGGACACATTCAGGGCTCTTCGCGGAGTTTCAGGGATTTTTATTACGGGTTATGATATTGTGTACCGGTAACGCGGTCTTGACGGTAAGACAACCGCGCAACGAGGTTGACACAGCTATGACAGACGCATACGTCGGCGCGATCGACCAAGGGACGACAGGCACGCGGTTCATCGTATTCGACCAACACGGTGACGTGGTCGCGAACACCTACGAGAAACACGAACAGCACTACCCCGAACCCGGCTGGGTCGAACACGACCCCCTGGAGATCTGGGAGAACACGAAAAGCGTCGTCACGGCGGGGCTCTCGGCCGCCGGGCTGGACGCCGACGACCTCGCCGCGATCGGCATCACGAACCAGCGCGAGACCACCGTGGTCTGGGACGCCGCAAGCGGCCGCCCGATCCACAACGCCCTCGTCTGGCAGGACCGACGCACCACCAGCCGCGTCGAATCCCTGGAGGAAAACGGCAAGATCGAACGCATCCGCGAGAAAACCGGCCTGGAGGCGGACGCCTACTTCTCGGCCACCAAAACCGAGTGGCTGCTCGACGAAGCCGAGCCGCTGAAGCTCTCCTCGGCGCGCGCCAGCAGCCTCCGGGATCGCGCCCGCGACGGCGAGTTGCTCATGGGCACCATCGACTCCTGGCTCATCTACAACCTCACCGGCGAACACATCACGGACGTGTCGAACGCCTCCCGGACGATGCTGTACAACATCACCGACCTGGAGTGGGACGACTGGCTGCTGGAGGAGTTCGACATCCCCCGGGAGATGCTGCCGGAAGTACGGCCGTCCTCTGACGAGGCCGTCTACGGGCACACCGACCCCGACGGCTTCCTCGGCGCGTCGGTTCCCGTCACGGCCGCGCTGGGCGACCAGCAGGCGGCCCTCTTCGGGCAGACGTGTTTCGACGCCGGCGACGCCAAGAACACGTACGGCACCGGCTCGTTCTACCTCATGAACACCGGCGAGGACGCCGTCTCCTCCGAGCACGGCCTGCTCACGACGATCGGGTTCCAGCTCTCCGGGGAGCCCGTCCAGTACGCCCTCGAAGGATCGATCTTCGTCACGGGCGCGGCGATCGAGTGGCTCGAAGACGTCGACCTCATCAACAACGCCGCCCAGACCGCGGAACTCGCCAGCTCCGTCGACACCACCGACGGCGTCTACATGGTGCCCGCGTTCACCGGGCTGGGCGCGCCACACTGGGACGGCCGCGCCCGCGGCACCCTCGTCGGCATGACGCGGGGCACGCGGAAAGCCCACATCGTTCGGGCGACCCTCGAATCGATCGCCTACCAGACCCGCGACATCGCGGCGGCGATGGAGGCCGACTCCGGGGTGTCCACCACGACGCTGCGCGTCGACGGCGGCGCGGTCAAGAACAACTTCCTCTGCCAGCTGCAGTCGGACATCATCCAGACCGACCTCGCGCGCCCGGAGGTCGACGAGACCACCGCGCTCGGGGCGGCCTACGCGGCCGGCCTCGCGGTCGGCTACTGGGACAGCCTGGACGACCTCCGGGAGAACTGGCGTGTCGACCGGTCGTTCGAGCCGGAGATGGACCCCAGCGAGGCCGACAGCAAGTACGGCCGCTGGGAGGACGCCGTTGATCGCTCGCTGGCGTGGGCCACGGAGGACTGACGATGCCGGGACTCACTCTCGCCACGCTCCCCGTCGTCGACATGGCCCCCGAACCGTTCGCCGTCCTCCTGCTGACGGCGCTTGCCGGGGGCGCGTTCGGCGCGGCCATCGGCGCGCTGCCCTCGTTCATCTTCACGGGATTCGTCGTCCTCATCGGCGAATCGCTCACACTGCTCCCGGGCGACCTGCCCGTGAGCCTCACCAACGCCATCGGGTTCGGGCCGATCGTCGGCCCCCACATCGCGTTCGCGGGCGGCGTCGCCGCCTCCGCGTACGCCGGCACGCGATACCCGGAGCTCGCGCCCGACGGCTGGGACTACCACTTCGGGAAGAACATCCAGTACGCGTTCGGCACCAAACCCGACGTGCTGGCGGTTGGCGCGGTCTTCGGCGCGCTCGGCATGCTGATCGCCAAAGTCGTCACGGCGCTCGGCATCCCCACGGACAACATCGCCGTGGCCGTCGTGGCGACCGCCCTGATCGCCCGACCCGTGTTCGGCTACCCGATCGTCGGGTCGCCGTCCGGCTCCGGCCTCCTCGACATGGGACCGTTCGAGCGCGACGAGCCACACCCAGCGGCCGACGGCGGCGCCGCCGAACACGCCGGCCGCCCCGCCACGGAGCCCTGGCTCCCCCAGCAGTACACGTGGACCGGCGTCACGCTCATCGGCGCGATCTTCGGCGTGCTCGCGGGGTTCCTCTGGCTGCAAACGGACAGCGTCTTCCTCGGGTACGGCCTCTCGGCCGCGAGCCTGGTTTTCCTGCAGTTCGACGTGCCCAACTTCCCGGTCACACACCACATCACGCTGCTGGGCGCTGTCGGCGGCGTGCTCGGGTTCAGCGTCTTCGCAAGCCCCCTGCTGGCGGTCGTCGCCGCCGGCTGCTTCGGCGTCCTGAGCGCGCTCGTCGGCGAGTGTGGCGAACGCATCCTCTACTCGCATTCCGGCACCCACGTCGACCCGCCCGCGATGGCGATCGCCACCCTGATGTTGGTGATCGGCGGGGCCTTCCAGCTCGGACTGCTGCCGACCAGCAGCTACCTCGGCCTGTAACGCCCGCGTTGCTGTCGCCGCCCGCCGTTTAGGCGGGGCAGCCACACCACTCACCGCGACACAACCCCACTACAGCATGGACCTTGACGCGAGAATCACGCGCCGCCAGCGCCGCAGCACCGACGCCGCACTCATCACCGACTTCGAGCCGCTCTCGCCGGTCGCCCACATCACCGAGCCCTCCGACCGTGGCCCCGCCTTCGAGCGCCTGCTCGACCACTTCAGCCCCGCCTTCGACGGCGCGCTCCCGCCGAACGCCTACCTCCACGGGCCGCCCGGCGCGGGCAAATCGGCGGTCGTGTCCGCGCTGTTCGCGCGGCTCGCGCGCCACGCCACCGGGGACGCGGTCATCCACACGAGCACGCGCGCCGGCACCCCACAGCCGTCCACCCCGGCGTCGGCGATGCCGGCGTTCGTCTACGTCGATCGCCGGACCGCCACCACCCCGTTCGCGTTCTCCCACGCCGTCCTCGACGCGCTGGTGTCGGAGTCGGTGCCGACCCACGGCGTGAGCACGGCCGCGATCCGGGACCGACTCGCCGACGCGGTTGCCGCCCACCCAACGGGAGTCGTGGTCGCCGTCGACCACACCACGACCGCCGCCCCCGTGGCCGAACTGCTGACCGCCCTCCCGGATCGTGCCCGGTGGCTCGCGGTCGGGCGTTCCGAGCCGTCCGACGCCGCGCTGACCGCCCACACCGATCGCGACCTCCGCATCGACGCCTACCAGCGCCAGACGCTCGTCGGGGTTGTGACCACGCGGGCGTCCCTGGCCCTCGGCCAGCACGCGTTCACCCAACAGCACGCGCGCCGCATCGCCGCCTGGAGCGACGGCAACGCCCACGACGCGCTGGCGGCGCTGGCCGTCGCCGCCCACGCCGCCGACAGCGCCGGCCGCAGCCGGCTCACCGACGCCGACATCGAGGCGGGCATCCAGGACGTGCCTCGCGGCGGCGTCGTTCTCGGGCGTCCGCTCGCGGTTTCGGACGCCAAACAGCGCGTCCTGGCGGCGCTGTTGGACACCGACGCCACCCACGGGTCGGTCACCGAGGCCGCCGACGCGGTCACGGCCACCCCCGGCGTATCGCTGTCCCAGAGCACGGTCACGCGGCTGCTGTACGAGCTGTCCGGCGACGGCATCGTCGAGCGCGTGCGCGCCACCACCACCGATTCGGCCGGCCGCCCCCCGAGCCGTGTTGCGGTCCGGTTCGCGCCGACGGCGTTCCGCCGGCTCCGAGCGCGGGCGTAGCCGCCGGCGCGCCGATTCCACAGGTTCATATTGCCGGCGGGCCGTCTCTCATTCGATTACCGTGAGCGGGACGCCCGTCTCAGACACCAGATCGACGAACGGGGCCGAGCAACGACTCGTGGTCGTGTGCGGGCTGCCAGGCACCGGGAAAACCACCGTCTCCGGACACGCCGCCGAGACCCTCGACGCCGAGTTGCTGCGCACCGACGTCGTCCGCACGGACCTGTTCCCCGAGCCCGACTACACGCCGGCGGAGGTCGCAGCCGTCTACGACGCGCTGCTCGACCGCGCGGGCGCGGCGCTCCGGGACGGCGACTCGGTCGTGCTCGACGGCACGTTCAAGAACCACGCGCGCCGGGCGGCCGCGCGACAGCTGGCCGACAGCGTCGGCGTCCGCTTCGAGCTGGTGAAAGTGGAGTGCACCGAGGCGGTCGTTCGCGACCGCATCCGGGCGCGTTCGGGGGACGAAAGCGACGCGGATTTCGCCATCCACCAGCAGTTCCGCGAGGAGTTCGACCCCATTCCCGGCGACGACCACGCGATCATCGACAACTCCGGCGACCGCGACGCCACGCGCAGCCAACTCGTGGCCCTCCTCTGAGCCCGCCGCGCCAGCCTTTTTCGCTCCCGCCGCCCAATCGGAGGCATGCCGACCGACGACCTCGCGTGGGAGACGACCGCCACGACGACCGCCTACGACTGCCCGGGGTTCGTGATCCGCCGCGACGAAACCCGGCTGCCCGACGGCACTGAAACCGACTACGACTACCTCCACGACGGCCCGGCGGTGGTGGTGTTGGGGTTCACGCCCGACGGCGACGAGGTGGTGCTCATCGAGGAGTGGCGGCAGGCCGTCGGGCGCGTGAACCGCGCGCTCCCCGCCGGCAGCGTCGAGCCCGGCGAATCCCTCGCGGCCGCCGCCCGCCGGGAGTTCCGCGAGGAAACCGGCTACGAGCCCGCCACGATCGAGCAGTACGCCACCTACGAGCCGGCCAACGGCATCAGCGACGCCGTCCACCACTACTTCCGCGCGACGGACTGTACGCCCACCGCCAGCCAGACCCTGGACGACGACGAGACGATCCGGGTCGACACCGAGCCGTACGACGATCTGGTGGCGGCCGTCCGGGACGACGACATCCGGGACGGCCGCACCGCGCTGGGCGTGCTCCAGCACGAACTCGCGTAGGTTTATTGGGACTGCCGGCCTGCGTGCCGCTATGGGCGTCATCGTCTACGACGATCCGCGTGGGGATGTCACCGAGTGGCCGACCGACGACGACCGACTCCGGTACGACGAGGCCACCGAGCACTGGCTCGTGAAAACCGGCGACGGGACGGTTCGGCGCATCCCCCGGGAGCGCGTGTTCTACGTCGAGCAGGAGTCCTGAGCGCCGAAGGCAAGCCTCAAGCGCGCACGGTCGCTACGCCGGTGCAATGAGAGACGTCTTCGAGGTCGGCGCACAGGACGGCCTCGCGCGCATCGGCGAACTCGACGTACCACGGGCGGGTGTCACCGTCGAGACGCCGACCCTGATGCCGGTCGTCAACCCCAACCTGATCACCGTCGAGCCGTCCCGGTTCGTCGACGAGTTCGGCGCGGAACTGCTCATCACGAACTCCTACATCATCAACAGCGACGACGACCTCCGCGAGCGGGCGCTCGATGAGGGGCTCCACGAGATGCTGGGGTTCGACGGCGCGATCATGACCGACTCGGGGAGCTTCCAGCTCGCGGAGTACGGCGAGATCGACACCGACACCGAGGCCATCCTCCGGTTCCAACACGACATCGGCAGCGACATCGGGACGCCCGTGGACATCCCGACGCCGCCGGACGCCGACCGCGAGCAGGCCGCGGCCGAGCTCGAAACCACCCAACAGCGCCTGGAGCTCGCCGAAACGGTCGACGTCGGCGACATGCTGGTGAACGCACCCGTCCAGGGGGCGACCCAGCCGGACCTCCGCGAGCAGGCCGGCGCACACGCCTACGGCACGGCCCTCGACCTGTTCCCGGTGGGTGCGGTCGTCCCCCTGATGAACCAGTACCGCTACGACGACATGACCGAGGCCGTGCTCGCCGCCAAGCGCGGGCTCGGCCGCGACGCGCCCGTCCACCTCTTCGGCGCGGGCCACCCGATGATGTTCGCGCTCGCCGCCGCGCTGGGCTGTGACCTCTTCGACTCGGCGGCCTACGCCATCTACGCCCGCGACGACCGCTACCTCACCGTATCGGGCACGGAGCACCTCGACGACCTCCACTACTTCCCCTGTGACTGTCCGGTCTGTGCCGAGCACAGCCCCCAGGCCGTCCGGGGGATGGCGGCCGGCGACCGCGAGCGCCTGCTCGCCGAGCACAACCTCCACGTCTCGTTCGGGGAGATCCGCCGGGTCAAGCAGGCGATCAAGTCCGGGACGCTCATGGAGTTGGTCGCCGCGCGCGCCCACGCCCACCCCAGCACGCTGGACGGCTACCGCGCCCTGCTCGATCACAGCGACCACCTCGAAGCCAGCGACCCCGCGAGCAAGGACGCGTTCTTCTACACGGGCGCGGGCAGCGCGCGCCGCCCCGAGGTCCACCGCCACCACCAGCGCCTCGACCGGCTGGACGTCGACGGCGACGACGTCCTGCTGACCGAGGGCGACAGCAACCACCGCTACGACGAGTCCTGGAACGTCCTGCCGCCGTTCGGCCCGTACCCCTCGGCGCTCGCCACCACCTACCCGCTGACCGCCGAAACGCCCGCCCGGATGGATCGCGCGGGCTACGAGGCGGCCGCCGAAGGCGTGTGCCGGCTCGCCGAGGCCAACCCCGACACCGCGTTCACGCTCGCCCACGACGACTGGCCCGAGAGCGCGCTCGAAGCGGTGCCACAGCGCGTTTCGCTGTACAACGCCGTGCGCGGCGAGTAGACCCGCCACCTGCGGTGTCGGCGAAAGGCAAGGCAATTGAGCGCGCGCCCCCCACAGCGCAGTATGACTGAGTACTTCGAGATCCACGAGCGCGACGCCGCCGCGCGCGTGGGCGAACTCCGGCTCTCGGAGCCCGTGACGACACCGACGCTCACGGACGACGTGATCGCGGACGCGGGCAGCCGGTGGACACAGCCCCGAGAGACGCCCGAGGGCGACGACGCCGCGCTGACAGTGCTCCCCCACCGCGGGTTCCCGTCGGGCACCGCCGACGACGTACAGGCGTCGTTCGCCCCCGACTACCCGGACGTTGCGTTCCCGAGCGCGGCCGTCGTGTCGCCGTCGACGGCCGCGGACTTCGGTGCCGACGCCTACGTGCTGTCGGGCGCGCCCGGCATCGTCGGGCACGGGTCGGCGTTCGCGGACGCCATCGTCGAGGCCCGCGCCGCGATCCCGGACGACACCGCGCTCTCCCTGTCGGGGGTCGCCACGCCCCGGAACGTCGCCGTGCTCGTCTACGCCGGCGTCGACCTCGTGAACGCCGACCGCGCCGTGGTCCGCGGGACGCAGGGGCGCTATCTCACCACCGAGGGGGCCTACGACCTCGCCGACCTCGACGAGCTGCCGTGCTCGTGTCCCGCCTGCCAGCAGCCGGCCGCCGACTTCGACCGGACCGACTGCGTCGACCACAACGTGAACGCCCTCGAAGCCGAGCTGGCGCGGGTCCGCCGCCGCATCCGGGACGGCCGCCTGCGGGACTACGTCGAGGGGCAGGCCCGCCACACGGCGTGGCTCACGGCCGCGATGCGCGAGCTCGACCAGCAGTACGGCTACGTCGAACAGCGGACGCCGACGTTCCGGGACTCGCTGCTGTTGTCCTCGACCCAGGACGCGTTGCACCGCGTGGAGATCCAGCGGTTCGCCGACCGCGTCACCAGCCGGTACCGCAAGCGCCTGGACGGCCACCCGCTGTTGCTCGTGCCGTGTTCGGCGCGGAAACCCTACAGCGACTCCCAGAGCCACCGCCAGTTCCAGGACGCCGCCAGCTACCGCGCGCACGTGGCGTCGATCACGTCGCCCATCGGCGTCGTCCCCCAGGAACTCGAACTCACGTATCCCGCCCAGCATTACGACTCCGTGGTGACGGGGCGCTGGAGCGCCGAGGAGAAGGACTTCGTCGCGCGCGTGCTCCGCCGGTACCTCGAACGCACGGATTACTCCCGCGTGATCGCGCACGTCCCGCCGGAGGGCTACCGCGACATCTGCGAGCGCGTCGCCGGCGACGTCGACGTGCCCTTCGAGTTCACCGTCGCGGACCATCCCACGACCGACGAGAGCCTCGGCGAACTGAACGCCGCCCTCGCCGGCGAGGACAAGATCTGGGTGCAGGAGCGCGAGGCGGCCACGCTGAAGGCGGTCGCGGACTACTATCTGGGCGACGGCGCGGGCGACGCGGTGTTCGCGGACATCGAGGTGCAGGGCCGGTATCCCAAGCTGCAGGCGCTGGACGCCGACACCGGCGACCAGCTCGCGGCGCTCGTCCCCGAGTACGGCTCGCTGTCGTTCACGCTGGCGGGTGCCCGCCAGTGGGTCGCCAGCGACGCGCCCACCAAGCGCGTCGAGATCGACGGCTTCGTGCCCCAGGGCAGCGTGCTCGCGCCCGGGGTGATCGACGCCAGCGACGACATCCGGGTCGGCGACGAAGTCGTCATCGAGGGGCCGGCCGCGTTCGCCGTCGGGCGCGCACGGATGCCCGGGCCGGCGATGGCCGACGCCACCCGCGGCATGGCGGTGCAGGTCCGGCACTGCGTCGAACGATAACACCCCGTCGTTGGGTCCGCTGAGCCGGCGGTCTCCGGTCACGTTTTCGCGGCGTCGTGGTGCTGTCTCGCACTCGTATCACAACACCGAAAGAAATTTCACGCATATCAGTAGCTTAAAGTTACTCATTCGCCATTGGCACATAGGCTACATAATGGTTAACGGGAACACGGTCCACGAACCGACAGGCAGTACCGCCGGACAGCCAGCCGACATCGAGGATCCGACGTGGGTAGTGGTCAAGTCGTTGTTGGAGACGAACACCGCCACCACGAACGCGCTCGAAACGGTCATGCTGTACGCGGCGACGGATCGCATCGACGACCTCCCTGCCGACGCACTCGCGGCGCACCTCGATGACCTCATCGAGACCCAGCGCCGCACGATCACCGAACTGGAGCTCGCGAGGGACGCGATCAGCGAGCTGAACGCCGAGCAGTAACGCCCGCCAGACCCCACTGCCGACCGCCCTGCCCTGATCGCCGCCGTCGGCGACTGCGTGCCGCCGTGCACCGACACCGGTGTACGCCCGAACCAGTCGTTGCCACCCATGGCATATACTACCAGTACACGACAATATCCTAGCATATATCAGATCCGGCCGTGAGGTAGCAGCCATGAAACTCGCAGTACCGACGGATTTCGACATTCTCGACGCGCTCTCCGACGGAAAACGCAACAACGCCGTCAACCTCTCGCATATCCTCGACAAGAACAGGGCGTACATCAACACCCGGCTGCCCATCCTCACCGACTACGGCCTGGTCGAGCGCATCGGTCCCGCCCCGAAAAGCGGGCTGTACGCGATCACGGCGAAAGGACAGGCGGCGCTGACCCACCGGGACGCCTACGAGAACGACGACGACGACTTCGAGGCGCGCGTCGAAGCCACCGTCGCGTAACCGCGCCTCGTTTTCGGCCCGCACGCTGTCCTGCTGCGGTGCTGTGTTTCGATACCGCCCGTCGGTTCCGCTGTTTCGTGCTCCGTAACTAATTTAACGGCAACTGGTATATACTGACAGTATATGTGGATAGTTGGCAGCACCGCCGCATCCGCCCCCCGCTGGGGCCGCCGCCGACTGCACGCCACGACACAGCCGATCCTACCATGACAGACCACACCCCCACCACCAAGTTGCGCGCGGTCGCCCTCGCTGCGCTGCTGGTTCTCTCCGTGCTCGCCGGTGCCACCACGTTCACCGGCGCTGCCGCCGCCGCCGCAAACGCCGGCCCGGAGGCGTTCCAGGACCAAGCGACCGACGCCGGGGACCTCACGCCAAACGAAACCGCAGTCGTACAGACGATTGATGCACGCGACGCCGACGGTGGCGACGACGACGCCGACACCGTCCTGACCGGGCTCACCCTCTCGGGGGCCACCAGCAACACCGTCTCCGCATCGAACATCTCCGAAATCGAGGTCCTCGACGGGAGCGGGACGTCGTTGGGCACCACGGCCCCCGCGGCGTTCACCTCGCCACAGCAACTCGACATCACGAACCGCACCATCCCCGACGACACCACAACCGAACTCCGGGTGCAGGCCACGGTCGCGGCCAACGCAACCCAGTCCAACGCCACCTTGGCGTTGGACACACGCGCGAGTTGGGTCGAAGGCAACACCACCGGCACCACTGACCCCGCCACCGACGGCGCGCCCGAAACCCTGGCCGCGGACACGGCTCCCACTGACAACGAGACGGTCAGCCTCGACAGCGTCGAACTCGACGGCAGCGACACCACCAACCAAACGGTGGTGTTGACGTTCAGCCAGCCGGTTGTGGCGACTGACAGCGGCATCACCGCCGCCAACGTCACGTACACCGACGCCAACGACACCGGCAACCGCTCGGTCACCGCCGTGCGCGACCTCGACGGTGACACCCAGGTCGCGGTCTCGGTGAACGAGAGCGTCACCGCCGCCGACCTCGGCGTCGACACCGTGGGCGTCGAGTCCGGTGCGCTCCGCACCACCGACTCACCACCCACGACCGTATCCGCAGCCAGCATGGCCATCACGGCCGACGCCACGACCGACACACCCCCACTGGTGGTCGTCACACCGTCCACCCGCACGGTCAACCAGTCCACGGACGCACTGGACGTGGCGTACCGCTACAACCAGCCGGTCTCCGGCGGCAGCGCCGACGTCAGTATAACGCTGGCAGCGGCCAACAGCACCGAAACCGCCACGTTCGACATCTCCGACAGCCCACTGGTGGCGAACGCGACCCAGCGCCTCACGCTGGACTTGGCTGAGAACGCCCCGCTGGCCGACGGCGCGTACACGCTGTCGGTCACGGTCGACGACGGCTCCGGCAGCCCCGTCACACGGACGACCGATCCGGTCGTCGTCATCGACGACGAACCCCCGGACGTTTCGGCGGTGTCCCTGAACGCCTCGACGGACGTTTCACCACGCGACACCGTCGCCGTCAACTACACCTACGACGACGCAACCAACGCCACCAGCGCCACCGTCCACTTCGTCGCCGCCGCCGACGCTGGCAACTTCACCGCCGGTGACCTCGCCAACGCGTCGGCCGCCAGCGTGTCGAAGGACATCGATATGGCCCCCGGCAAACAGCGCGTCGACGTGGCCCTCCAGTGGGTCCGCGAAGTCACGGACAACAGCAACTACACCGTCTACGTGACCGCCACCGACGAACGCGGACTCACGAACCTCAACACGAGCGCCACACCGATCATCGAGGGCACCGTCGCCAGTGCTACCCTGGACGTGAACGCCGCGCAGCCAACCCTCGACGGCGTGGAAACCGACACCGGGAGCACGACGGTCACCGCGACGTTCAGTGAACGCGTCGCGGCCGTCGACGGCGACCCCAGCCCGAACGAGTTCGTCTACCAGGACGCCACCAACGACGGCGCGGGCGCCATCACGGCAGCCACCGCCAGCGGCCCCGCATCCATCGACCTGACACTCGACAGCGCCGTCACGACCGCCGACATCGGCACGGACGCCGTCTCCGTTCGCGCCGACGCGTTCACCGACACTGACGACGCTGATCCGCGCGCGGTCCCCGCCAGCTCGGCGGTGGTCGCCGACACCACCGCGCCGACCGTTCGCAGCGCCGATGCCGGCCCGATCAACAACCGCACCGTCAGCAGCTACGACGTCTCGATCACGACGGGTGACGAGCCCGTCGAGGCCGCCGTGACCCTCCGCGGATCGGGCGGCACCACCCGCTCGAAGACCGCCGCCGACGTCACCGGGGACGCGACGTTCACGTTCGACGCGACCGCGCTCGATCGCGGCGCTGTCGACGTCACGGTGACCCTGACCGACGCCGCCGAGAACACGGTTTCCACCACGAAAACGGTCCAGAAAGACACCGTTGCGCCGACCATCACCGCCGCCGCAGCGAACCCCGGCGCGAGCCCGGACGCCGGCGGGAAGACGCGGCTCGTGACCGTGCTGTTCTCCGAGCCCGTCGACGGGTCGTCCGTTTCCGCCCAGAACCTCGCGATCACCAGCGACGACTACGCCATCGACGACGTCCTCCCGGAGTTCCTCACCGCCGACAACGAGGCCGTCCTGTTGTTGAACCGGTCGGTCTCCGTGGACGCCATCGGCTCGGAGTCCGTACAGGTCCGCGCGCCCGGCGTCACCGACACCGTCGGCCACCCGGTCGCGAACGCGGCACCGCTGGCCGACACGGAGACGACCGGCACCGCAGCGCCCGAGCACACGCCCGGCTTCAAGGAGGTGGTCGCCGAGCCGGGGGCCACCACGCTGACCGTTCGATTCGACGAGATCGTTAGCGCACCCGATGGCAGCGGCCTCACCGCCGCCAACTTCACGTTCGAGGACGGGAACAACGCGTCGGCAGGCACCATCACGGCCGCCACCCAACTCGACCCACAGACGGTCGAGATCACGCTCGACGAGGCGCTGACCGCCGCCGACCTGGTCGACGACTCGCTTTCGGTGACCGCCGACAGCGTCGTCGACACCAGCGGCAACGTGATGCCGGCGGCGTCGACGACGTTCGGCATCGACCTCGGGCTCACGACCACCACCGCTGGCGACACGATAACGCTCCGGGTCACGACGCTGAACGACATCGAGGCCGCCGTCGGGAACGGCCTCACCGTGACCGAGGCCACCCGTGAGCTCGCGTCGCTTGAGGAGTTCACCCTCGACGACCGGTTCACCGCGACGCTCAGCCCCGACGACTTCACCGAGATCAACGCCGGCGTCTACGAAGCGTCGGTCACGGTCCCACACGCCGACGGAGCCGTCGCCGACGGCCGCTACGAGGTGTCGGGGACGGTCGATGGGCGGGTGCTCTCGCGGACCGCCGAGATCGACACGACGCCACCCCGCCCGACCGACGCCGTGCTCCACACTGTCACGAGCGAGGCCCAACCCGGCGACGCGCTGAACACCACCCGGGTCCGCGTGCTGTTCAACGAGCCAATCGACGCCGGCGACATCACGCCCCGCGACGTTTCCATCGACGGGTTCGACGGCGAGATCGTGGCTGTCCAAGACGGCGGCCTCTTCGGTAGCGTGAGCGTCGTCGTCGAGGGCCACATCCAGACCGGCACCAGCCCGGCAGTGACTATCGACGGCGACAGCTACACCGACCGCACCGGCACGCAAGGCGCGACCGGCGCCAGCACCGTCGTGCACACGGACGTCCTCCGGCTGGATCGCGGCCAGAACTACGTATCGGTGCCGGCCACCAGCGGCGCGGTGCCGCTGTCCGAGATCGACACGTCGGCGGTCGACGCGATCTACGCCTACGACGCCGCAGCCGACGCCTGGGACGCATACGATCCGGACGCCAGGGAGAACAGCCTCACCGCGCTCGAAGGCGGCGCGGGCTACGTCTTCGTCATGGATCGCGCGTCCACCGTTCCGGTGAACGTCTACAACATCGCTGGCGCCGCCGCGGGCGCGGACCCGAGCGCGCCGGCACCGACCGCCCAATCGCTCAGCGAGGGGTGGAACCTCGTCGGCCAGTACCGGGCTTTCGAGCAGCCAGTCGACACCGCGCTGTCCTCGGTCTCTGAGGGTGCCGTGTACAGCGTCCTCGCACAGGACGAGACCGCCGACGGCGTGGCGTTCACCTCCCACTCCGCCGGCGACTTCGAGACGATGGAGCGCAGCGAGGGCTACTGGGTCTTCGTCCGTGAGGACGAAGCCTACACCGCAGCGCCCGCCGACAACTAACACACCTCCGCCACGCGATGTTTGATTCCATGGACACGATACGACCCACGATCCGGCGAACAGCAGTCGTCGTCACAGCCGTCGCAGTGATCGCAGCGCTGGCCGCTGCGGGCAGCACCGCAGCCGCGGCGTCGTCGCCACCGACACCGCCACACCGGTTTTTCGGCACTGTCAGTGATGCTGACGGCCACCCCGCCGGCAACGTCACCGTCGAGGTGGTACACAACGGCTCCGTTGTCGCCTCGAACACCACCGCTGACAGTGGATACTACGATCTGATCGTCCCCGCTGACGCCGTCTCTGCGGGGCGGTCCGTGACGGTGACCGCCCGCAACCAGTCCGCCCAGTTCGAGTGGACCGCGGCCGGGTCGACGGAGGTGGAGTTCACGCTCGGCCCGTCGGGCGGCAGCGACGTTGACGATGGCACCGACAGTGGTGGTGGCACAGACGGCGACACCGGCGGCAGTGGCGACGAGGCGGGTGGCGGAGGCGGTGGCGGAGGCGGTGGCGGTGGCAGTGCTGGCGGCGGTGGCGGCGGCAGTGTCGCTGCCGGGAGCGCGAGCCAGGACGCGACGACGGTGAACGCCGCGACCCAAACGCCGACAACGACGACGGCGACTTCCCAACCCACCACCCAAGCGACCACGACGCCAGACACGTCGACGGCAACGAGCACGGCGGCACCGACAGCATCAACGACCACAACCGAACGCGATACGGACGACGCGTCCAGCGGGACCGTCCCCGGGTTCGGGGGCGTCATCACGCTGGGCGGCATGGCTGCGGCGGCGCTGCTGGCTGGCCGGCTGCGATAACCGCGCCGCCGCGCGCTCGGTGGCTGGAGATGGCGTAGTTATTTGTATACTGGTAGTATATACGGATGCTATGAGACAGACCCGGCGAACGTTCATGAAGACAGCCGCCGCAGCGATCGGCGGCCTCTCAGCCACGACACAGCCCGTCACCGCCGAGCGCGTCCGCGACGACCAGTTCCTCGTCGACACGCAGTCGGCCACCAGCGACGCCTGGCGAGAGGCCGTCGACGTCATCGACGAAGCCCAGTCCGTCGGTTTCGCGTCGGTCTCCGGCTCGGAGCAAGCCCTCACCGGCTACGGCCTGGACTTCGCCCCGGAGTTCGAACTCTCCATCGACCCGCCGACGATCACTGGCGTCTCCCCCGCGGACGTGCCCGACGAGCTCCCCGACGGCGCACAGTCGGCTTCCTTCGACACCACTGACGACGACATCCCACAGCCACACCCACTCCAGTGGTCGAAAGCCGAGCAGAACGTCGCCGCCATCCACGACAACGACGTCACCGGCGAGGGCACGACCATCGCCATCGTGGACTCCGGGATCGACGCCAGCCACCCGGATCTCACCGTCGACACCAGCCGCTCGGGCAACTTCTCCCTCGATGACTCACTGGGAACCAGCGCCGACAGCAGTCACGGCACGCACTGCGCCGGCATCTCGGCGGCTACCGGTGCCCGCGCGTCCAGCGGCGGCCCATACGCCGTCGGCGTCGCGCCCGACGCGACGCTCCTGGACATGAAGGTGTTCCCGTTCAAATCCAGCGCATCGATCCTCAACGCCGCCGAAACGGCGATCCGAGCGGGCGCGGACGCAGTGAACCTGAGTCTCGGGCCGTCCAGCCCGGTGTCGCCGAGCGTCAGCCAGCACCTGAGCGTCAAGGCCTACCGGCGCATCGGCGAGCTCGCCGTCGACAACGACGCCGTCCTCGTCGAGTCCGCCGGCAACGCCGACACCAACATCGACGACTTCGAACCGCAGGTAACGAACACCGGAAAGGGCAGCCACCCCGGATGGATCTCCGTCTCGGGCACCGGACCACGAAGCGCGGTCCCCACGCTCGAAGCCCAGCCCCCGGACGCCGACGGCGACGGTGTCCCGGACTTCGGCACGAACAGCCCCACGCACACGCCCGCCGTCTACACCAACTACGGCCCGGACTCCGTCGACGTCAGCGCCCCGGGCGGGAACGTCGGGTCGTCGGGCTCGCTCTGGGACGGCGTGTTCAGCACGCTCTCCCCGGCCGTCGATTCGTTCGGGTTCGCGCGAACCGGCCCCGGCGGCGGCTCGGGGCTTTACGCCGGCTCCGGGATGTACGGCACGCTGCACGGAACCAGCATGGCGGCACCACACGTCACCGGCCTCGCCGCCGTCGTGGCGGCACAGAACCCCGGCGCGACCACGCGCCAGATCATCGCCCACATCAAACACACCGCCGCCCACGTCCGGTCGGACTACCAGGTCGACTACTTCAGCGCCGGCGACACCACCCCGGACACGTACGACAACGGCACCCTCGAAGACCGCTACGCCTCCGAGACGTTCCGCGGCGCGGGCCACATCGACATCCAACGCGCCGTCGAAAAGCCCATCCCGTTCCCGGGCGGCCTCGAATTCGACGGCACCACGTATTACCCCGCCGACCCCGACGACGACGGCGTCTACGAGGACGTCAACGGCGACGGCGTCGTTGACATGGCCGACGTGGAACTCCTCTACCAGTTGGCGCTCCGCAACGCCGTCCCGGAGGGCACCACTGCCTTCGACGTCACCGGCGACGGCAAATTCGACATGCACGACGTCCAAGCGCTCACCCGCCAAGTCGAGTGACACCACCCCGCCCAACTGTTGGGTGTGTGACGTAATCACCAAGTTCCCGGCTGCTGTACCCTTGCGTGTGCGCGTCGACGACATCATGACCACCGCCGTCGTGGCGGTCCCGGCCGACGCGTCGTTGCACGACGCCGCCGACCGCATGCTTGCGACCGGTGTTGGCAGCGTCGTCGTCACCCGCGACGACAACCCCGCGGGCATCCTCACCGAGCACGACTTCGTCGCCGCCGGCCACGAACACGACCGTCCGTTCGACGAAATCCCAGTGTACGCCGCGGCGTCCCGGCCCCTGGAGACGGTGTCTCCGTCTGCGACCGCCAACCGGGCTGCACACACCCTCCGCGATGCCGGCGTCAGTCACCTCCCGGTCGCGGATGGCCTCGACCTCGTCGGCATCGTTACCACTACTGATCTGGTTGGTGTCCGGGATCACCTCGACGCCGACGCCGAGCACGCGCTCCGCGAACGCACGGCCTGGGAGCAGACGCCCGATTGACTGCGTCAGGTCTTGTAGCCGAGCTGTTCGAGTCGGTCGTCGACGACCGACGCGTCGGTCGCCTCCACGGATCCGCCACGACCACCGCTAGGTTCGCGCGTCCGCTCGTCGCTGGCGGTGGTCTCACACCACGGCACCTCCCGAAGCGCCGGAACATCGACGCCGCCGGGATGGCCGTAGATGGCGTGTTCACCGAACGCGTTCCCGTGGTCGGCGGTGAGCACGGTCCGGTCGGCGTCGACGTTCGAGCGCAACACCGCGACGTCCTCTAAGACGGCTTCGAGGTTGCGCTCGTAGTCCCGCCAGGCGTCCGCGACGGAGCGCCGGCCGAACCGCAGTTGCTCCCAGACGGACATCGGCTGGTCGCCCCAGTCGTCCAGGGCGACTCCGCCACTGTCGTCGTCGAAGACGGTGGGGAAGTGGGGCTGCATGTAGTGGACGATCAGCCGGTCGGTGTCGTGGGTGCGCCCCGCCCTGATCGCGGCGTCGGTCACCGGGCCGGGTGGGATGGTACCCTGGGCGTCGTCCCAGCCGTACTCCCAGACCGCCTCGTAGCCGCCCAGCCGGCTCGTGTCGATGGTGCGCGAGGAGTACGGGTTCCCGGTCACGTAGGAGACGTCCGCAAGGGCGTCGTCGCTGGCGCTCCCGAGCACCGCGGTGAGCCACTCCGTCGACGTGCTTGCCGGCGATGTCGCCGTTCCGCCACTGTCGAAGTCGTACTCCCCGCCGCCGACGACGTCGGCGAACACGTCCGCCCGACAGGCATCCAACACGACCAGCATGTCCCATTCCGCGTCCAGGATCGGGTCCGGGGTGCTGTGTGATCGCAGCCCGTAGTACGTCCGCGAGGCGAACTCGCGGACCGCGTCGAAGCCGGCGTACCGGAGGCTGCGGGCGGCTGCCGCGAGGTCCGAGATCATCGCCCCCTCCGCAGCACACTGTCTCCGTTGTTCACGCCGGCAGCCACGACTGGAACGTATAAGATTGCTGTGAAACGCCCCGGCTCAGTCGTCGGCCAGCGCGCCGTACTCGTGTGGGCCGTCGACCGCGACCGCGCCGCGCCGCACCGTCGTGTCGCCGGCGAGGTGCGCGCGCACCGCCGCCACGAGCGCGTCCGCTTCGAGGGGCTGGCCGCGGTCCTTGACGGCAGCGACCGACGCGTTCGGCGGCACGGTGAACGCGCGCTGGGTGAGGATCGGCCCCTGGTCGAGGTCGGTGGTGACGTAGTGTGCGGTGACGCCGGCGACACGCACGCCCGCCTCGACGGCCTGCCGGTAGGCCTGTGCGCCCGGGAACGCCGGCAGCAGGCTTGGATGGACGTTCACGATGTGGCCCGCGTACCGGAACACCACGTCCGGGCTGAGGATGCGCATGTATCGCGCAAGCACCACGAGGTCGGTGTCGTACGCCGCGAGCAACTCCAGGAGGCGCTCCTCGTCGGGGGTGCCCGTGTCGTCGCCGATGTCGTGAAACGGGACGTCGTGCTCGTCGGCGACCGCTTCGAGGGTGTCGTGGTTGCCGATGACGACGTTCACGGGCGCGCCCAGGTCGGCCTCAAGGAGCGCGCGCAGGCAGTGGTCTTCTTTCGTGACGAGGACCGCGATGCCGTCGTCGCGTTCGTCGGGGAACCGAACCCGCACGTCGACGCCGAGCTCGTCACCGGTGTCGTCAAGCGCCGCCCGGAAGGCCGCGCGGTCGGTGACCGGCTCCGCGCCGTCTGCGAACCCACAATCCGCGAGCAGCGTCATGCGGAAGACGCCGTCGCGGACGGTCTGCTCGACGTCTTCGATGTTCGCGCCGTGCTCGAACAGCAGTCCCGTGACCGCAGCGACGATCCCGGTGCGGTCGGCTCCGACCACCGTGACTTCGGTGTAGTCGTTTTCGGCGACACTGCGGGAGTGCTGTTCGCTGGACATACACGCCCGGAGGTCGTCGATACGGATAGATGTGTCCCACGTGAGTGGCCCTCTCGCAACTCATGAACGTGTATTATCGTAGCGTTCCAAAAGAGTGATTGCACACGAAAGTCCACACCGATGTGATGACCGCGTACACCGCCACGGTGACGGTCCGACTCCAACACGGCGTCCTCGATCCGGAGGCCGAAACCACCCAGCAAGCCCTCGAACGCCTCGGGTTCGAACTCGACGCGCTCCGGTCGGCCGACCGCTTCGAGATCGACCTCGACGCCGACGACGAACAGGCGGCCGCCGAGCGCGCCGACGAGATGGCCCACCGACTCCTCGCCAACCCGACCATCCACGACTACGACGTGGCGGTCGAAGCCCGCGAATGACGGTCGCAGTCGTTCGCTTCGGCGGCTCGAACTGCGACCGCGACGCCGTCCGGGCGCTCGCCCACCTCGGCGTCGACGCCGCGGTCGCCTGGCACGACGACGGGCTTCCCGCTGACACCGACGGCGTCGTCGTCCCCGGCGGGTTCTCGTACGGCGACTACCTCCGCGCGGGTGCGATGGCCGCCCAGTCGCCGGTCGTGGCGGAGGTCCGCGCGCTCGCCGCCGACGGCGTCCCGGTTCTCGGCGTCTGCAACGGCGCCCAGATCGGCTGCGAAGCCGGCCTCGCGCCGGGCGCGTTCACGACGAACGCCAGCGCGCGCTTCCAGTGCGAGCGCGTCCACCTCCGCGTCGAGAACGCCACCACGCCGTGGACGGCCGCCTACAGCGAGGGCGACGTCCTCGAAATCCCCATCGCGCACGGCGAGGGACGCTTCGAAATCGACGACGACGCCTACGCGGACCTCGTGGCCGACGACCGCGTGCTCTTCCGGTACTGCAACGCCGACGGCGAGGTCACCGAGGCGGCGAACCCGAACGGATCGACGGGCGCCGTTGCCGGCGTCACGGGCGACCGCGACCACGTTGCGGTCATGATGCCCCACCCCGAGCGCGCGACGCTCCCGGCGCTCGGTGCCACGGACGGCCAGGGCGTCCTCACTGCGTTCGCGTAGCGCTTCCACCCGCCACCGAAACAGTGTAGACCCTGGTCCCCCCAATACCACATATGGCAGTCAAAAAACACGTCACGAACGGTATCGTCTCGCTCGTCGTCAGTGTCGCCGCCACCGTGTACGCTGCCGACGACGGCCCCTGGGACCTCGAACAGGTCACGCTGGCTGTCGCGGTGTCGGCGTTCCTCTCGGGGTTCTTCACGAGCTACTTCGCCGAGTAACGTCGTCGGGGAAACGCCGATACGGCATCCCCACGTAGGTCGCGCATGGACGCCCCACAACCGGCCGGCGACGACTGGCCCGCCCGCCCGCTGTCACCCGACGAAGCCCGCGCCCGCCTCGACGACACCGCGGACGCCCGCGCCGTCTGGGTGATGGACCACGATGACGGCGTCCGCTCCACAGTCGTTCCCGACGACGCCCCCGCGGACGCGGTCGTGGACGTCGTCGTTGAGACGGCCACGGGCTTCGAGATGTACAGCTACACGCGTGGCCAGTGGATGGACTACGGCACGCAGCGCCACGATGACGACGACGCCCCCTCGATGGCGGGCACCCTGGAGAGCTACCGGCTGCTGGCCGGCGAGTCGGCGCTGTCACTCTGACCGCACTCACTCCGCCAGCGGGAGGTTGTAGGCCGTCTCCCGTTCAACGACCGCTTCGTGCGTGGCCTCGCACTCGCAGGCGACCTCCGAGAACACCGACGGGTCCTGGCGCAGGTCGAAGTCCTTGATGGCCTTCTGCACGCGGTCGTCGCACTCCCCGCAGTTGTGCGCCCCCCGGTCGCTGCCGTGACCAACCGGGTCCGAGACCACGATGGCGTCGACGTCCGCCGTCGACTCCAGGACCTCGGCGACGCTCCAGAGCCACGGCGGCCGGTAGCCACCGCGGAAATGCAGCTGGTCGACCATCGTGTACCGCTGAACGTTCGTCGGGTTCATCGACACCGTGTGACAGCCATCGACGGCCGCACACCGCCGAATCGAGGACTGCATGTCCGCGATCGCCTCCGACTCGGCGAGGAACGGCGGCTTCATCAGGAGGTACGCCTTGATGCCGGCGTCCGCCGCGCGCGCCTCCGCGCAGGCGGCCTCGAAGTCCTCGAAGTCGAAGTACTTGTTCACGCAGTCGTGGCGCACCCGATCGGTCGCCGTCTCCAGGCCGACGGCCACGTCCGTCTCCAGGCCGACCGCGGTGAAATCCGTGATCTTCTCCCGATCCACGAAATCCGGCAGGCTCTCGACGACGATGCGTTCGCGGTCCGCGAACGTCTCGGCGATGGCCCGCCGGGTTTCGGCGGGCACCTCGCGCTCGTCGAGGAACGACCCGCTGGTGTAGATCTTGATGAGCCCGGCCTGCTCGTCGCCCTCCGCGCGTTCGTGGGCGAGGCACTCGTCGATCTGCGCCAGGAGGTCCTCGTGGGCGACTGAGCCGCCCTCCACGGACTCGGCGACGTACCCGCACATCGTGCAGCCGCCGGCCCGCGCCCACCGACACCCGCCCGTGTTCAGGATGATCGTGAGACTGTTGTAGACGCCGTCCGGCGTGTTGTCCTCGTCCAGCCAGACCCGCGTCGGCTCCCGGGGGTCGTAGTCTTTGGCGCCCTTCTCGTCCCGCAACTCCCGCATCACCTTGTTGTGGGCGTCCATCCCGCGCCCCTGCTCGTAGACGTCCGCGCTCGGCTCGCTCATTGCCCGCGACGAGGACTCGCGGGCGTAAAGCGGCTTCGTCTGTCGGTGTCCGCCCGGGAAACCGACGAACCGGAGCGCTTCAGACGCCGAACCAACGACGGACCGCCCGGAGCCAGCCGACGCCGCGCGCCCGCTGCTCGTCCTCGTCGTCCTCGTCGTCGGGCGTCTGGACGCCGATTCGCGAACTCCGGCCGGTGGCCGCGTCGATGACTGTTGCGTGCTTCAAGACCTCTCCAGTCCACCAAAGTCACTTCCGTTGTATATTCTCAGCTCCTTGTCTAATCCATCCGGTTCATATCGGCGGTAACTGGCTTGTTCATTGTTTTACTAACCAGGGTGGTATCCTATTCTTCATCCTCCTCGGTCTACTGCGAAAGGAGGCCAACTCCTGTCGTACAGATTGACATTCTCTGGCTATCAGGATGCATTCAAAGTCACATTGACGGGTGAACTCTCGGACAATGTCGCTAATCCGTTCTAGTCGCTTGAGAAACCCGGTACGGCCTTGTCTCCGAGTGCCGCTTTCGTGATGATTAGCGTACAACGAGACAGCCCGTAAGTGGAACTGTATGTGCGTATCTATCCATGATTCCTCCCATTTATTGCACCCAAGTCGCCGGTAAATAGAGTTCTCCTCTTCGTCTGTGGGTAGATCTGGTATATCGCCTCTATTGGTAATTAGCCGTATTTAGACGAGAAAATTACGTATGTTGCTGAAGATAATACTGTTACAGCTAGAGAAATAGTTAGGGTGTCTGGGTCGGTAACGGTCTTCATTGCTGGCTCTGGATAATTGGCGATAACACTCCAGATGAAGACGCTGATGAGTACCATCCCTCCAAACACTAGGCTCCCATAGAGGGGGTTATTTTTCAACCAAGTGTTCAATTCGACCATATATTCTGCTCGCTGCTGGACAATAAAAAAGTGGTGGTGGTGCCGTGAGGGTCTTATTCTATACACTAAAGGACTTAATGATTAATCATATCGCTGAAATTTTACGTCCGAATCTTTGAATAGCTGGTGGGGTAAATAATGGCGGGCGTTTGATTCGTCTGTTATGTCCTCCGGGCTATTTGATGCTCTTCGTCAACCAGAACATACTGGTGAAAACAGATGCACGTCATGCACAATGGTAATATCACAATAGAATCATCCTCGGCTTCTTTTGTTCTTTAATGCCAAAATGTTCCACTATATTTTGATGTTGTCTTTCCTTTCCTGATTTACTTTTCCGGGTGTCAAATTCGAAACCGCTCTGAATTCATCGGAACATCAATCATGATTCTGTAGGTGAGATCTGGAACTGTTTAGCTCAGACATTCTGATAGGCGTCTCCAACACTCGTTTCACAGAGGTTCCGTTCAAACCGCCAGCCAGAATGCAGGACACCGCGACCACGACGACCGCCGCCGCATCACTCGAAGGCGTCGAGCGCGTCGCCGAGCGGCGGCGCGTCGAACCACTCGCGGGCCGTGTAGCGGTTCGCGCCCGCGGCGTACAGGTCCGCCGCGGCCTGCAGGATCTCCGGCGGCAGCGGGTCCGGGGACGGCTCACAGAGGGACTTCCAGTCGGCGACGCCGCGCTCGTCTGCCGCCCGCTTGGCGTCTTTGAGGGCGCCGACCCACTCGGGGGCCGAGCGCTTGTAGAACTGCCGCACCGCCTCCTTGGAGACCTCTCGGCCGTCGAACCGGAAGCGGTTCTCGTCGAACGTCCCGGCGACGTCCGCGACCCGCACCTCGCCGTCGACGTATACGCATTCGAGCTTGCCGTCGTCGTGGACGAAGCCGGCGTCGGCCGCGCAGTCGGTGATGGTTTCGTTCACGCGGCGCGCGAGCGCGTCCAGCTCCGCGATGTCGGCGTCGCCCGCGATCTCGTCGGCCATCGACCGGGACAGATAGCGGTCTTGCTCCTCGTACTTCGTCGAGAACTCCACGATCGTCTCCGGCAACTCGACGGGTCCCTGGGGCCATTCGTCGGCGTCGATCCCGACGTCCGCGGGGGCACACCGCGTCCGGAGGCTGGAGCCGACCGGCACGGCGTTCCGGAACACCACCTCCAGGGGCACGAGGTAGTTGCTGCCGCCGGCGTCGTGGTACCGGTCGTAGTTGTAGCTCCCGTCCTCGAACGGGAGCGTGGGCACCTGCGTGAGGTCGATCACCATCTGGGTGGGTGCCTCGGGGGCGTCCGCCAGGCGCACCGTCTCCCCACCCGGCGTCCGCACGCCCTGGTAGTGTGTGGGGACGCCCGCGGCCGCGAGCTGTTCGAACGTGTACGCCCCCATGGTGCAGAGGCTGGCCCCCTTGCCCGGAACGTGGTCGGGCATCTCCCCCCAGTCGAACACCGAATACCGGTCGCTGAACTCGAAGACACCCCGCCCGAGGTCGGTGTCCGTTGCTGGTGACTCGACCCGGCGGTCTTTGACGCTCGCCATACCACTATGCCTGGGACCCCACCCCATCAATCTTTCACTTGCGTGCGTACACGCCATTCCTCTGCGCGCAGTCTGTCCACGAATTTGCGTACGGATCCGCCTGCCGCTGTGGCAGGGTTTTTGCCCGTGCAACCGGTGCCATCGACAATGACCGACGCCAGCGCTCTCGACTTCGACGTGGTCCCGAGCACCGACCAGTCGTTCGAGAACGCGCTGGCGAACGCCCGTGACGGCCGCCGCCTCACCGTCGCCGACGGCATCGAACTCATCACCACGGGCACCGACACCGACGGCATCGACCCGCGACGCAAGGAACTCGTCCTGGAGGCCGCCGACCGCCGCCGGGCCGACGTGGTCGGCGACGACGTGACGTTCGTCGCCAACCTCAACAACAACGTCACCACGGCCTGCAACACCGGCTGCCTGTTCTGCAACTTCAAAGACACCGCCCACCGCTTCGAAACCGAGCACGAGGCGGCTCACGGCGGCTTCACCAAGACGCCCGCCGAATCGAAAGCCACGGTCGCGGACGCCATCCAACGCGGCGTCTCCGAGGTCACGTCGGTCTCGGGGCTGCACCCGGCGTTCGGACTGAACGAGGCCCACCGCGACGCCCTCGACCCCGACGACCCCGACCACAACTACAAGCCCCCCGAAGCGTACGACACGGACCCGACGACGTACGCCGCGCAGATCGCGGCGATGAGCGAGGCCGGCGCACACGTCCACTCGATCACGCCCGAGGAAGCCCACCACGCCCAGCGCGGGGTGAGTTGGGGTTACGACGAGGTCTACGAGACGCTGGCCGACGCCGGCCTCGACACCGTTCCCGGCACCGCCGCCGAAATCCTCGTCGACGAAGTCCGGGACGTCATCTGTCCCGGCAAAATGACGACCGACGAGTGGGTCGCCGCCATGGAAGCCGCCGCCGACGCCGGCCTCGGAACGACCGCCACCATCATGTACGGCCACGTCGAGAACGCCGCCCACCGCATCCACCACCTCGACGTGATCCGCGCCCTCCAGGACCGCACCCACAACATCACGGAGTTCGTCCCGCTGTCGTTCATCCACGAGCAGACACCCCTCTACGAGCGCGGCGTCGTCGACGGCGGCGCCAGCGACGCCGAAGACGAACTCATGATCGCCGTCTCGCGGCTGTTCCTCGACAACATCGACCACATCCAGTCGTCGTGGGTGAAGTTCGGGGACGCGAAGGGACTGGCGCTGTTGAACTGCGGCGCCGACGACTTCATGGGCACGATCCTCAGCGAGGAAATCACGAAGCGCGCCGGCGGCCAACACGGCGAGTTCCGGTCGGTCGCCGACTACGCCGAGATGATCTCGGCCATCGGCCGCACGCCGGTCGAGCGCTCCACGGACTACACGACTCGGCACGTCATCAACCCCGACGCGGACACCATCGGCCCCCACGTCGGACCGAACGCCGACGGCACGCCCCTGGTGTCCGAGCGCGCCGGCACGCCACCCCACAGCGCCGGCGACTAACCGCCGTCACTCCGCGCGCACCGCCTCGTACCGGTCGCCGTCCTCGATCGCGCGCCAGATGCGCTGGCTCACCCAGCCGTCACCGGCGGTCCCGCCGTCGGCGGGCAAGAACCGCTCGTACACCGGCAGGCGCTCGCGCAACGGCACCCCCGCGTGGTCGGCGATGGCCGACAGCTCGTCGAGGGCCGGCCACGCGTAGTCCGGGTTGATGTGGTCTTTGGTCACGGGCGAAACGCCGCCCAGATCATCCACGCCGCAGTCGACCAGCCCGCGCACGTCCGTCAGGTTCGGCGGCACCTGCACCCCGACCTCGGCCGGGAGCACGGCCCGCGCCATCGCCACCACGCGACGCATCGTCTCCGCGCCCGGCGGCTCGCCCTGCCAGCGCGCGTTCGGACGCACCGGCTGCACGATCACCTCCTGGACGTGGTCGTGGCGCTCGTGCAGCGCCCGGATCGCGAGCAGGCTCTCGGCGCGGTCCCGCCAGTCCTCGCCGATCCCCACGAGAACGCCCGTGGTGAAGGGCACGCCCAGGTCGCCCGCCACGTCGATCGTGTGCAGGCGCTGCTCGGGGGATTTCGCGCGTGGGCCGCCGTGGGCCTGTACGTCCGCCGTTGTCTCCAACATCACCCCCATCGACGCGTTCACGTCGGCCACGGTGGCCATCTGTGCGCGCGTCTGATCGCCGGGGTTGGCGTGGGGCAACAGCCCCGCTTCGAGCGCGATCTCACAGGCCGCCCGCAGGTACTCGTGGATGGAGTCGTAGCCCCACTCGCCGAGCTGCTCGTGGATCGCAGTGTAGCGGTCGTCGGGCTGGTCGCCGAACGTGAACAGCGCCTCGGTGCAGCCCGCATCGGCCCCAACACGGCACTGCTCGCGGATCTCCTCCGGCGTCAACAACGACGCCTCACCGGGCACGTCGTAGTACGTGCAGTACGTACACGTGTACCGACACGCCGTCGTCAGCGGCACGAAGACGTTGCGCGCGAACGTGAGACTGGACGCCGGCGCCACGTCCGCCGGACGCACGTCGAGGGCGCGCTCCACGGCGGCCTCGGAGACCGACACTGACACGTCGTACTCGTCGCCGCCGAACTGTGTCTCAGTCACGGCACACCCCCACATCCAGACGCCACTTCATGCCAACGCGTCCGGCCGTCGCGCGGTTAGTCGTTGGGTTCCCGGACCACGGTTGGCGTGCCGTCGTCCACCGCGAGCCGCCACCCGCCGGCGATCAACCACTCCCGGGTCCGGCGCGTGTTGTGCACGAACACGTCCACGAGATCCGACGCGTCGTCGACGTCGGCCGCCAGCCGGAACGAATCAACCGTGGTGACGGTCAACCCGGCGCGCTCGGCCGCCGTCACGTGATCCCGGAACGACACGCCGTGATACGACACCGGCACGTCGGCCGTCCGCGCGAGCACCACGTTCGTGCCGCCGCCGCTGCCGGGCGCGAGCACCACGTCCCCGCTGGCGGCGAACACCCGCCGGATGGCGTCCGGCGTGGCGAGCGCGAGGTCCGCCATCACGACCGCCGTCGGGAGCGGCCCGTCGGCGATCGCGGCCGCCACCGCCGTCGACAGCGCGCGGTCGTCAACGGTCACGGGCGCGTCGACGGGCCGCGACACCGGAGCCGTCGCAACCACCACCGGGTCGCCGCCCGCGTCCCGCACCGCCCCAAGCACGTCTGCAAGCATTGCGTACGCGAACCCACGCCGCTCCTCGGCGTCCGCAAAGAACTCCGCAAGCCGCGACTTCGGATCCCGAGGGTCGAACGGCACGACCGTCCGCATCACCCCAGCTTGTCGTAGGTGTCCCGCTGCTGGAGATACCAGTAGCCGAGCCCACCGAGCACCAGCAACACCACAACCGCAGCGCCGCCGTACATCAACAGCCGGGTGCGCTTGGCCGAACTCTGTGCGCTGCTCGCGGCGCTCTCGGCCTCGTTGGCGTTCGTGACCGCCTGGTTGAACTCGCCGGCGTTGTAGAACTCGATGGCGTCGCGAACGTCGCGTTCCGCGCCCGTGACGCTTCCGCCGGCGTCGGTCGCGCGCTCGACCGCGGCCTCCGCGTCATCGATCGCCCTGCGAGCCTCCCGGCTGTCGGTCGTGTACGGCCGTGTCTCGAAGGCCGATCCGATCTGGCTCGTCGAGCCCCCGCGCTGGGTCTGCTCGAAGGACGCGTAGGTCACCGTCTGCTCGGGGTCGTAACTCCACTGGAACGTCTCCGTTCCCGGTGTCGTCCCCTCGATCTGGACGTCCGCACGCGTCACCGCCGTCGCGGCGTCGAAGTCGTACTCTATGGTCTGTCCGGTCAGCGTCTCCTCGTCGACCTGATTGCCGGCGTTGTCGAACGTCTGGATCGTCCACGTGACGTTTTCGAGGTCGGTCTCCGCGCGCAGCGTCCACTCCTCGTAGTCGCTGAACGGCTCCGCGACCTCGAACGTCGTCGATTGCTGTTCGCCGACCTGCGCCGTGCTCGGCTCGTCCCCGCTGACCGACACTGCAGCCGCCGGTGTCGCCGCCACTGCAAGCAGCGCCACGACAGCGAGGACAGCCCCGAGCTCAGAATAATGGCTCGAGCTCATCCTCGTCGTCTTCGACTAACTCTTCTAAGTTATCTTCGCTTTCCTCTCGGATCTCGTCGATGTTGTCCTGGGCCTCGATGGCGACCTCCTGAAGCTCCTTGATGCGCGGGACGTCGTTGACGCCCGACAACAGGACCACGGAGGCCACCTGATCGGAGTTCGACACCGGGTAGTCGCCGCCCCGGACTTCCATCGATCCGGTCTGGTCTTCGAGCCATTTCCGCCCGCGCTCGATGCCTTTCCGGTTCAGGTACTTCGGCGGGCCGGCCGTGACCAGCAGCGCGCGCTCGCTGCCTTCGATCTCACACGGTAGTGTGAGCCGCCCCAGCGCGGCCTTCCGCACGAGGCTGGTGATGCGGTTGGTCGTTGAGGCGGTGTCCTCGAGTTCGTCGTCGTCGCCGGTGAACCGGGACAACAGCCCGCTGCCGGCACCGCCGCTGTTGTTGTCCACGGTCTCGGAGGCGTAGCCGATCGTGGACACGCCGCCGCCGGCCAGCGTGTTGATGATCTCGCTGGAGTCGACGACGGACTCCGCGACATCGCCGCCCTGCTCGACCTCGCCCGCGCCGAACAGGATGCCGAACCGGGTGACGATCTCCTCGTTGATCTCGTCGTAGCCGCCCTGCACGGACTCCCCGGACTTCCGCCAGGCGTCGTTGTCGAACACCAGGAGGTTGTCCACCTCCCGCACGAACGTCTGGAACGACCGCGCCGCGTTCAGCGTGTAGATGCCACCCTCGTCGCTCCCGGGCAGCACGCCGATCCCGTAGACTGGCTCCGTGTAAATGCGCTTGAGGTGTTTCGCGATGACCGGTGATCCACCCGAGCCGGTGCCGCCGCCCAGCCCCGAGATCACGAGGAACGCGTCGACCTCGTGGACGGGGATGGAGTCGATGGCCCCCTGTACCTCGTCGATGTCCTCCTCGGCGATCTCCGCGCCGAGTTCGTTGTCCGCTCCGACCCCGTGTCCCTTGACGCGCGACTGCCCGATCAGCACGCGGTTCTCTTCGGGGATATGCTCCAAGCCCATGAGGTCAGCCTTGGCGGTGTTGACGGCGACGGCGGCGCGCACGATGTCCGACCCGTGGCGCTCGTCGTACTCGATGAACTTGTCGAGTATTTTCCCGCCCGCCTGACCGAACCCGATCATTGCCAGTTTCATGCGGAATCCTTGCCAAGGTAAAGCGCCAACGGCTGTATAAGGCTTTTGCAGACGAGCGTCAGACGCCCGCTTGGACGCCCAGTACGCCCGCTACACGCCCGTTCTGGTCGCCCGCCGTCGCCCCGCATCAGACGGCATTCATGTAACTGTCCTCCCATCACTCGACACCGAGGTACGCTGCCAGCGTCCGCAGTGTCGACGGGTCCACGTCGAACGCGGTCACGTCGTTGGCGCTGGTGGTGTTGTCCAGTTTCAGCGACCGGTACTGGTCGGCACCCATGGGCACGAACGGCAGCGGGTCCGCGAGCGTCAGCCCCACCGCAGCCAACGGCATCGGCACCGGAAGCACGCGCACCGACTTCCCGGCCGCGCGATACGCCATCCGGGTCACGTCCGCCAGCGTCAGCACGTCCGGGCCGCCGATGTCGTAGGTCTCCCCCCAGTGGGCCTCCGTGCCGAGGGCGTCCGCGAGCATCGGCACGAGGTCACCGACCCAGATCGGCTGGAACTTCGACGCGCCGCCGCCGGGCAGTCCCGTGACGTAGGGCGTCGTGAGTTGCTTCGTGAACGGGACGAACTCCCCGCCGTCACCGAACACGACCGACGGCCGCACGATCGTGTGGTGGAGATCCGACGACCGCACCGCTTCCTCGGCGCGCCCCTTCGCCCGCAGGTACGCGGTCGGTCCCGTGGGGTCGGCGTCGAGGGCTGACAACTGGAGGACGTACTCCACGCCGGCCTCCGACGCCGCTGCAACCACGTTCTCGGTGCCGCCGAGATGCACGTCGAGGTGGCGGCTGTCGCCGCCGGAGGGCTTGAACAGCGGCGACAACGCCACCAGGTTCACCACCGCATCGTGGCCGTCGATCGCGTTCGCGACCGTCTCCTTGACCGTGACATCGCCCACGATGCGGGTGACGTCCGCCGGGAGGGCCGCGTCAGCCGGCTCCCGTGCGAACGCCGTCACGTCGTGGCCGCGATCGTCCAACTCTCGACAGAGGTGTGTGCCGATGAACCCCGTCCCGCCAGTAACCAACACGTCCATACTGTCACACACACACGCGGCCATCGTAAAAGTATGCAACGACGCCGCCGACCGCCGATCCGAAGGGCGTTTGTACGCCGCTGGTCGTCACCTCGGGTATGCTCGTCACGCTTGAGGGACTCGACGGAAGCGGGAAGACCACGGTCTGGGAGTCGCTTCGAGCGTCCCACGACGACGGCGTCACGTTCACCGCCGAGCCGACGGACTCGCAGTACGGCCAGGCCGTCCGGCGGTCGGAATCCGCGGCCGACGCCGACCCGATCGCCGAGCTGTTCCTGTTCACCGCCGACCACGCCGACCACCTCTCGCGTGTCGTCTCTCCGGCGCTCGACCGCGGGGATGTCGTGATCTCGGATCGCTACTCGGACTCCCGGTACGCCTACCAGGGCGCGACGCTGGCCGACACCGTCCCGCGCGCCATGGAGTACGTCCGGGGCATCCACCAGCCCTGGACGCGCCCCCCGGACGTGACCCTCTACTTCGACGTGGACCCCGACACGGGGGCCGCGCGGTCCGGCGCAACCAACAAGTTCGAGACCGCCGCGTTCCTCGCCGACGTCCGGGCGAACTACGAGCAGCTCATCGACTACACCCCCGAGCGGTTCGTCCGCATCGACGCCACACAGTCCCCGGAGGCCGTGATCGCGGACGCCGAAGCGGCGCTCGCCGACGCGCTGCCGGACGACGCCTGGGCGTGAGCGCGCCGCCCTACTGTCGGGTGTTCTCCGGGCGGTCGCTGAACTCCTCGACCGGCGGCAGCCAGAACAAATGCACCGACCACCCCAGGAAGAACGGGAACGCCCACGTGGTGACGATCAGCGATCCGGGATCCGCGAACGTGCCCGCGCCAACCCCAAGCACTCCGAACAGGATCGTCGTGACGACGTAGACAACGGGCACGAGTACGAGCGTGTAGATCACCGCCCCCAGTCGCGTGTTCAGCGTGATGCGGAAGAACCGCGCGGCGAACGCCGCGATCGCCGCGTGCACGACCACGATGAGGGCAACACCGGCAGCGGTGGCGGCCGAAACCATACCGGGTGTACTGCCTCGTGGGGCTTTTCGCTATCGGTAAGTACCTGCCCACAGTCCGGCCGGATATGCACCGCGTCATCGGGGCCCGTGATCTCCACGCTGTCGACGTGAGTGAGGAGCAAGCGCGCGCTGTTCTCCGGGACATGGTTCGCGCCCGGCACTTCGACGAGCGCGCGCTTGCCCTCCAACGCCGCGGCTGGATGCCAGGGTACCCACCGTTCAAAGGACAGGAAGGGTCGCAGGTCGGGGCGGCACACGCCCTCGCCGGCGACGACTGGCTGTTCCCCACGTATCGTTCCAACGCCATGCAGCTCGCCCGTGGCGTCCCCGCAAGCGATCTGTTGCTCTTCCGGCGGGGGCGCGCGGAGTTCCACTCCGACCACGACCACAACGTCTTCCCGCAGGCCGTCCCGATCGCCAGCCAGATCCCGCACGCGGTCGGCGCGGGGATGGCGATGTCCTACACCGACAGCGGGCAGGCGTCGCTGGCGTACTTCGGGGACGGCGCAACCTCCGAGGGGGACTTCCACCAGGGCATGAACTTCGCGGGCGTGTTCGACGCGCCCGTGGTGTTCTTCTGTGAGAACAACAACTGGGCGATCTCGCTGCCCCGGGAACGCCAGACGGCAAGCGACTCCATCGCGGCGAAGGCCGACGCCTACGGCTTCGAGGGCGTGCAGGTCGACGGCAACGATCCGCTCGCCGTCTACGAGACGGTGACCGACGCGCTGGCTGGTGCCCGCGACGGCACCCCGATTCTCGTCGAGAGCCTGACCTACCGGCAGGGCGCACACACGACCAGCGACGACCCCGACCGGTACCGCCCCGAGGAGGAGGACCTGCCGGCGTGGCGGACCGCCGATCCGGTCGACCGGTACGCCGACTACCTCCACGACCAGGGCGTCATCGACGCCGGGTTCGTCGAGGAGTGCTTCGACGCGGCCGCCGACGAGATCGACGACGCCGTCGAAACCGCCGAAGCAGCCGGCGCGCCCGCCGTCGACGAGCTGTTCGATCACGTCTACGCCGAGCGCACGCCCCGCATCGACGACCAGAAGGCGTGGCTGGAGTCGTGGCTGGAGACCCACGATCCACAGGAGATGGAGTTCTGAGCGCGGCGTCCGCCGCGCTCACGCCGTCGCCAGCGTGATGTACGTCTTCGTGTCCGTCACGCCGGTTATCGTCCCGATCTCCGTCGACACGTTCTGTAGGATGTGATCGACGACGTCTTCGCCACCGACCTCCGCGATGACGTCGTAGTTGCCCGCCACGACGCGGGCATCGGTCACGCCCTCCATTGTTGTGACTGCGTCGCAGATGTCCGCGACAGCACCTGCACCGGCGCTCACCATGACGAATGCGCGTGTCATGCCTCTCTGTACCGTGGCACACACCAAAAGCATTGCTGCATGAGACCATCACACAAACTTATTTGTTGTGGCACATCGTACTGGAACACATGGACATCGTTATCGTCGGGGCTGGGCGCGTCGGCTCCCGGACCGCCCGGGTCGTCACGAACGAGGACCACGCCGTCACCGTCATCGAACAGGACTACGACAGGGCAGAGCGCGCCCGCACCGAGGGCTTCGACGTCGTCGAGGGCGACGGCACGAGCGAGGACACCCTGCTGGACGCCGGCATCGACACCGCCGACGCGATCGGCGCGCTCACCAGCGACCTCAACACGAACTTCATCGCCTGCATGGTGGGCAACCACCACGACTGCCGCACCGTCCTCCGGATCGACGAGGACTACCGCGAGGACATCTACCGCAAATACGCCGACGAGGTCGACGAGATCGTCTACCCCGAGCGCCTCGGCGCGATCGGCGCGAAAAACGCCCTTCTGGGCGGCAACGTCACCGCCATCGCCGACCTCGCCGAACACCTCCAGGTCGTCCAGCTCACGGTCACCGACGACGCCCCCATGCGTGGCTACAGCATCAGCGAGCTGGAGCTCCCGGCGGGCGCGCGCCTGCTCGCGTTCGGGAAACACGACGCCTCGCTGGCGTTACCCCTGCCCAGCGAAACGCTTGAAACCGGCGACCGGATCGCGGTCCTCGCCGAGTTCGACACCCTCGACAGCGTCCGCCAGATCCTCGTCGGCAACGCCCCGCCAACGGAGGTGGCCTGAATGGTCGTCGCTTACGTCCTCGTGAAAGCCAACACCGGCCGTGCGGAGGAACTGCTCGACGAGATCGCGACCATCGACGGCGTCGTCAACGCCCACATCGTCGCCGGCGACGTCGACCTCATCGCGAAAGTCGACGTCGACACGCCCGCCGACGTCAAGGAAATCGTCACCGCCCCCATCCAGAACCGCCGCGGCGTCGAAGACACCGAAACCTACATCTCCATGTAGGCCGGCCAACCCCGTCCTACAGCGGCGTTCCGCCGGCTTCCTGCGCGTTCTGGGCGGCCTGCTCGCGCATCGCCTGCACCGCCTCGATGTAGTCGTAGCCCGGCACGATCCCCTGGAACCACGTTCCTTCCACGTAGTTCACCAGCGCCAGCGCGTCGTCGGCGGCCATCCCGGAGCGCGGTGCCATCGTCAACGTCACCGTGATCTCGCCGCCCGCCCGCGTGACCGCCGACACCGACACGTCCTCGGCGCGCGTGACGCTGTCAGCGTCCCGCACGCGGCGCTCGAAGGTCTCGTACCAGCCGTCGCTGACCACGTCCGCGACCTGCTCGGTCGTCGCCGCGTCCAGCGTCGGCACCACGACCGCGATCTCGACGCCCGGCGGCTCCACGGCAACCACCGCCTCCCAGTCGTTCGTCGTCGGCGCAAACGATCCCTCCGCCACCGCCCGGAACCGACCGTGAGACTCGAACTCACCGGCGATCTCGTCCATTGACCGCCTCTACGGTGCCGGGCCGTTTGGACGTTGCGCTGGCGGCGCGGCGCTTCGACAGCTACACGCGCGCCCACCCGCAATCGGACCACGATGGGGATCCCACTCCGGATCGACGCGCGGTCGACAGCGCTCGTCGCCGTTGGCGGGGCCGTCGGCGCAGTGCTCCGGTACACCGTCGCGCAGGTGATCGCCGGCCCGCTGGGTACGCTCGCCGCGAACGCCGCCGGGAGCCTCGCGCTCGGCGCGCTGGCCTACGAGGCCGCCGCCACCGACAGCGCGCTCTCCGCCGACGCCCACACGCTGCTTGGGACCGGCTGCCTGTCGGCGTTCACGACGTACAGCACGTTCGCCGTCCAGACCGCAGGCCTCGCGCCGCGCTGGATGGCCGCGAACGTCGCCACGACATACGCCCTCGGGTTCGCGGGCGTGCTCGTTGGGCGCGCAATCGCCGCCACAGCGCGGGGTGATCGGCGATGACCGGCCCGGTGGTTCCGCCGGCGGTGCTCGTCGCCGCCGGCGGCGCGCTCGGCGCGGTGCTCCGGTGGCGCGTCGTCGCCGCCACACCCACCACGGAGTACCCCGCGGGCACGCTCGTGGTGAACGTCGTCGGGTCGTTCGTGCTCGCCGCACTCACGTTCGCCGCGGCCGACGCCGACACCATGCTGTTGTTCGGCACGGGCGCGTGTGGCGCGTTCACCACGTTCGCGTCGTTCAGCGTCGACGTGGTCGCGCTCGTCGACGCCGACCGGCCGGTGGCGGCCGCCGGCCACGCCCTCGGCAACCTCCTGGGTGCCGGGCTCGCGATCGCGCTCGCGTGGCTGCTGGTCGCGTGACGACCCCGCGGTCGGAGGACTGAAGCCCACGCCCCAGCAAACCCGCGGTAATGACCATCGACTGGGGGTCAGTCACCCACATCACGAAAGTCGACCCCGCGGATCCGCTGCCCGACGACGCGTCCGTGCTCGGGCACACGGATCTCGTGATCGTCGGCGGCTCCGACGGCGTCACGGAGTCGAACACGCTCGCGACGATCGAACGCATCGCCACCGAAGCCCCCGACATCCCGGTGTGGCAGGAGCCCTACAGCGGCAGCCACGTCTCCAAAGACACCATCGAAGCCGTCGACAACGTCGCCGTTCCAGCCGTCTACAACGGCGATTCCGCGAACTTCGTCGACAAACACGTCGACTTCTTCACGCAGGCCGCCCGCAAGCCAGCGCAGCTCACCGGGGCGAATCTCCCGCTGGTCGGCGACATCGTCGAGTCCAAGGGCCGAGACGCGGTCACCGACCTCACCGACGCCGTGCTCGCGGAGGGATACGTGGTCCAGAACCTCGACTCGAAGGCCGCCGCCGAGTCCGGCGTCGACACCCTCTACACGCCCGAGCAGGTCGCCGGCGCGGCCCTCGCCACGGAGTCGTTTTTCGACTTCCCCGTGTTCTACGTCGAATACTCCGGCACCTACGGCGGCCCCGCGGACGTCGAGGCCGCAGCCCAGTACCTCGAAGACACCACGCTGCTCTACGGCGGCGGCATCCAGAACGGCACCCAAACCCGGGCGATCCTCGACGCCGGTGCCGACGCGGTCGTGGTGGGTGACATCTTCCACGAGGACCCCGACCGATTCATCGACACCATCCCCTGACGCTACTCGTAGGCGAGCCACAGCCGCTGGATCAGCCCCTCGACGACCGTGTAGACGCACAGCGCATCGCGCTCCCCGCCGTCCGTGTTCGTGATGTGTTCGTGGTCGACGACGTACGGCCCGCAGCTCACCCGGTCCACGACGCTGATCTCCGGGGCCGCCTCGGCGAACTGCTCACCGTACGCCGCCTCGATCGCCGCCGTCCCCACCGCGATCGGGTCGCCGTCGCCGTCCAGTGCGTCGAACGTCGTCACGACGGCGTCGTCGTCGAACTCCGCGGCGAACGACGCCACGTCACCGTCGTTGTACGCCGCGATCTGGCGGTCGACCACGTCCTCGGGCTCCGTGCTCCACATGTCGGCACCGTCGCAGCGCTCCCCGATGAAGGCTGGGGCGCTCGCCGCCGGCAGCGCTCGCAAAACGAGTGCGAGAGGTGGGATTCGAACCCACGAACCCCTACGGGAGCGGGTCTTAAGCCCGCCGCCTTTGGCCGCTCGGCCACCCTCGCATCTCCGTAGTGTGGGGGCGCGGAGAAGTGGGTTACGGTCACGCGGCGGCGCGAACACGGCGCTGCCCGCGTCCGCCGCTACCAGTCGACGGACAGGCTGCCGTCCCCGCTGGGGTCGGGCGCGATCTCCTCGTCGCTGCGGCGGTCGACGACGTGAATGACGCCGTCGCCTTTCTTCGCGGGGCAGGCGTCGGCGGCGTCGATGTTGTGCTGGAGGTCGTCCTCGTCGAAGAAGTACGCCACCGGGTCGGCCAGCCCGGTGCCGATGTCCATCTCCCAGTTGGCCGACACGGCGGCGCATTTCCCCGCGCCGAAGCACTTGTTGGCCTCGAAGATGATCTTGTACGGCGCGTCCTCGATCGGTGGCGCGTCGGTTTCGCCGATGTCGCTCGGGTCCGGCGCGGTGTCGGCGTCGCTCATGGGTCACGCTTGGGCGTGACCGGTCTTTCGGCTTTCGGTCGGCGGTCTACTCGTGGATCTCGACGCGGTCGATGGTGATCTCGGACGCCGGCGCGTCGTTGGCGTCGGTCTCGACATCGCCGATGGTTTCGACGACGTCCATGCCGTCAGTGACCGCCCCGAACACCGCGTGGCGGCCATCGAGGTGCGGTTGGGCGTCCAGGGTGATGAAAAACTGGCTGCCGTTCGTGTCCGGCCCGGAGTTCGCCATCGAGAGCACGCCGGGGCCGTCGTGGGTGAGGTCGTCGTGGAACTCGTCGGCGAACTCGTAGCCGGGGCCGCCCCGGCCGGTGCCGGTCGGGTCGCCGCCCTGAATCATGAACCCCTCGATGATGCGGTGGAACGAAACCCCAGCGTACAGCGAATCCCCGCGGATCTCGCCGCTCTCGGGGTCCTCCCAGGTGACGGTGTCCGGCGCCGGGTCGGCGTCCGCCGCGGGCTCGTGGCGCGCGAGGTTCAGGAAGTTCTCGACGGTGCGGGGGGCCCGCTCGTCGTACAGTTCGATGTCGAATTCGCCCTCGCTCGTGTGAACCGTGGCGTCGACTGGCATCGTGTTTCGACAGTCGGCGCGCCGCATGAAAAACCCTCCCGACTCGACCGCCGCCGCGTGGCGGCGCTCAGAACGCCCGCAGGTCGGCCAACAGCGCCTCCGCGGTGCCGTCGGAGATGACACGCTCGGCGGCCTCGATGCCCTCGTCGAGCGTGGCGACGTCGGTGCGCGCGTACAGCCGCAGCGCGGCGTTCACCAGCACGGCGTCGTGGAACTGGTCGGTGCGCTCGCCGGACAGCACGTCCTTGGTGATCGTCGCCGAATCGGCGGCCACGTCCTCGACGTGGAGGTCCTCGGTCTCGAAGTCCATGCCGTACTCGGGGGTTTCGATGGTGAAATCCGCGAGGTCGCTGCCGGCGTCCCACTCGGCGACGGTCGTCGACCCCGGGCGGACGTCGTCGTACCCCTCAAGCCCCTGGAACATGAGCACGCGCTCGAAGCCGGCGTGCTCGCTCTCCCGGACGGTTTCGACCATCTTCTCGGCGAACGCCAGGTGGTAGAACGACCCCAGGTGGACGGCCGCGTCGGCGGGGTTGGCAAGCGTCTCGACGGTGTTGACGAACGTCCGTACGCCCATCTTATCGCGGCGGTCCCACAGGGCGTCCACGGTCGGGTTGAACGCCGGCTGGTAGTAGAACCCGAAGCCGTGCTCGTCGACCATCCGCGCCGACGCCTCCGGCGTGAGCTCGGTGCGCACGCCCAGCGCGTCCAGGACGTGCTTGTACGCGACCTCCTTCTGTGAGGGGACGTGATCCCCGGAGTGCACGACGATCGGCGTTCCGGCGGCGGCGGCGACGATGCCCGCAGCAACGCCGAGCACCGCCGACCGCGCCTTCCCGTCGTAGTTCGCCCCGCAGTCCACGGGGTCCGCGTCAGGGGCCGCCGTGTGCCGGCTCTCCTCGTACATCACGTCGACGTACGCGCCGAGCTCCTCGGGGTTGTTTTTCTTCCAGCGGTTCGCCAGCCAGAACGCGCCGAGCGTTGTCTGATCCGGTTTCAGGTCCAGAATGCGCTGGAACGCCTCGCGGGCCTGCTCGCGGTCCATGTCCCCCGCGGATTTCGGCCCGGACGCAACGACTTCGGTGTTCAGGCGCTTCAGCGGCCACTCGCCGTACTCGTCTGCCATACACGCCGGTTGGGCGTACACCGGGGTAAATCCACGCACTTCCTCCCAGATCGTGGTACGCCCGGCCGGAACCGGTACACAGTAACCGCGGGCGGTCGTAGCTCCCCGTGATGGTTTCGGGTGATTGGCGCGACCACATCGACGACACCGACGCACGCCTGATCGACGACTACCAGAGCGGCTTCCCGGTCCGCGAACGCCCCTTCGAGGCGCTGGCCGACGACCTCGATACGACCCCGTCGGACGTCCTCGACCGCGTTCGCAGCCTCCGTGACGACGGCGTCTTCCGGCGCTTCGGCGCGGTCCTGAACCCGCCGGTTATCGGCTCCTCGACGCTGGCGGCGGTCGCAGCGCCTGACGACCGCTTCGACGAGGTGGCCGACGTCATCAACGGCTACCAGCAAGTGAACCACAACTACGAGCGCGCCCACCGCTACAACCAGTGGTTTGTCGTGACCGCCGGCGACCGGGAGACACGCGACAGCATCCTCGCGGACATCGCCGACCGCACCGGCTGTGCGGTGTTGAACCTCCCGATGCTCACGGACTACTACATCGACCTGGAGTTCCCCGTGGTGAACTCCGACCGGTTCGCCCGCGAGTCACTGGCCCACACCGCCGTCGACGCCACACGCATCAGCGAAACCGCCACCGGCGACCTCGCCACCCTCGACGCCGAGCTCCTGCTTGCGATCCAGGACGGGTTCCCGCTGTCCGCCACGCCGTACCGGGACATCGCCGCCGACATCGACGCGGACGTCAGCGCCGTCCTCGACGCCGTCGAGCGCCTGCTGGCCGACGGCTGCATCAAGCGCGTCGGCTGCATCGTCAACCACGTCGTCACTGGGTTCGACGCCAACTGCATGGTCGTCTGGGACGTCCCCGACGACGAACTCGACGAGCGCGGCGTCGCCGTCGGCGAACTCCCCTACGTGACGCTGTGCTACCACCGGCCGCGGCGACCCGACCAGGACTGGCAGTACAACCTCTTCACGATGATCCACGGTCGGGAAAGCAGCGCTGTCGACGAGAAAATAGACGAACTCGCAGCCACCGAACTCCCGTTCGAACACGAGCGGCTGTACAGCAAGCGCACGCTCAAACAGACCGGCGCTCGCTACGACGATCTGGTTGACGCCGCCGAGTAGTCTCGGCGGTTACTCGCGCGCCGTCACGAAGAGGATCGGCGCGATCACGAGCAACGCGATGCCGACGAACCGGAACATGAACGGCGTCTCGCCGAGCAGCGACTCCGGCGTCGCCAGGAACAACACCCCGAACAGGGTGGTGTTGATGGCGACGATCTTCCGACTGCCCAGCGGCAGCGTTCCGACCACGGAGCCGATCAGCAACACCGCAAGCACGTGCCCGATGTGGTAGTTCTGTAGGAAGTTGTCGACCAACGGCAGGGGCGTGAACACCATCCTTTGAACGAATTTGGCCGCGAAATCCTCTTTAAGGTTCCGTTCCGCCCTCCGTCCGGGACAGATCGAGGGGGCGAATCCACGTGTACCACACCGTCAGAACCATCAATCCGTACCCGCCGGCCCACACCGCCTCGTCGGCCAGTCCCGTGGTGGACTGCGCGACCAGATAGCTCGCAACCCCGGGGAGGACAACCCCACCAGCAAGCACTGCGGCGAGTTTCACGTGGTCGTTCACGCGTCACTGTTCGGGCTCGAGCCGCCTGAATGTCCCGGTTCGTGACCGGTCGCGATGGCACTGTGTGCGTTCCGTACAGGGGGAGCCGCACCGGGGTCGGCAGGGGGATCACGCTTGACGGACTGGGCACCCCGGGCGGTCAGAGACACGGGCTCCGAGCGGAACCCACGAAACCGTAGCGCCCCGACCGTTGTTAACCCACAGCCGCAGTTGCAGCGCGTGCAAACGCCGCGCCGTTCACACGCCGAGTTGGCGCGCCATCCACTCCTCGCCGGCCTGCCCCAGCATCGCCTCGAAATCACTGAACGACGTCCGTGCGGCCACGTACTCGTCGAACGCCGCTTCGGGGATCGCCGCGAACTCCGCCCGCGACGACACCGACCACTGGCTGGCCGCCATGAACGCCTCGAAGCTCTCGGCGTCCGTGTGTCGCTGCATGAACGACGGCGGGAACACCACGCCCAGCGCGTCCCCGTTCTCGGCCAGCGACGCCGCCCGTGCGTGGAGTTCGTCCACCACCGCGCTCACGCTCCCGTACTCGTTGCCCCCGTCACTCATACCACGACCATCGACGCCCGCGGTCAAAACAGTTCGGTGCCCACGCCCCGACGGCGGCCACACCTCCCGAGCGGGACGCGATACCGAGTCGTGCAGCCCTGGGTTCAGCGGACCCCAACGCATGACGCCACCAACGACAGCGCTACGGACTCGAACCACCGGCGGAAGAACCCTGCCGCGCGAACCGCTAGTGGGTCAGTGCGGATTTGAACCGCAAGCCTCCACCTTATCAGAGTGGCGCTCTACCTAGTTGAGCTACTGACCCGCGCACTTCGAGGTAGTCCGGTGGTACAATTAAGGGTTTCCTTTCGACCGGACGACGGCAGCCGGTCCCACGGCTCACTGGTCGTCGTCAGCGTCGTCCTCGAAGGAGACGTCGTAGGCGTCGTCGCCGAGATTGATGGTGTCGTCGTCGCCGTCGCCCGCGCCGCCGCCGCCGAACCCGGATCGAGGGTCGCCGTCGCCCGCGCCGTCTCCCCCGGGGAACCCGAACGTGTAGACGTTGCCCGAGACGAACCCGCCGGTTTTCGCGTCGAGCTTCGGGGTGACGTACCGCTTGACTCCCCAGCGGAACGCCACACGCGTGACCGGGATCACGATCAGGAACCCAAGCGCGTCGGTCACCAGGCCCGGCGTGAGCAGGAACGCACCGGCCGCGATCAGCAGCCCGCCGTCGACGAGCTCGTTCGTCGGCGGGTCGCCGCGCGCGACCGACGCTTGCAGCCGCGACAGCGTCGCACGCCCCTCCGCCCGCACGAACAGCGTTCCCAGCAGGGCAGTCAGAACCACCAGCGCCACGGTCAGCTGCCAGCCGAGCTCACCCGCCACGAACACCAGAAAGACGGCGTCCACGAGCGGCACCACCAGCAACGCAAGAAACACCGACCGAAAGCGAGGCATGCCCGAGGGTTGCCGGGCATGCCTGATAGCCTTTCTGCTCCCGCCGGTGCCGTTCGGCGGTCCGAAACCGTTTCCCGGTGGCGACGCGGAGTACTGCCGTATGAGCGACGCCAGCGACGACCGAACGCGCGTGGAGTGGCGCGAGTGGGGGAGTGATGCGTTCGCGGACGCCCGCGAGCGCGGCGTGCCCCTGCTGGTGTCGGTTGTGGCCACGTGGAGCGAGTCCTGCCGGGCGATGGCCCAGCGCACGTACGCCGAACCCCGGATCGCGGCGAACATCAACGACGACTTCGTGCCGGTGCGCGTGAACGCCGCCCGCCGCCCCAGAGTGCGCGAGCGGTACAACATGGGGGGGTTCCCGTCGACGGTGTTCGTCACCCCCGACGGCGAGCATATCGCGGGCGCGACGTTCCTCGAACCGGATGGCTTCCGGCAGGTCCTCCAGCGGGTGCGCGAAACCTGGGACGACGCGGGCGCGGACGCGGGCAGCGTGCCGCGCGCGCTGTCCGGTGGCGAGCCACCGGCGGCGCCGCTTTCGGGCGACATCGAGGGGTTGGTTGCGGGCCAGCTCGCCGACCAGTACGACAGCGAGCACGCCGGCTGGGGGACCAGTGAGAAGTTCCCCCTGCCAGAGACGGTGTCGTTCGCGCTGAAGCGCGACCGGGACCGCGCGCTGCGCACCCTGGACGCGATCCGCCGCCATCTCGTGGGCGACGACGGCGGGTGTTTCCGGTTCGCGCACGGCCGCGACTGGTCGGACCCGCAGACGGAGCGCACCCTCTCGGTGAACGCCGGCATGCTCGCGGCGTTCGCGCACGCCTACCTCACCACCGGCGACGACGAGTACCGCGGGGCGGCCACTGGCGTCCTGGACTACCTCACTGAAACGCTCTGGACGGGCGCGGCGTTCGGCGCGGGCGAAACCCCCGACGGCGGCGTCGACGACGCCGCGTACGCCGACGGGAACGCGCTGGCCGCCGACGCGTTGCTGTCGCTTGCCGCGTACACGGGCGACGACCGTGCAACCCGGTACGCCGAGCGTACCCTGGACTACATCGCCGACGAACTGCTCGTGGACGACACGGTTCGACACTACGCAGGAGCGGCCGCGCCCGTGGGCCTGCTCGCCGACCGCGCGCGCGTCGCTGGTGCGTTCACGACGGCGGGGCAAGTGTTGGATCCGGCGTACCTGGAGCCGGCACGCGCGGTCGCCGACCGCGCGATCGCGGACCTCCAGGACGACACCGGCGCGTTCGTCGACGGCCCCGAGACGGGTGCTGGGCTGCTCGACGAGCCACTGCGCCCTATCGACGACACGGCCGCGATGGCGGACGCGCTCGTCGACCTCTCCTACCTCACCGGTGAGGCGCGCTACCGGGACGCCGCGCGGGACGCCATCGCCGCGTTCGCGGGGGCCGCCGAGCGCATGGGCGTCCAAGTTGCGGGGTACGCGACCGCCGCCGCCCGCCTCAGCACTCGCCCGCTGGTGATCCGGGTGGCCGACGACCCCGGCAGCGAGCTCCATCGGGCCGCGCTCCGCATGGCCGACCACGAGAAGGTGGTCGCCGTCGATGCGGACGGCGACCCGGGGACCGCGTGGCTCGACACTGCCGACGGCGACACCGACGCGGTCGCCACCCCGAGCGCGCTCGCGGCGCTCGTTGCCGACACAGCGCAGTAGCCATCCCGCCGCCCGGCGGTCGCCGGCCGTTTCCGGTCTCTTGCCCGCTATATAGGCCTCTGGAGCGGGATTCAAGTCGCTGGCGACCGATCCGCTACGTGATGGCCCACGACGAGCCCGGCTCCCCCTCGGACACCGCCCCGGACGTTAACGAACTCCTCGGTGATCTCCCGTACGTCGTTGTCTGGCGCGCCAGGCCGTGACGCCGCATACGCCGTCCAGTCCCGGCAAGTGCTGCCGATTATAAACTGTCGGAGCGTTTTTCACGGCGTGTCTTGAATTGACGCACCATGTCCGACTTGAGGGACTTGGGGCTCTCGGAGTACGAGGCCAACGCTTACCGATCCCTGTTGCGCATCGGCGCAGCAACCGCCAAGGAGTTGTCGTCGGCCAGCGGCGTTCCGATGGGACGCATCTACGACGTGCTTGGCAGCATCGAATCCCAACACCTCGTGCGCAGCCAGGCCGCCAGCCGGCCGAAGAAATACGTCGCCGTCGAACCCGAGACGGCGCTCAACAGACTGCTTGAGGACCGCAAGCGCGAGCTCCAGGAGAAAGCCACCCAGTACGAGAACGTCGTTGACACGCTGGCGCGCGAACTCGATCACCCGAAAGCCCCCGAAGACGGCTTCTGGACGGCGGAACTCGGCCCGGCGGCCGCGCTGGATCTGTGGCTGGAGCGCATCGACGCCGCCCAGGACACGATCACGCTGGTCTCGGGGACGCCCGCCTCCGGATTCGACCTCGACGACGTATCCAGCCAGGTGTTCGACCGGCTCGCGGTCGCCGTCGAGCGCGGCGTCGACGTTTCGGTGCTGTTGTCGTCGGATCTCGCGGACTGCATGCCACACGACGTCAACGAGCGATACATCGACGCGCTCGCCGACGACCCCACCTACGAGGTCCGCATCGGCGACAGCATCGACGGCAACGTCACCATCATCGACGGCGCGGAAGTCTGCCTTGAGGTCTCGAACCCCGTCCAGCCCGGCGAAGCGTTCGCCACCATCGACCTCCAGGACCGCGAGTTCGCCGCCGACGTCCGCGCCGCCTTCGAGGAGAGTTGGGGCGATTCGACGACGCTCGGGTGAGTCCGTCGGCGGGTACACCCCGCGGGCCGGTGCCACGCCGAGGCGGATTATCTCGCCCTGTGTTCTAAAGAAAGTTTTATCGGAGTCTGCGGGAACCTTCCCCGCGTGCGTTCGAGTCGCTCGCTGTTCGTCATCACCGCTGTCACGCTGCTCTCGCTGGCCCTGGACGTGATCAGCGCCAACTGGGCTCTGGACATCTTCACCGCGGGCCCGTTCGCGCTCGTCGGCTTCGTTCTGTTCGTCGTCCTGCAGACGCTCCTCGTGCCGGTGTTCTTCGCGGCGCTGTACGTCGACATCGGTGTCGCGCGCGCCAGTGCGGACCCGTGGTCGCCGTCCCGCTGGCTCTGGGTCGGCGGTGGCGCACTCGCAGCACTTGCCGCCTACCTGGTGGCCAGTAACACCACTGCCGCCGTCGTTCTGGTGGGCGTCGCGTACCTCGGCCGGCGCTTCTATGCCGCCACCCGCGGGACCGCCGCTGCCGGGCCGGAACCCGCTGCAGGTGGCGACGCCACCGCCCGCTCCGTCGCCGGTGTCTCCGTCCACGTGCTCGCGCTCGCCGCCGCCGCTGGCGCCTACGTACTGACGTCGGACATCGCCGGCGCCGCCCTCGCGTTCGGCGGTGTCGCCGCCGTGGTGTTCGCGGCCAGCGAGCACTCGTTCACGAGAGCGAACGCCCGGAACGCGCTGAACTGGTCGCTGTCCGTGCTCGCGTTCGCGACGGTCTTGGCCGTCCCGAGCTTCCTCTATGCGATGGACGGCCAGTTCTACGGATACACAGTCTCCGGGCCCCTGTTCCCGCCGGCGCTCGACGCGGCCGCCAAGACCGGGTCGGTCGCGCTCGTCGTGGTGGCGCTGCTGGCGGTCGTCGCGACCATCCCCCTCGCGGCCTTCGCCACGTGGCGAGCAGCCATGGGGGCTCCGTGGTCGTACCCGCTGGCCGCGTCCGTCATCGAACGACTCACCTGAGGCCGACGACCGGACGAAGTAGAACTGACTGCCGGCCGACTCGCCGATTACTCGCCGCTGCCGACTTCCTCGCGGAGCTGCCCGAACTCGGCGACGCGCTCGGCGTGGGCGTTGTGCTGGTGGATGGACTCGTCGTTGGACTGCTTCATCGTCACGACTGCGTCCTCGGGGAGGTGGTCGAACTCCTCGACGACGCCGCGGGCCATCGACCGCACGCAGTCCTCGACGAACTTCGCGTTCGCGTGGGACTCGTAGGTCATGTGGTCCTCGTCGGGGCGTTTCGCGGTGTTGTAGATGCGCGCGCTCATCGAGTCCCGCGCAACCGACACGAGATCCATCAGGTTCACGTCCGGATCGCCACCGGCTTCGACGGTGAGCGTGGCGTGGCCGCGCTGGCTGTGCCCCGCCTGCGGCACGTCGCGCAGGAACTCCCGGACGGCGTCCTCGCCGACGCCGAGCTCGGCGAGTTTCCGGCGCGCGGTCTCGCTCATCATCTGCTGGCTGCAGGGACACACTGTCATGCCGACGACGCGCGCGCCGATCTCCTCGCGGGTGGGCGCGTCCTCCTGGGCCGTCGCCGAGGCGATGATGTCGATGGTGCCCTGGGTCGGCAGGTCAGACGCCGGCGTCTCCTCGCGCAGCATCAACTCGGCGTTCATCTCGACGGTCGCCGTCGTCGTGTAGTCGTGTTTCTCAAGCAGCCGCTCGGCGACCTCCCCACACATCTCCTCGACGCGGTAGATCGGCTCCCGAACCGCGTCTTCGAGCGTTTCGTCGATCACGCGCATGTTCCGACTCATGTCGATGCCCTTCCGTCCCCGGGGCAGATCGACGTACACCTCGAACTCCGCCATCAGCACGATCGGGCGGTCGTCCTCGCGCGCGATCTCGACGAGTTTCTCCACGCCCGTGACGCCGACTTCGCTCAGGCCAACTGATACGTCAGGCTCGGTTGCCTGCACGTCCGGCAGCTGCTGACTCATTGGCCGGGCGTACGTCGGGAGGCTCAATACCACTTTCCGTTCCGGCACTCACTCCAGTTTGCTCAGCGCCTCGAAGAAATCCGCCGCCGGCCCGGCCACTCGCGCCGGCTCGGCGGCCGCCGTCACGGTCATCTCCACGGGCGGGTCCACGCGGGTCAGTCGCCCACCGTCGCTGGCCACGACGACGCGCCCCTCGCCGCCGTCGTCGAGTGTCTCCACGCGAATCCGGATCTCGCTGTCCAGCCCGGTCACCAGCGGCGGGAGCGCGTCAGCCCCACACATCTCCGTGACGACGAGCGCGTCCACGCTGGGCTGCACCAGCGGCCCGCCCTCGCTGAGGTTGTACGCCGTGCTGCCGGTCGGCGTCGCCACGAGCACGCCGTCGGCGCGCGTCGCCTCGTACTGGGAGCCGTCGACGCGCACATCGACGGCCACGCCGTGGCCGTGGCCGCGCTGCTCGCCCTGGATCGCCACCTCGTTGAGCGCGGGCGTGCTCGCCCAGCCGTCGCCGGCCGCCACGACCCGGGGGACCTCCCGGCACCGGACCGCACCCGTCTCCCGGTAGCGGTTGACCTCCTCTCGGACCGCTTCGACGGCGTCGGCCGGCGCGACCGCGTTCAGGAACCCGACCTCACCGAGGTTGACGCCGAGGATCGGTGTCGCCCCCGCGCCCCGCGCGGCGAACAGAAACGTTCCGTCACCGCCGATCGACACCACGAGATCGCAGTCCGTGAACGCCGTGGTGTCCCGCCCGCATTCGCCCGCGCAGGCGAGCGCCTCCGCGGTCGCCGTGTCAACCCAGACGGTCACCTCAAGCGCCCGCAGTTGCTCGCGGATCTCCCCCGCAAGCGAGGTTGCGCGCTCGTTGCCGCGCTGGGCGACGATGCCGACGTGCATACGTCTCCCTGGGACGCCGGCACTTGAAAAACCCGCGGGCGGCGGAAACTACTTTTCCCTCCCCGTCTTCGCCCGAAACATGACGCCGACAGTGCGTTCGGGCACGGCCCGGGGGCGACACTGTGGCTGACGACACCGCCGCCGGGAGCGACGACGACGACGATGGGTCCGACGGCGACTGGTTCGAAGCCGCGTTCGCAGCCGACGACGACGACGACGCCAGCGAGACCGACGATGCAAGCGACGTGGACGCCGACGCACCGCCGGACGCCGACATCGGGCGCGCCCGAGACGAACCCAGCACCGCCGCGGACGCCGACTCGGCGGACCCGGAGACGTTTGCGACCGCCTTCGGGACCGAAGACGACACGCCCAGCGGCGACGGCCCCGGCAGCGAGGAGGGGCTTTTCGACGACGACTTCGCCGACGCGTTCGCCGGTGCCGACAGCACGCCCGCACAGCCCCCCGACGGGCTGGCCGACGACAACAGCGGCGGCACGCGCACGTTCGGGTTCGACGTCGAGGGCACCGACGCCCCCGGCGGCGGCGGCGACTTCGAGGATCCGGAGTTCGACTCCGACATCCCACGCATCAACGTCGGCATCGAGGGGCTCGACGAGATGGTTCAGGGCGGCGTTCCCGAGCGCTCGCTGCTGGTTGCGGTCGGCGAAGCCGGCACCGGCAAAACCACGTTCGGGCTGCAGTTCCTCCACGAGGCGCTCTCCAACGGGGAGCGCGCGGTCTTCATCACGCTCGAAGAGTCCCGGGGGCGGGTCATTCAGAGCGCCGACGAGAAGGGGTGGGCGTTCTCCGAGCACGCCGACCGCGGGAACCTCGCGGTCGTGGACATCGACCCGATCGAGATGGCGAACTCCCTCACCAGCATCCGCAACGAACTCCCGCGGCTCGTCGAGGAGTTCGGTGCCAGCCGGCTGGTGTTGGATTCGGTCTCCCTGCTGGAGATGATGTACGACGACCAGTCCACGCGCCGCACCGAGATCTACGACTTCACCACGGCGCTGAAGGAGGCGGGCGTCACCACGATGCTCACCAGCGAAGCCAGCGAGGACAACCCGTTTGCCTCGCGGTACGGCGTCATCGAGTACCTCACTGACGCCGTCGTGGTGTTGCGCTACATCCGCCCGGAGGATTTCCGCGAAACCCGTCTGGCCGTCGAGATTCAGAAGATCCGGGACGCAAACCACTCCCGGGAGACCAAACCCTACGAGATCACCCACGAGGGGATCTCGGTCTACCGGCAGGCCAACATCTTCTAGCTGCGGGCCCGCGGTCCTCGGCGTGGCGGCCGCGGCGTCACCGGACGATCGTCACCGGAATCGGCGACCGCCGAACGACGTTTTCGGCGACACTCCCAAGCAGGATCCGGGTCACGCCCGAGCGCCCGTGGCTCCCCATCACGATCTTGTCGATGTCGTTTTCCTCGGCGTAGGAGACGATGGTGCGACTGGGCCGCCCGACCTCCGTGGCGGTCTCCAGGGTCGTGTCGTACTCGTCGGCGGCCTCCTGCGCGTCAGCGAACAGCTCCTCGGCGGCGGCCTTCGACTGCTCGAACCACTCCTCGGAGTATCCTGGTACCGCCGCCTGCGAGGTGTATCCGGCCTCGATCGGGTCGATGACGTTCAGCACGGTGATCGTCGCGTCATCGAACTCCGTGAGGGCGTGATTGATCGCGGTTTCCGCCTGCGGCGATCCATCGATCGGCACCAAAACTCGGGGCATGCATGGGGATTCAGCTGCCGAACGCATAAACACCGAGGCTCGTTCCTATCAGTCGCGACCGTGGCGCGTCACGCACGTCGCCAGCCCCTGGACCTCCACGGGCTCGGAGTTGTCCGGCGAGTACACCACCATCTGCCCGGTGTTCATGTACGGCACCTTCGACTGCAACGTGGCCGGAATGTTCACCGCCTGGATCGCGTCCTCGTCGCCGAGGTTCAACACGACCGTCGTGTTCACCTGCTTGAACACGGGACCAGCGATGTCCTGGGGGTCCTGGGTGATGAGGAACAGCCCCAGGCGTTCCTTGCGGCCCTGCTTGGCGGCCTCGGTGAACTTCCCGACGACTTTCCGGGCCTGCACGCTGTCGGCGTCCGAGAGGAAGTTGTGCGCCTCGTCCATCCCCACCAGCAGCGGCGTCTCCTTGATGGGCTCGTAGCTCGGGTCGTTCGAGAGCTTCTGGTCCACCAGCAGGCTGGACACCGCGAGCACCACCGTTTCGGCGGCCCGCGAGTTGCTGATGTGGTAGGTCGGCACCACCGAGAGGCGGCCCGGCTGCACGAACTCGCGGTCCTCGACGAGGGCCGTGATGGACCGCGCGTCCTGGTCGAACAGGCCGTTGGGCATGCCGTTCACCCGGCGCAGGACGGCCTCGTAGGACTTCTCGTGGACGTGCCCGGACTCGTCGAGTTCCTCCTTCAGCGCGGGGTCGTCGAGGAACGCACAGAACTCGCGGTAGGTGCCGGACTCGCCGTACTGACCGAAGAAGCGGTCGAGCAGGAGGTGAAGCGCGCCGTACTGGTTTTCGTTGAGGCCGCTGGAGGCGACCAGCCAGTGGTTGTCCCGCACCATCGAGAACGGTACGGTGAACGCGACCTGCTCGGCGGCGTGGTGGTCGGCAGCGTACGACGCCGAGCCGACCTTCGGGACGAATGCGACGGTGTCGTCGTGGCCGCCGTAGGCCAGCCCCTGTGTCTCCCACTGGCGCCGGTCGCTGGCGTCGGCGTCGGGGTTGTCGTCGTGCATCTGGGCGTACTCGTCTTGGGGGTCGAACTGGACGACCGCCATCCGGCGTTCGGGGCCGCCGGAGTCGACGGGGTACCGGCGGTCCTCGTGGAGGTACTGCCGGAGCACGTTCTTCGCAGCGTGGGTCTTCCCGGAGCCCGTGCCGCCCGCGATGAGGGTGTGACGAAACACGAGCGGGTCGCCCGCCTCGTCGCCGTCTTTCACCCGGTAGTCGATGGTCGGCGGGTCGGCCGCCGTCCGGACCTTCTCCCCGCCGACGGAGAGGTGCCCGAGGAACACGCCGTCGGCGGGGATTTTCAGCCCGGCCTTGATCTCGGCCGCGTCGTCGGCCGCCCGAACCACGGTTTCGGGTTTCGGGACGCGGTCGGGCATCCGGCGCGTGATGTCGTCGCCCTCCTCGGAGAGGACGGCGACCGGATCGAGTTCAGCGAGGAACTTGTAGTCCGCCTCGTCGACGCCGTCCGAGCGCATCGCACGCCGGGCGTGGATCTCGGTGGCGTCGTCGCTCTCGAACGCCTGGACGTATTCGAGGCCGGTGATCTTGCAGAACAGCGTCTCCCCGCCCGGGTAGGGCGCGACGAGGTAGGTTCCCAGCCGGACCGCCGCCCGGTTGCCGGCGGTGACGTACGCCTTCAGCGCCGTCTCTTGGCCGTCTTCGTGGATGCGCAGCCCCTCCGAGACGGCGAGCGCGCCGAGGCCGTCGTCGCTCCCGGTGGCTTCGAGTGTCGGGCGGTCGAAGTCGTCGTCCGCTGGGGCGGGGTCGTCGTCGCCACCACGCTCGTCGTCGTCGCGGCCGTGGTCCGCGAAGTCCCCGAGGTCGCTCATGGACGAGCCGTGGCGGCGCACGGACTAACCGCTTTCCCCTGCCCGCACGGCCCAGCCCCCGGTGGCCCGCGGTCTTTTGTGTGTCGCCGTGCTAGCGCCGGCATGCTGCTGGTTCGTGGGTCGGCGGGCGGAACCGCCCTGACGGGAACGCTGTACGAGCGCGGGGAGACCGCGCCGTCGTTCAAGGGAGCGCCCGACGAGGCGGCACCCTACGTCTGGGTGTGCGACGAGTTCTACGAAGTCGACAGCGGCGGGCAGGTCCAGCGCGTCGACGGCGAGGACGTGCACGTCGCCTTCGAGTCGCCGATGCCCCGCGGGTTCGAGACGCGGGACGCGGCCTTGGAGGCGGCCCGCGAGCACGTGCGCACGCAGTTCGCGCGCATCGGCGTGAACCCCGAGACGGTTGACGTGACAGTGGTGCAGGAACACGAGGCCGACGCCGAGTTCTGAGCGCGGGTCAGCCGTCCGCGGTGTAGCCGTCGAAGGCGCGGACGGCGTTGCGGCCGGCGACGACAGCGCAAGCACCGGCGACGGCCAGGCCGACGGCGAGCCCGGCGACGTGGACGACCGCCGTCGAGACCCCGAGCGCGCCACCGAGGACGCTCCCGACCGCGGGGGATTGAGCGCCGGTGGCGATGCCCGCGGACAGCAGGAAGACGATCGTGTAGACGCCGAACGACCACAGCGACGGGACGACGACTTCCCGGCTGCGGGTCATGCTTGTGGCCTCGTACTTCGGGAAGGACGCGCCGACGCCGGCGGCGACCGTCGCGGCGAGCGCCGGGAGGACGACGCCGCCAACGGCGAGGCACGCGACCGCGACCGACGACAGGGGGCTGAGGACGCCCAACACGACCGCGAGCACGATCGAGACGGGGGTGCCAACGAGCGCGCTGGCGGCGACCAGGCCGGCCACGACCTCACGGCCGGCGACGCCCGAGGTGGCGGTGACCGGGAGAACCGCGCCCTCGTCGCCGAGCGGGTTGAGGGCGAACAGCGCGCCGGTCGCCCAGGCGGCGTACAGGGTGAGCGTCGCGGGCAGCGTGGCCGTGACCCGCCCCGCCGCGATGCTGTTCTGAATGGGGCCGAACAGCACGAACACGGGGTAGACGACGTAGAGGAGCTTGATCGGGGCGCGGCGCGCCCGCAGCCAGCTTTTGCGTGCTACCCACGCCGCCGGGCGGCCGAGCACGCCGTCGAGGCGGCCGCCGCGTGCGGAGTCGGTCGTGCGGACGTCGGCGTGCGCGCCGTCGTCGTACCACCGGCGCTCCGAGACGCGAACGCTTGCGAGCACGCCGAGCGCGGCGACACCCATCGACCCGGCGAGGGCAGCCCCGGCGCGGAGCGCGCTGGCGTCGGCCCCGGGGACCGTGATCAGCGCGAGGTCGGTGTACCACGCCACTGGGGACGCACGCGCGGCCTCGATGACCGGCCCGGCGACGGTCCAGAGGGAGTCCGTGAGCAGCAACGCGAGGTACGCGACGAACGCCCCCGCGCCGAGCGCGCCCTTGTACCGGTCGACGAACGCCGACTGCCCGAGGGCGTACGCGATGACCATGCCGATGGGGAACCCGACGAGGTACGCGGTCGTGGTGAGCGCGAGCACGGCGATCGGCGCGGAGAGGAGCGCCAGCGGCCGCCCCACGCCGCCGGCAAGCCCGACGCTGGCCACGAGCAACGGCGGCACGAACATGCCCGCGACGCGGACGTACCCCGCGGCCAGCAGCCCCCCCACGACGTCGCGGGCGGGGACGGTGGTGAGGTAGCCGTCACGGACATCGATGTCACCGATCTGGAGCACGGTGAGGTAGGCGGTCATCACGACGGTGACCACGCCGATGCCCGCGGGCACGAGGGTGCCGATCGCACTGGCCCCGTCGACAACCGACTGCGCATTGGCGTACACCACCCAGGTGATCCCCGGGGTCATGGCGGTCACGGCGACGACGGCGAGGCCGACCGCGAAGTGGTGGGTGACGCTCTTCCCGCGGAGTTTCCGCCAGCCGATGCGGAGTTGGGTGGCTGCGATGCGGGCGGCGTGGTGGGTGTCCGGAACGCCGGGCATCTACGCCGCCCCGTCGATGCCGCCAGTGACGGTGAGGAACACGTCTTCGAGGGTGCGCTCGTCGCCGGCCTCGGCGCGCTGCTTGAGGGCGTCCGGCGGGCCTTCGGTGACGAGGCTGCCGTCGTAGAGCACGCCGACGGTGTCCGCGAGGTCGTCGACGACCGGCAGGATGTGCGTCGAGAGGAAGACGGTGGCGTCGCCGGCGGTGAGATCCGCGATGGTGTCCCGGACGGTGCGCGCCGCGCGCGGGTCGAGTCCCGAAGTGGGTTCGTCCAAGAAGAGCACGTCGGGGTCGTGGAGCATCGCCTGGATGATGCCGGTTTTCTGTTTCATCCCCTTGGAGTACGTCGAGATGCGGCGGTCGGCGTCGTCGCCCAGCGAGAACCGCTCCAGGAGGTCCGTGATGCGTTGTTCGGCCCGGGGGTCGGGGATATCCCGGAGCCCCGCGATGTATCGGAGCTGTTCGCGCGCCGTGAGCTCGGCGTGCAGCGGCGGCTCCTCGGGGAGGTAGCCGATGTTCGGAACCACCGACGCTCGGTCGGTTACCTCAACGCCGGCGACGGTGGCGGTGCCGCTGGTCGGTTCCACGAGCGTCGTGAGCATCCGCATGGTCGTCGTTTTCCCGGCCCCGTTGGGCCCCAGGAAGCCGTACACCGAGCCGCTGGGGACCGCGAGATCTATCCGCTCGATGGCTGTCGTGTCACCGTACCGCTTCGTGAGGGCGCGTGCTTCGATTGCGCGGTCGGTCATCGTTCGGCGGTCCTCCGGCCGGCCGTATAAAACCGCCCGCCGGCTACCAGCGGTGGTCGTCGTAGTTCCGGTCCTCGCGGCTGCCGACGACCCGTTCGAGCTTGCGCACGAGCTCCTGTTTCTCGTCGCTGCTGATGCGCGCGAGCTCGTCGGCTTTCCCCACTGGTTTCGGGGGGCCGGCTTCGGCAGCGACCTGGCTGGTGACGTAGCGCTCGACCGCCGCCCGGCAGTCGGGGTCGTCGGCGAACACGCGGGGCACCTCGACCCTGTGCACGAGATCCGTGCGGGGGTCGTAGACGACGAAAAACGCCACCTCGTAACAGGCGGCGTCCAGTTCGCGGTCGACGCCGAGCGCGTCGGCGTCGGCGAACACGCCGTCAGCGCCGAGCGTGGACGTGAACCAGCACGTCCACGTGAGCTCGTCGGTGCGTCGGTGGTGGTCGTCCCCGTCGAACTCGCGGCGCTCAAGCACCTGGCCGAAGAACGCGGCGTCGGTGGCCCACGGCGTGGGGCGGCCGCGGTCGCGGAGCGCGCGCACGAGCGCCTGGCTCGCGGGGCTTTTCACGAAGCCGGCCAGCGGGACACCCCGGTCGGCGAAGTCCTCGACGAGCCGGACGTAGTTCTCAAGCACTTCGCCGACGAGCTCGTTCTGCGTGACGAGGTCCGCGAGGCTGGCGTGGCGGTCGGCCCAGTTCACGAGCTGTTTGGGATAGACGGGGCCGTCGAGCAACAGCAGGTCCTCGACGCGATGGGCGTGTTCGCGAGCGTGATGGCTCTCCGCGAGGTAGAGCGCCAGGCCGTGGACGACGCGCTCCTGGTCGCGGGCCAGCGGGGTGGTGTGGACGATGCGGCCCCGCCAGTAGCCCTCGTCGTGTGTCTGCCAGTCGGTGCTCGTGTCGACGCTGGCGTCGTTGGAGTGGACGCTGGTGATGGTGGTGCGGGCGCGGTGGCAGTCCAGCTCCGAGGGGGTCGCGCTCATCGCGGCCTGCGCGAGGTCGAGAACGAGGCCGTTGGTGAACGTCCGAGGGTTGATCGTGCCGGAGTCGAGGCCGTGGGCGGTGTCGAAGGCGTCGGGCTGGAGTGCGAGCTCCTCGATCGGGGCGGCGCGTTTCGCGAGGTCGTCGACGGGTTCGAGGACGGGGCCGTCGTCGCCGTAGAGGGGGTCGAGGAACTCGCGCCACGTCTCGTCGGCGAGGTCGCGGTGTTCCTCGGCGTCCACCTCGTGTGTGATGTGCGCGGCGAGGTCCGCGATGCCGTCGAAGTGGACGGGGTCGAGGGTCATGCTCACTGCTCGGGGGCGGACCTCCTAATACACCGGTGGTCAGGCCCGGCTGCACTGTGCGACATTGATGACGCCAACCAATAAACGCCTGAGTGTGGTGGTACAAATCCCGCTCAGCCTCGCAAAACCATCGAGAACTGCGTCTGGGTGTACAACCATGGGCCGTCCCCGAATCAGGTCTCCCCGTGAAAGCTAAGCGTTCGTACCCTTCGGGGACACCTGAACGAAGCGCCGACGGTGTTCCGCTGGAGTCGCTGTTTCACGTGAACGAAGCCGCGATTCGGCACGTGAACGAGACGACGTGACACGACGGGGGATCGAGCACGACTGCGGCGCGCTCTGTCGTTTACTCGCGACCGAAGCAACTTTTGTCAGAATTCTTAACTTCGTCGGGAGGGTAGCCAAGCGTGGATGCAGCAACACCGCGCGAACTCGGTGAACTGGCGGCGCACCGACAGCGGCGTCGAACTCTACGACGAGACCAACCCCGACGCCTGGATTCACGTCGACGTCGACCCCGGCGCCCCCGCAGACGAACGCCCCTACAGCGTTTGCCCGGACTGCGGCGTCGTCGCCCCCCAGCGCACCGCCCCCACCGACCACATGGTGTGTGGCGAGTGTGGCGCCGAGTTCGACAACGACGAGCGCCCCGCTGACGACGCGTAACGCCCGCTGGACGCGCTCGTCCCGAACGCCGTTCCGAAGCCGCGTCGACTGGGCGGCCACGCTCGCGGCGGGCAGCGACACGACACCTACATACTCCCGGCTGCCACAGCCCCGTACATGCAGGCCGCGCTTGTGATTCTGGACGGCTGGGGCCTCGGCGATCACGACAGACGCGACGCAGTCCGGGCCGCCGACACCCCTAATTTCGACGAGTACGCCGAACGAGGCGCGTTCGGGACGCTGACCACGTCCGGCCGGGACGTGGGGTTGCCCGACGGCCAGATGGGCAACAGCGAGGTCGGCCACCTCACCATCGGCGCGGGCCGCGTCGTGAAGCAGGCGTACACGCGCATCGAGGACGCCATCGCCGCGGGCGACCTCTGCGGGAACGACGCCATCTCCGGCGCACTCGACCACGTCGCCGACACCGGCGGCACGCTGCACGTCATGGGCCTGGTCTCGGACGGCGGCGTCCACGCCGACCAACAGCACATCCACGCGCTCGTGGAGTGCGCCGCCGGACGCGGCGTCGAGGCGGCCGTGCACGCGTTCACCGACGGCCGGGACACCTCGCCGACCGGCGGCGAGGACTACCTCGCCGACCTCGAAGCCGTCGCCGACGAGCACGGCACCGGCGACGTGGCGTCCGTCTCCGGGCGGTACTACGCGATGGACCGCGATCAGAACTGGGCGCGCACGAAGCGCGCGTACGACGCCATCACGCGGTCCGGCGGGGTCGCCCATCACGCCGCTGCCGCGGTCGACGCCGTCACTGACTCCTACGAGCGCGGCGACACCGACGAGTTCGTCGAACCCACGACCATCGAGGGCGGCGCCGCGCTCAGCGACGGCGACGCCGTGGTGTTCGCGAACTTCCGGGCGGACCGCGCCCGCCAGCTCACCCGGCTGCTCGCGGACATCCACCCCGCCGACTGGGACGCCGACGGCATCGAGACGAACCCGCCGGCCGTGCCGGTGGTGACGATGACCGAGTACGACGAGACGTTCGACTGCCCGGTGGCGTTCCCCGCCGCGGAGCCCACGGACACGCTCGGGGCGGTGCTCGCAGCCCACGACCACACCCAACTCCGGGTCGCGGAGTCGGAGAAGTACGCCCACGTGACGTATTTCCTCAACGGCGGCCGCGAGGTCGCGTTCGACGGCGAAACGCGGACGATCGTGGACAGCCCGGACGTGCCGACCTACGACGAGCAGCCCGCGATGAGCGCGCCCGCGGTCACCGACACCGTGCTGGACGCGCTGGCCGGCGACGACCCGGACGTGCTCGTGTTGAACTACGCCAACCCCGACATGGTCGGGCACACCGGCGACTTCGACGCCGCCATCGAGGCCGTCGAAGCCGTCGACCGGGAACTCGGCCGCCTCGTGCCCGCGCTCAACGACGCCGGCGCACACGCCTTCCTCACGGCCGATCACGGCAACGCCGACGACCTGGGGACGCCCGCCGACCCACACACCGCCCACACGTTCAACCCCGTGCCGTTCGTCTCGCTTCCGCCCGCGTCCGGCGACACCGCGGCCGTCCGCGACGGCGGCGCGCTCCGGGACATCGCGCCGACGCTGCTGGACGTGCTCGGCATCGACCGGCCGACCGTGATGACGGGGGCGTCGCTGCTGGAGTGACCTCAGTGCGCCGGCGTGTAGGCGTCCGAGGCGACGTTCAACACGACGACGCCCGCGACAATGAGCGCAAGCCCGACGACACCGGCCACGTCGACCGACTCCTCGAACACGACCACGCCGACGAGCGCCGTCGCGACGATGCCGACGGCCGCCCACGTCCCGTACACCACCCCGACCGGGAGTTCCTCCAGGACGAGGCCGAGGAAGTAAAACGAACTCACGTAGCCCACGAGCACGACGACGCTCGGCGCGGGGTTCGAGAACCCCTCGGACAGTTTCAGCGCGGTCGTGCCGGCCACCTCCGCGGCGATCGCCGCCGCCAGATACGCGTATGGATGCATGACTGCTGTGTCGTTCGGCCGGGGAAAGTGCGTTTCCGAACGTGGTGCCACTTGTAGCGCGTTTCCGGCAGCTACTTGCGGCCCGGCCGCCCGCAGCCCGGTATGTCGCGGCTCGCCGAACTCGGGCTCTCGGGATACGAAGAGCAGTGCTACCGCGCCCTGCTGGCGCGCGGCCCGTCGACGGCGCGCGCCGTCTCGGACGCCAGCGGCGTCCCCATGGGACGCGTCTACGACGTGCTGAACGGCCTCGCGGCGCGCGACCTCGTCGAGACGCGGCCGGGGGAGCCGACACGGTACTGTGCGGTTGACCCCGAGACGGCGGCCGACCGGCTGCTGGCGGAGCGCAAGCGGGAACTCGCCGAGCAGACCGACCGCTACGAACGCCTCGCGGCCGCCCTCGGCGACGAACTCGCGGCCGTCCCGCCGACCGAGAGCCGCTTCTGGACCGCCCCACTCGGCGGCGAGACGGCCGTCTCGCTCACCCGCCAGGTGTTCGAAGACGCCAGCGACGAGGTCCGGTCGGCCATGAGTCGCCCTTACCTCGGCGCGCCCTGGGACCGCTACGACGCCGAGATCGCGGCGTTCGACGAGACGCTGCCAACCGAGCAGTCGGTGCGCGTGCTCGTGGCTGCGCCGGTCCTCGACACGGTTCCGGCGGCGGTCCGCGACGCGTACCTCGACCGCGAGGCCGTGTCGCTGCGCGTCACCACGGCCCTCGCTGCGACCTTCGATCTCGTGGACGACGACCGCGTCTACCTCCACGTGCCCCACCCTCTCGACGAGGGCGAGCGCCTCGGCGCGGTGGAACTCCGCGACGACGCCCTGCTGGCGCGGCTGCAGGACCGCTTCGAGCGGGCGTGGGAGCGCGCCGAGACGCTGTCCGCGCTCCGCTGACTACGTCCGGAAGGAGAGATCGAGGGTGGGCGCGGAGTGGGTCAGCGCCCCCATCGAGATGACATCGACCCCCGTGGCCGCGTACGCGGGCACGTCGTCGACGGTGATGCCGCCGCTGGCCTCCGCGAGCGCCGCGCCGTCGAGCAGGTCGACGGCGCGCTCGGTCTCCGCCGGCGTCATGTTGTCCAGCAGGACGATGTCCGCGCCGGCGTCGGCGGCCCGGGGCGCGTCCTCGGGGGTCTCGACCTCCACGTCGAGTTTCGTCGCGAAGCTCTTCGCTCCCCGGAACCGCTCGATGGCTCCTTCGAGGCCGAGCTCGGCGACGTGGTTGTCCTTCACCATCACCATGTGCGAGAGGTCCAGGCGGTGGGTGTCGCCGCCGCCCGCGACCACCGCGCGCTTCTCGACGCCCCGCAGCCCGGGGGTGGTTTTCCGGGTGCCCGCGATCGCCACGTCGTCGCTCGCCTCGCGGGCGGCGGCGACCGCGCGCCGGGTCTTCGTCGCGACGCCGGACGCGTGGCCGGCGACGTTCACGGCGACGCGCTCGGCCCGGAGCACGCTCTGTGCGGCCCCCGAAACCCGGAGCACGGTGTCGCCGGCGTCGATCCGGTCGCCGGCCGCCGCGGGGGCGTCGGCCTCGCAGCCGAGATACTCGAAGACCCGCACGGCGGCGTCGAGGCCGGCGGCGACGCCGGCCTGCTTGGCGACCAGTCGGCCCGTGGTTTCGCCGGGCACGTCGTTGGTCACGTCGTGGTGGCCGAGATCCTCGCGCAGCCACCGCTCCACGTCGGCGTCAGTGACCGGCATCGGGGGCCTCCTCGGCGGCAGCCTCGTCGCTGCGGTGGTGGCAGCCGGCGCTCTCCGGGTTCTCACCGGCGGCCCGCGCGATCAGCAGCCCGACGACGGCGGCGTTCCGGAGCTGGTAGAGGTCACGACTCGTCCGCGTGCGGGCGTACGAATCGACCTCGCCTTTGAGCCGGCGGAGCACGCCCTGCGCGCGCTGGAGGTCCGCGCCGGTGCGCCGGAGGCCGACGTGTTCGTCCATCACGCGGCGCAGCCGCCGGAACTTCTCGGCGGCGAACCCGTCGGGAAGGTCGGGGTCGCGGTCCCGCAGCTCGGGCGGCTCGCTCGGTGCCGGCGCGCGACCGTCACCGGCCGCCGTCTCGCCGGCGCGCAGCCCCCAAACGAGCCCTTCAAGCAGGCTCGTGGACGCCAGCCGGTTCGCGCCGTGGACGCCCGTGCGGGCGCACTCGCCGACCGCGAACAGCCGGTCGAGGCTCGTCCGCCCCACCGTGTCGACGGCCACGCCGCCACAGAGGAAGTGCTCGCAGGGCGCAACCGGGATGCCGGTCTCCCAGTCGACGCCGCGGTCCGCGCAGGACTCCGCCAGCCCGGGGAACTCCTCGGCGAACGCGAGCGGGGAGACGTCCAGCCTGACCTCGCCCGTGGCGTCCCGTTCGGCTGCCACGGCACGCGCGACCACGTCGCGGGGCGCGAGCTCGGCGTCCTCGTGGTAGTCCGGCATGAACCGCTCGCCGTCGGCGTTCCGCAGGAGCGCGCCCTCGCCCCGCACCGCCTCCGAGACCAGGAACGGGTCGGCGTCGTCGTAGGCGGTCGGATGGAACTGGACGTACTCGGCGTCGGTGATGTCGGCCCCGGCCAGCGCGGCCATCGCGACGCCGTCGCCCGTCGATCCGCGCGGGTTCGTCGAGCGCCGATAGAGGTCGCCGATGCCGCCCGTCGCGAGCACCGTCGATCCGGCGAACACCGGCACCCCAGTCTCGGCGCGGTCGCCCGTTCGGGGGCTGCGGTCGAGCAGCGCGCCGGTCACCGCCCCCTCGTCGGTGATCAGATCGAGGGCGGCGGCGTCCTCCAGCATGTCGATGTTCTCGTGGGCGTCGAGGTGTCGGAGGAACGGCCCCAGGATGTGGTGGCCCGTGGCGGCGTCCACGTGCAGGATGCGCGCCGCCGAGTGGGCGGCCTCCCGGGCGTAGTCGAACCCCTCCTCGCCATCGAAGGGCACGCCCAGCGTGTCCACGAGCACGTCCTCGACGGCCGCGGCGGCGTCGCCCACGAGTGCGTCCACGGCCTCGGGGTCGGCCTCCCCGTCGCCGGCCGCCAGGATGTCCCGTTTCAGCGACTCGGGGTCGTCACGGGTGGTGGCGATGCCGCCCTGTGCCCAGTCGGTGCTGGCGTCAGCGGGCTGTTGGGCCTTCGTCGCGACGAGCACGCTCGCGCCCTCGCGGGCGGCGGCCAGCGCGGCCCCACACCCCGCGATGCCCGATCCAAGTACGAGTACGTCGGTGGTGGTGGCGTCGGTCATCGTCAGAGTTCGAGCATGCGGTCGAGGCCCACCTGTGCCAACTCCGCTTCCTCGCTGTCAACCTCGATGACGTTGCGCTCGCGGCCTTCGACGAGTTCTTCGAGGACCCACGCGAGGTAGTTCGGGTCGATCTGGCGCATCGCGTTGCAGTCCATGCAGGCGTCCCCGCACAGCGGGACGACGTTCACCTCGGGGTGCCAGCGCTGGAGGTGGTTGGCCAGGTGGATCTCGGTGCCGATGGCCCACGTCTCCCCCGGGTCGGCGTCCGCGACGGTCTCGGTGATCGTTGCGGTCGACCCCACGACGTCGGCCGCTTCGACGACCTCCCGGCGGCATTCGGGGTGGACGACCACGTTGGCGTCCTCGTGGTCCGCCCGGACCTCGGCGACGTGCTCGGGCGTGAACCGCTCGTGGACCTGGCAGTAGCCGTCCCAGAGGACGATGTCGGCGTCGGCGACTTCCTCGGCGGTCTTCCCCTCGGCGGCCCAGGGGTCCCACTCGACGGTCGCGTCCGCCATGCCGAGGCGGTGGGCGGTGTTCTCGCCGAGGTGCTTGTCGGGCAGGAACAACACCTTGTCGCCGCGCTCGAACGCCCATTCGAAGGCGCGGTGCGCGTTCGAGGACGTACAGACCAGCCCGCCCTGTTCGGCACAGAACGCCTTCAGGTCGGCGTAGCTGTTCATGTACGTGATCGGGATGATGGTCTCGTCGGGGGCGGCGGCGGTGATGTCCGCCCACGCGGCGTCCACCTGGAGGGCTTCGGCCATCCCCGCCATCGGGCAGGAGGCCTCCATCGACGGCAGGATCACCGACTGGCTGTCGTCGGTGATGATGTCCGCGCTCTCGGCCATGAACGTCACGCCGCCGAAGATGACGTAGTCGGCGTCGGCGTTGGCGGCCTCCTTCGAGAGCTGGTAGGAGTCGCCGACGAAGTCGGCGTGCTCGACGATCTCGCGGCGCTGATAGTTGTGGCCCAACACCACGACGTCGTCGCCGAGTTCGGCGCGCGCCGCCTCGATGCGCTCGGTGCGCGCTGTTGGTGTCAACTCACGGTACTCATCGGGAAGTGCTTCGAGGTCGTCGTATTTGAAGAGACTCAGGTCGGTCTCGAACGACGACGTGTCCATTTGTGCCACGTTCAGTTCACCAGTGTAATAACCACTTCAGAACTCCACAATGAAAAGATTAGTTCTTCAATACTGCCACTGGGAGACTCACCGTAGTCAACACGCCGGCCCGACACCCGCCTCACCGACCGTCGTACACCACCGCTCCGTCCACGACGGTCATCGACACGCCGACCTCGTCGGCGATCGCGTCGGCGTGCTCCCACGGCGACGCGTCAAGCACCGTGAGGTCGGCGAGCGCGCCCTCCCGAATCACGCCCTGCTCGTCCTCCCGGCAGCCGGCGCGCGCGCCACCGCTGGTGTACGCCCGCAGCGCCGCCGTGACCGACAGCCGCTGGGCGTCGGCGGGCGCGGTCACCGCGTGATGAACGCCCACGAGCGGGGCCAGCGGCATACAGTCGCTGCCGAACGCCACGTCCACGCCCGCGTCGAGCATGTCGGCGAATCGGTTGCTGGCTTCCCGGCGCGCGGTGCCCAGGCGGTCCGCGTAGAGCCCGTCGCTGCCCGCCCACTTCAGGAAGTTCGGCTGCACCGACGCCACCACGCCGAGGTCGGCCATCCGCTCGATGGCGTCGTCGGACGCGAGCTCGGCGTGCTCGATGCGGTGGCGGCGCTCGCCCGCGTCCTCGTAGGCGTCGAGCACCGCGTCGACCGCGGCGTCACCGATGGCGTGCGCGATCACCTGCAACCCCGCGTCGTCGGCGCGCTCGACGAGGGCCGCCAGCGCCGACGGATCGACGACCCACTGTCCGGTCTCGCCGGGCGCGTCGGCGTACGGCTCGGACAGCTTCGCCGTCCGCCCGCCGAGGCTGCCGTCCGTGTACGTCTTGATGCCGCCGACGGTGACCATCCCCCCGCCGTGGTTCGTCACCAGCCCCGTCTCCAGGACGGCGTCGAGGTGGTCCGCCCAGTAGTTCAGCCGCACCCGCACGGAGAGCTCGCCAGCCGCGTCCAGCTCGCGGTACACCCGGGGCGCATGCGAGTCCCGCACCATCTCGTGGACAGCGGTCACCCCCCTCTCGTTGGCCTCCCGCTGTGCGGCCTCGATCAGCGGTCTCGTCCCCGCCAGATCCGGATCGGTGGCGTCGTAGACGGCCTCCACGGCGTCCTCGACGATGCGGCCGTCCTCGCCCACGTCCGCGGCCGGCATCTCGTCGCCGTGCTCGGCCAGCGCGACGCCGTTCACGGTCGCGGTGTGCATGTCCTCCCGGATCGCCGCCACCGGCCGCGCCTCGCTGACGGCGTCCAGATCCGCCGTCGAGAGCGCCGCGCTCCACTGGCTGTCGTCGTACCCGAACCCGAGCACCCAGCCGGCGTCGGTCTCGCGGGCGCGCTCGGCCAGCCGTGCTGTCGCCGCCGCCGGGCTGTCGGCCCCCCGGAGGTCCGCGTGGACGCCGTGCTTCCCGAGCACCGCCAGATGCGTGTGTGCGTCCACGAACCCCGGCACAACCACCCGGCCGCCGAGATCCACCTCTCGGGTGCCCGTGTCCGCACGGAACGCCGCGTCGTAATCGTTGGACAGCCCCACGATGCGGCCGTCCCGGATGGCGACCGCCGAATGCGCCGGGTCCGCGGGCGTCGCGGTGTCGGTGAGCACGTGCACGTCGCCGTTGTAGAGAACCAGGTCTGCGGCCGCTGTCATACGTGTACGCCACACCGCAGCCGGCTTAGGCGTTCGGGAACCGGCTGCGCCTACTGGCTGGCGATCTGGCGGGTGACCGCCGCCCGCCACTCGTCGGCGTGCTGACGCAGCGTCTCGGCGGAGTGGCTGATCGGCGTCTCCGGAACGTGGACGTACTCCCGGAGCTCCGCGGGGAGGCTGGCGTTCGTCACGGTTGGAACGCCGACGTTCTTCTCGGCGACGGTGCGCTGGGTGTCCCCCGACAGCATGAACGACGCGAACGTGTCCACGAGCGCCGGGTTCGTTGCACTCTCGAACTTCGTCGTGCCCGAGACGTACGTGTAGGCGCTGTCGCCCGGGAACGCCACCTGGTGGCGCGCCATGTCCACGTCCGGATCCTGGCTGGCGTACACCTGATCGGTGCTGTACGACATCACCATCGGCGCTTCCCCGCCCGAGTACGCACTGTACGTGGCGTTCCACGACCCCGCCGTCTGGAGGCCGTTGTCGGCGAGTCGCCGCCAGTACTCCAGGAACCCGTCTTCGCCGAACGCGTCCACGGTCCACAGCACGAACGCCAGCCCTGTCGCGGTGTTCTGGGGGTTCGGAACCAGGATGCCGTCGCTGTATTCGTCGGTGGTGAGCGCCGCCAGCGTCTCCGGGGCGTCCACCACGGTCTCGTCGTAGATGATCGTGACGTACGACGCCCCCGTGGGGAGCATGCGGTCCGTCCCGTCGATCCAGAACCGGTCGTGGACGTTGTCGGTGTTGTCGACGGCGTCGGTGTCGAAGGCCGCGAACAGCGGCGCCGAGAGCTCGCGGTCGGCGCGCGCCAGATCCGCCGCCGTCACGCCCACGTAGCCGTCAGCCCCCAGGTCCACGCCCTGCTGCGCGCGGCGCATGAACTCCGTGACGCCGTTCTCGGCCACCACCCAGTCGAAATCGACGGTGTACTCCGACTGCACGGCGTCTTTCACCCAGTTGCCGGCGCTCGTCGACACGGCGTTGACGTACGTCTCGCTCGCGCCCATTCTGAGCCGTGGGGGCGTCCCCTGCTGGGTCGCGGTCGTTCCGCCTGTCGTGGTTGTCGTCCCTTCTGTCGCGGTTGTCGTCTCCCGGTCGCCCACGCATCCGGCGAGCCCCAGGCTGGCGGCCGTCGCGCTGCCGACCGCCGCCACGAACCGTCGCCGGGAGGTCATCGGTCGCTCGCGGCCGTCCGTCCGAGACGATCCTCGACGCGGTCGACTTTCTCCTCGACGGCGAGGTCCTCCTCGCGGTAGTGATCGATCTTCAGCGTGGTGCCCACGCGGGGCGCGTCGACCGCCTGGTGGGCGGCGGTCACGGCCGCCATCAACTCCGCCATGTCGTCGGCCTCGATGGTCGTCTCCATCGGGTGTGTTCGGTACCGCACGTCGAACTCCTCCAGCGCGTCGACCGCGCTGGCGATCTGCGCGTCGAAATCGACGCCGGGGCTGTCCACCGGGGCGACCGAAAGCATCGCCGTCACTGTCATACCCGGGCTAGCCGATCACCAACTCATATAACCCACTGTTCGGTGCCCGGTGTCGAAGGACAACCTTCAGGGCGGCGGGCCGCCGACTCCCGGGCATGCCCGACGATGCCAGCGACCTCGCCGACCGCGTACAGGCCGGGGACCTCCGGCTGTACGAACTCGACGACGAGACCGACGCCGACACCGCCGCGGCGGCACGCCGCGCGGTCCTCGAACGCGAAACCGACGCCGACACCGACGCGCTCGGCGCGTTCGCCTTCGACGCCGATCAGGCGGCCGACACCGCCGTCGAGAACCTCACCGGCGGCGCGCAACTCCCGCTCGGCGTCGCCGGCCCGGTCGCCCTCAGCGGCGGCGCCGCCGACGGCGAGTACTACCTCCCGATGGCCACCACAGAGGGCGCGCTGGTCGCGTCCGTGAACCGCGGCTGCTCGGCGATCACCGCGGCCGGCGGCGCGAACGCCCGCGTCACCAAAACCGGGATGACGCGCGCCCCGGTGTTCCGCGTCGCGGACGTGACCGAGGGCGCGGAGGTCGCCCAGTGGGCCGACGACAACACCGACGCCCTGGCGGCGGCCGCCGAATCGACGACCAGCCACGGCGAACTCACCGACGTGACGCCGTACGTCGTCGGGGACAACGTCTACCTCCGGTTCCGGTACGACACCAAAGACGCCATGGGGATGAACATGGCCACCATCGCCACCGAGGCCGCAAGCGAGCTCGTGGAGGACGAAACCCCCGCGGAGCTCGTCGCGGTGTCGGGCAACCTCTGCACGGACAAGAAACCGGCCGCCATCAACGCCGTCGAGGGCCGGGGCCGCACGGTCACGGCCGACGTGACCATCCCCCAGGACGTGGTCGAGGAGCGCTTCGACACGACGCCGGCCGCCATCGAGGAGGCCAACACGCGCAAGAACCTCATCGGCTCCGCGAAAGCCGGCAGCCTCGGGTTCAACGCCCACGCCGCGAACGTCGTCGCCGCCGTCTTCCTCGCGACCGGCCAGGACGCCGCCCAGGTCGTCGAGGGCGCAAACGCCATCACGACCGTCGAAGCCCGCGACGACGCCCTCTACGCGTCGGTGAACCTGGCGAGCCTCGAAGTCGGCACCGTCGGCGGCGGCACCACACTCCCGACCCAACGCGAGGCACTGGACGTGCTCGGCGTCCGCGGCGGCGGCGACCCCGCGGGCGCGAACGCCGACGCGCTCGCGGAGATCATCGCAGTGGGCGCGCTCGCCGGCGAGATCAACCTCCTGGCGGCGCTGGCCTCTCGCCGCCTCTCGGCGGCCCACGCCGACCTGGGGCGCTAGGCGCGCTCACAGCAGCCGGTAGCCGTCCCCGGCGTCGACGACCTCGCCCGCCCGCGTCAACTTCGCCAGCGCGTCCGCGACGTACTCGCTGCCGACGCCGTGCTCGGCGGCGAACGCCGCCACCTCGCGCTCCGTCGGCTCGTCCAACTCCCGCAGCGCCGCCCTGACGGTGTCCTGTCGCGAGCGGCTGCGCCGGGTGCCCTCGGCGCGCTCCCCGGCGGCCGCCGCCTCGGCCGCGTCGACGCCGGCCGCGTCGAGGTAGTCGTCGTCGTCGATGCCCGCCGCCATGGCGTCCGCGCCGAGCGCCGTGAACCCGTCCATGTCAGCGAACGCCTCCCCGTAGCCCGCCTTGTTCGCGAGGATCGACGCCCGCACCTCACGGGCGTGGTCCTCGTCGTCGGTGGTGACGAACTGTTTGAGCGTCCCGAACTGGTGGCGCGTCTCGCAGCGCGGACAGCTGGTGGTCTCCGGGCGGCCCGCGACCACCCACAGCGCGTTGCAGTCCGAACACCCGACGACAGCGTACGACATCACCCGATCATGGGGCGTCGGCCAGGATAAACACGACGGCTCAAAAAACCGGCCCGCGGTGGTCGGTGCTCGGCGCTGGCGGCGTTACGCGAGGTCCTCGATGCGGTCGATGACGGCCTCGGCGTACGTCGTGCTGGACACTTCCTCGGCGTCGTCGCGCTGGCGCGCGAGGTCGTAGGTGACCGTGCCCGACTCGATGGTGTCCTCGACGGCGTCGCGCACGAGCGTGCTGGCGTCGTCCCAGCCGATGTACTCGAACAGCAGGCGGCCCGAGAGGATGAGCGCGGTCGGGTTCGCCTTGTCCTGGCCGGCGCGCTTCGGCGCGGACCCGTGGACCGGCTCCGCGAGACACCGCCCCGCCCCGAAGTTCGCGCCCGGCGCGATGCCGAGGCCGCCGATCTGCGCGCCCGCGGCGTCGCTGAGGTAGTCGCCGTTGAGGTTCGGCATCGCGAGCACGTCGAACTCGTCGGTGCGCAGCTGCATCCACTGCAGCATGGCGTCCGCGAGGCGCTCCTCGACCATGACGGCGTCCTCCGGGATGTCGACCTCGTCCTGTTCCTCCCACAGCGAATCGGGCGCGGCGAACACCTCGTCGTCGGGGTACTCCTCCTCGGCGACCTCCATCCCCCAGTCACCGAACTGCCCCTCGGTGAACTTCATGATGTTGCCCTTGTGAACGAGCGTGACCGTGTCACGGTCGTTCTCGATGGCGTAGTCGATTGCCTCCCGTACCAGGCGCTTGGAGCCCTTCTCGGAGATGGGCTTGAGGCCGATCCCGATGTCGCCGTCGTGCATCACGTCGTCGAAGTCCATCTCGTCCTCGACGAACGAACGCACCTGCTCCGCCTCGTCGGTGCCGGCCTCCCACTCGATGCCCGCGTAGACGTCCTCGGTGTTCTCCCGGAAGGTCACCATGTCCATCTCCTCGGGGGCCTTCATGGGTGACGGGACGCCGTCCAGGTAGTAGGTCGGCCGCACGTTCGCGTAGAGGTCAAGCGTCTGGCGCAGCGCCACGTTGAGGCTTCGGAAACCGGCACCGACCGGCGTCGTGAGCGGGCCCTTGATCGCGACGCGGTGCTCGCGGATGGCCTCGACGGTCTCCTCGGGGAGGTTCTCGTCGTACATCTCTCGGGCGGACTCGCCGGCGTACACTTCCATCCACTCGATGTCGTGGCCGGTGGCCTCGGCGGCCGCGCTCAGCACGTCCTGGGCGATGGGACCGACGTCCTTGCCGATGCCGTCCCCGTGAATGATGGGGATGATCGGGGTGTCGGGGACGTCGAGTTCGTCGGCGGCCTCGTCGTAGCTGACTTTCGCCCCGCCCTCGGGGACTTCGATCTTGTCGTAGCTCATTGTCGTTTACACCTCACGCGAGACGCCTAAAAGGACTACTGTTTGCGCCGTCGCCGCCACCCCCAACGCACTCCCCGCTGGCGGCGGTACGGGAGCGCATGCGCGTGCTCGTTCACGGCGGTGCCGGGGCTCCCCCCGACGCGCCCGCACCCCGCCAAGACACCCTGGAGACGGCAGCCGACACCGGCGCATCGCACGCAACGCCCGTCGACGCAGTCACGGCGGCCGTTCGCGTCCTGGAGCGCGACCCCGCGTTCAACGCGGGCACCGGGGCGACACCCCAATCGGATGGCGTGATCCGCACCGACGCGGGCATGATGACCAGCGACCGCGCGGCCGGCGCAGCCGCCTCGATGCCCGGCGTCGAGGCCGCGGTCGCCGTCGCCCGCGCGGTCATGGCGGACACCCCTCACGTGCTGTTGAGCGGCGTGCACGCCGTCGACTTCGCCGCCGACACCGGCATCCCTGTCGAGTCGGATCTCTGGACCGCCGACACCCGTGCCCGCTGGGACGACCTCGACTCCCATCCCGACGGGTCACCCACCGACCACCGCGACTGGGTGCGGGAGCGGTTCGGACGCACTGACCCCGGCGGCCGCGAGTCGCCGCCCGGCGACCACGACACCGTGGGCGCGGTGGCGTCCGACGGCGACCGGTTCGCAACCGCGACCTCGACGGGCGGCCGGTGGCTCGCGCTCGCCGGGCGCGTCGGCGACGTGCCCCAGATCGGGGCCGGGTTCTACGCCGCCCCGGCGGGCGCGGCGTCGGCCACCGGCGCTGGCGAGGCCATCGCGAAAACCACGCTCTCGCGGCGCGCGGTCCGGCACCTCGAAGCCGGGCTGGGGGCGCAGGCGGCCGCCGACCGCGCCATCGAGGAGTTCAGCGAACTCACGGGGGCGTCAGCCGGCGTCATTGTCGTGGACCGCGACGGCGGGTGCGGCACAGCACACAACGCCGCCGCGATGCAGACCGCACGGCACTGACTCGCGTCAGGCGTCGAACACCACGGGATCGCCGGTGATCGCGGCGGTGACGCGTTCGCCCGCCGACAGCGGAGCGTCCGTGTCGCGGATCGACGCCGCCAGCGTCACGCCCTCGGCGGCACCGACGGGTGCGAGCCGGTACCGGACCGCCTCCCCCTGGAAGGTTCGTTCGCGGACGACGGCCTCGAAGGCGTGGTCGGCGGCAGCGTCGTCGGTGCGGGCGACCATCTCCGGGCGGATCGAGGCGGTGACCGCGCCCGTCGCGTCCGTCGCCACGGGAACGGTCACCCAGTCGCCGACCGTGAGCGCCGGCGCGCCCCCGGCCGCTGGCTCGACGGTGCCGTCGACGAGCGTCGTGTCACCGATGAACGACGCGACGAACGGGGACGCCGGGTTCCGGTAGACGGCTGCCGGGGTGCCGACCTGCACGAGTTCGCCGTCCCGCATCACGCCGATGCGGTCGGAGACCGCCATCGCGAGCTCCTGGTCGTGTGTCACGTAACAGAACGACCCCTCGACGGCGTCGCTCAGCCGCCGAAGCTCCGCCTGCATCTGCTTGCGGAGCGTGCGGTCGAGACTCGACAGCGGCTCGTCCAGCAGCAACACCGCCGGCTCGTTGACGAGCGCGCGCGCCAGCGCCACGCGCTGCTGTTGGCCACCGGACAGCGCGCCCGGCGATCGCTCCCCGGACTCCGTGAGGTTCACCAGGTCCAGCGCCGACTCGACGCGGCGCGCCACCTCGTCGGCCTCCACGTCGGGGTCTTTCTCCAGGCCGTACCCCACGTTCTCGGCGACGCTCATGTGCGGGAACAGGGCGTGCTGTTGGAACACGAGGTTGGTGTCGCGCCGCTCCGGGGGCACGCCGGTCGCGGGCTCGCCGTTGATCCGGATGGTGCCCTCGGTCGGCGACTCGAAGCCGCTGATCAGCCGGAGCGTGGTGGTCTTCCCACAGCCCGACGGCCCCACCAGCGTGAACAGCTCGTTCCGGCGCAGCGTCAGCGTCAGATCCGCGACCGCCGTGGTGTCACGGTACGTCTTTCGGACGCCGTCCAGCCGCACCAGCGCGGCCGCCTCCCCGTCGTCGTGCCCGCCCCCAGATGGGGGTGTCTCGGCCCCCGCTCGTGCAGTCATTACTCCGGCATAGCTCAGGCCGGGGTATCGGGCCGACGCATCCCGTCGATATTGCCGGTTCCACTCGCGGCCCCGCCTTCCCGCGGTACCTGCGGGTATCGCGCGGTTTTTCAGTCGACCACGACTTCCGTCGAACAGTCGCATGTCTCCACGCCAGCCTGACGCTTCTGACGCGGACGCTCCTGCGGACACCACCAGCGACGCCGGCCACCCCCACTCGACCGTGGGCCGGCGGTCGTTTCTCGCCGCCACCGGCGCTGCGGCCAGCGCCACCGCACTTGCCGGCTGTCTCGGCGGCACCACGGGCACCCCAACGATCAACGTCCTCACCTGGGAACATTACGCCCGCGACGACGTGGCCGCCGCCGTCGAGGACGCCGTTGACGCCACGGTGAACGTCACGAAGTCGATCTCCTCGGAGAAGATGTTCGCCGGCTGGCAGGCCGGGAAAGACCAGCAGTTCGACATCGCCATCCCCAACAACAACTACGTCCCGAAGTTCGCGGCGGCCGGGCTCGCGGCCCCGGTTCCGGTTTCGGACCTCGACAGCTACCCCGCGATCTACGACTTCTTCAAGAACGCGATGGACACCCAACTCGCCGTCGACGGCACGCCGTACGGCGTGCCGATCCGGTTCGGGTATTACGGCTACGGCTACGACTCGCGGGCCGTCCCCGACCACGACCCCTCCTGGAGCGTGCTGTTCGACGGCATCGACGGCGTCGATCTCAGCAGCGCGGTCGCGCTCTACGACAACCACTTCAAGGCCATGTCCGCGGCGGCGCTCCACCTCGGATTCCGGGACGCCTTCGACGGCGACCGCATCACCCTCTCCGAGTCCCAGCTGGGCGCGGTCACGGACGCCCTCATCGACCAGAAGCAGTCCCTGCTTTCGGGATACATCGCGGGCGACGCGTCGTTCGTCAAAGGCATCACGAAAGGCGACTTCCACGTCGGCCACACCGGCCGCATGAACGTCACGAACATGCGCGCCGACGGCACCGACTGGATCGAGATGGCGACCCCCACGGAGGGCGCGCTCTCCTGGTTCGAGGCCGCCGTGGTCTCCACGCAGACCGACCACCCGGACCTCGCGTGGGAGGTCGTCAACGAGTACATCGCCCCCGAGACCGGGGCCACGCTCGCCCGTGAGGGGCACGCGCCGAGCGTCAACCCGGAGACCACAGCCCACCTCTCCGAGCGCCGCACCGAGCTCTACGGGGCGATCGACCCGGCCCGCCTGGCGGACATGATCCCGTCGAAGGCCGTCGCCAACGAGGACGCGTGGCGGGCCGCCTGGGAGCGCGTCAAGACCGCCTGAGATGGGCGACACAGACTCCGTGCTCGGCCGTCTCGTCGGGTCGCCCCGTGCCCGCCTGGCGGCGCTGCTGGCACCCAGCGGCGGCCTCCTGGTCGCGCTCCTGTTCGCGCCGCTGTCGTTCATGGTCGCGGTGTCGTTCGCGCGGGTCAGCGACGCCTCCCGGATCATCTGGCACCCCACCGCGGCCAACTACACCGCGCTCGTCGACGCCACGCCGTTCTGGTCGACGCCGTTCGTCACATCGCTGCTGTTGTCGGTTGGCATCGCGGCCGCCACCACGGTGGTCTGTCTGGTGGCCGCCTACCCGGTGGCGTACGCGCTCGCGCGCCGCGACCGCGGCCGGCGGGTGGTGTTCTTCCTGGTCCTGTTGCCGTTTTTCACCATGTACCTGGTCCGCGTCTACTCGTGGTATCTCCTGTTCGGCGACGGCGGCGTCCTCAACGACATCGCCACCGTCCTGGGGGTCGGTCCCGTCGACGCCTTCGGGTTCGGGGTGCCGGCCATCGTCGTGGGGCTTGCCCACGCCCAGTTCCCGTACATGCTGTTGACGCTGTACGCGGGCATCGAGGCCGTCGACTTCGACGTGCTGGAGGCCGCCCGCGACCTCGGGGCGTCCCGGCGGGCGGTGTTCCGCGACGTGCTCTTGCCGTTGACGCTGCCCAACGTCGTCGCCGGGTCGCTGTTCGTGTTCGTGCCGGCGTTCGGGTCGTTCGTCGCGCCACGGTTCCTCAGCGGCTCCACCGTGTTGTTGGTGGGGCAGCTCATCGCGGGGCGCATCGACTCGTTCAACATCGCCAGCGCGAGCGCCGCCGCGACGGTGGTGGTCGTGCTGATCGCCGCCGCGTTCGGCGTCGCCGCGCGCTACACCGACGCGTCGGCCGGAGGTGACCACTGATGGCGTCGCCGTCGACCCGCAGTCGGCTCCTGGGGCACGCGCTGTCGGCGTGGACTGTCGCCGTGCTCGCGGTGCTGTGGCTGCCACTGGTCGTCATCATCGCGCTGTCCGTCGCGGAGAACGCCGCCACGATCCTGCCGTTCACCGGCGTCACGCTCGCGCACTACCAGGCCACGCTTCAGGACGGCGCGCTGTTGGGCAGCGTCGCCAACAGCGCCACCATCGCAACCCTGGCGTCGGTGCTGGCGACGGCCGTCGGCGTGCCCGCAAGCGTCGCGCTCGTTCGGTACGACGTGCCACTCTCGAACGCGTTCCGGGTCGCGGTCGTGCTCCCGATGGTGGTGCCGGGCGTGGTGCTTGGCATCGGCGTCCTCATCTCCATCCGCACGCTGCCGGGGATCACGCCCGGGTTCGTGCCGACGGTGCTGACCCACGCCGTCTACGGGCTGCCGTTCGTGGTGCTGTTGGTGTCCGCCCGGCTGGCGGCCGTCGACGACACGCTCGCGGACGCCGCCCGCGACCTGGGTGCTTCGCCGCTCGTGGCGTTCCGGGACGTGACGCTGCCGGCGATCGCGCCCGCGGTCGCGTCCGGGTTCCTGTTCGCGTGGGTGCGGTCGTTCGAGGAGTTCGTGCGCGCGTACTTCGTGTCCGGGACTACGGACGTGCTCACCACGGAGATGTACGCGCTGTTGGCGTACGGCACCGCGCCCAAGCTGAACGTGATCGCAACCCTGGTTCTGTTCGTGCTCGCGGTGGTGCTTGCCGTGGCGATGACCGCCGGCGACGTGGTGTCGGCGGTCACCGCCGGCGAGTAACACGCCCAACCCGCAACCTCTTTGCCGCGTTCGGGGTAACCTCCTGGTATGACAGACAGCGTGACGGTTGGTTCGGACGCCTACGAGCAGTACGTGGAGGCCGGCGACATCCTCACGACGGTGCTGTCCGAGGCCGCCGACCGCGTTACGGTCGGGGCGACCCACCTGGAGGTCGCGTCGTTCGCCGAGGAGCGCATCCGCGAGCTCGGCGGCGAGCCGGCGTTCCCGGTGAACATCAGCGTCAACGAGGAGGCGAGCCACGCCGCGCCGGGGGCGGACGACGACACCGAGTTCGGCGAGGACATGGTGTGCCTCGACGTCGGCGTGCACGTCGACGGGCACATCGCGGACGCCGCCACCACGGTCGACCTCTCGGGCACTCCCGAGCTCGTGGAGGCCGCCGAGGAGTCGCTGGCGGCCGCCATCGACATGGTGGAGCCGGGCGTCCAGACGGGCGCGCTGGGCGCGGAGATCCAGGACGTCGTCGAGGCCTACGGCTACAACCCGGTGGTCAACCTCACGGGCCACGGGATGGACGTCTTCGACGCCCACACGGGGCCGACGGTCCCCAACCGCGGGGTCGACTCCGGGGCCGAGCTCGCGGTCGGCGACGTGGTCGCCATCGAGCCGTTCGTCACCACCGGCACGGGGAAGGTCACCGAGGGTGCGGCGACGGAGATCTACGAGGTGGTGTCCTCGGGGACCGTCCGGGACCGGCGCGCGCGCCAGTTGCTCGACGACCTCGAACAGTTCGACGGGCTGCCGTTCGCGGCCCGCTGGCTCGACGGCGCGCGCGCGGAGATGAGTCTGACGCGCCTCGAACGCGCGGACATCGTGCGGTCGTACCCCGTGCTGAAGGAGGCAGATGGGGAACTCGTCGGGCAGGACGAGCACACGCTCATCGTCACGGAGGACGGCTGCGAGGTCGTGACTGCGTAGCCGCCACTGGAGCCGGGCCGTGCGACGGGCGGGGCCGTCAGGCGTTGTTCATTCGTTGTGCGTGTTCGGCGTCGCACTCACAGCACGTCGCGACCCGGTACGGCTCCCGGGAGAACGCGGCGTTCTCGGTGTTCGTGTTCTCCGTTCGGAGCTCAACCGCAACCTGGTGGGTCGTGGTCTGACCGCAGCGCTCGCAGTACTCCGTCACCCCTTCGAAGCCCGGTGTTTTGCTCGCCATCGGTGAGTCCCGTGTGAGTACTTACACCTCCCGAACGTATATGTGTGTGGATCGTTAGCATGATAGATAGTTGATACCGGCACCGAAACACTCCTTGCCCAGCCACGCACAGGGCCGCGTATGGAACAGGTGTTCGCGCCGTGGCGCATCGAGTGGGTCGAACGCGACGACACGACCGACGACGACGTTGACTGTGTGTTCTGTGCGTTCCCCGGCCGCGAGCACGCCCGCCAGCACCTCGTCGTCGCGCGCACCGACCACGCCGCCGTGATGCTGAACAACTACCCGTACAACCCCGGCCACTGCATGGTCATCCCGGACGTCCACACGGGCGACTACGGCGACCTCGACGCCGACACGCTGCTCGACCACGCCCGCCTCAAGCAGGCAACCCTCGACGCCCTGGACGCCGCGCTCGGCCCCGACGCGTTCAACACCGGGCTGAATCTCGGCGGCGGCGCGGCCGGCGGCAGCATCGGCGACCACCTCCACACCCACGTCGTGCCCCGCTGGAACGGCGACACGAACTTCATGCCCGTCATCAGCGACACGAAAGTCATCGTCGAAGCGCTCGACGACACCTACGACCGGCTCCACGACGCGTTTCTCGCCCGCCCGGACGCCACCGAAGCCCCAACCGGGGCTGTGTTCGTTGATTTCGACTGAATCGAAACCTCGATACTGCCCGCCACACTACGCGTGACCAATGGAGCGCAAGCGCGCAGTGCGGCGCGTCGGTGCGCTCGTGCTCGCGGCGAACCTCGCGCTCGTCGCGGCCAAGGGCGCTGCCTGGTGGGCGACCGGCAGCCTCGCGGTCGGCTCCGAGGCGATCAACAGCCTCGCCGACGTGGCGTACTCGCTGGTGGTTCTCGGCGGCCTCTATCTCACCACGCAACCCCCGGATTTCAAACACCCACACGGCCACGAACGCATCGAACCGTTCGTCTCCCTGGTGGTCGCATTGGGCGTGCTCGCCGCCGGCGGTGCCGTGCTCTGGCAGGCCACCACCACCGTGGCCGCGGGCGACTACGGCCCCACTCCCGGCCTCCCCGCGGTCGGCGTGCTCGTCGGCACCGCAGTCGCAAAATACGCCCTCTACCGGTACGTCCTCGGCGTCGCTGCCGACCATCGCTCCCCGGCGCTGCGCGCCACCGCCCTCGACAACCGCAACGACATCCTCACCGCCAGCGCGGCGCTGGTCGGCGTCCTCGGCTCCGCCACCGGCTACCCCGTCTTGGACCCGCTTGCGGCGTTCGTCGTCGCCGCCGGCATCCTCCACACCGGCTACGAGATCGTCCGGGACAACGTCAACTACCTGGTCGGCGCTGCGCCGCCCGCCGACCTCCGCGAGCAGATCCTCGGGCGCGCCCTCGACAATCCGGACGTCGAAGGCGCACACGACGTGGTTGCCCACTACGTCGGCCCCGAGATCGACGTCAGCCTTCACGTCGAGGTGGAGGGCGAGATGACGCTGCACGAGGCCCACGACATCGAGACCGACCTCATCCTCGACCTCGAATCCATCCCGGAGGTCGACGACGTGTTCGTCCACGTCGACCCGAAGGAACTCGGCGAATGGAAGGACGCGGACACCGCGCCCGAATAGCGCGCCGCCTGCGAACGGTCAGTCCGCGGTCGTTTCGGCGGGGCCGTCGTCGACCGCGGCGGCATCCACGGGCTCCGCGAACGCGTAGACGGTCTGGTGGCTGGTGACCTCCACGGTAGCGAAGTCGCCGGGCTCCAGTCCGTGGTCGGTGGCGTTCTGCACGATCACCTGGCGGTACGCGCCGTCGTAGCATTTCACCGAGTCGCCGGTCCCCTCATCGACGACGAGCACGTCACGCCGGGTGCCAACCATCGACTCGTGGGCTTCCCCAACCACGTCCATTTTCAGCTCCGTCATCGCCTTCGAGCGGTCCTTTTTCGTCTGCCCGCCCAGCCCCTTCAGCTCGGCGGCGTCGGTGCCCGGGCGCTTCGAGAACCGCGTGACGTTGATCTTCTCCGGGCGGGTCTCCCGCAGGAGGTCCATCGACGCCTCGTGGTCGTCGTCGTCCTCGGTCGGGAAGCCGACGATGAAGTCCGTCGACAGCGTCCACTCGCCGAGGGTGTCGTTGAACGTCTCCACGATGTCGCGGTACTGGCTGACCTCGTGTTGGCGGCGCATGTCCGCGAGCACGTCGTCGCTGCCGGACTGGACGGGCGCGTGCAGGAAATTATAGATCTCGTCGTGCTCGGCGAACACCGCCGCCAGCTCCTCGCGGATGCCGTGGACGCCGCCCGGGTTGGCCATCCCCACGCGCACCCGGAACTCGCCCTCGATCTCGGTGGCGATGCGCTCCAGCAACTCGGGGAGTTTCCGCTCGCCGGTGTCCCAGCCGTAGACGCCCGTGTCCTGGCCGGTGATCCGGATCTCCTTCGCGCCGGCGTGCACCAGCGCGCGCGCCTTCTCGACGTTCTCCTCGACCGGCGGGGAGTCCACGCGGCCGGTGGCCTGCTTGGTGATGCAGTACGAGCAGTTGCTCATGCAGCCGCGCGCGATGGGCAGGATGCCCACCACGCCGTCCAGGATCGGCTCGGCGTCCGGCGTCGTCGTCGGACACTCGCCGTTCGTCACCGCCTCGGGCACGTCGTCCCAGTGGAGGACCTGTGCGTCCACGTCGGCGTCGGCGAACGCCTCGCCCTGGGCCAGCGCCATGCAGCCCGTGACGATGAGGTCGGCGGTCTCGTCGGCGAGTTCTTTGGCCCGCCGGAGCATGTTTCGCTCCGTTTTCTCGACGACCGTACAGGTGTTGAGGATCGCGACGTCCGCGTCAGCCGCCGTCTCCACCTTGTGGTGGCCGGCGTCGCGGAGGCGTCGCTCGATGTCGCGGCTCTCGCCGCGGTTCGAGGTGCACCCGTATGTTTCGATGTGGTAGCGGGCCATCGCTGTACATGTGTTGCCCGCGCGCAGCAAAAAGGCATGCGGTCGCCAGTGATAGCGCCTACTCCGCGAACGACGCCACGATGTCGACCCCCGAGGACGCGCCGATGCGCACCGCGCCGGCGTCGAACATCGCCGCGGCGTCGGCGTACGTCCCGACGCCGCCGCTGGCTTTCACCGGGAGGTACTCGCTCATCAGCGACACGTCGGGCACTGTCGCCCCGCCGTCGGTGAAGCCGGTCGCCGTCTTCACCATCGCCGCGTCGGCGTCGGCCGCCGCCTCGCAGGCGGCGTGTTTCTCGGCGTCGGTCAACACCGGCGTTTCGATGATGACTTTCACCGGCAGCGGCGTGGCGTCGTTCACGGCCGCGATCTCCGCGGTCACCGCCTCGTGGTCGCCGCCTTTCAGTCGGCCGATGGGGATCACGAGGTCGAGTTCGTCCGCGCCGTCGGCGTGCGCGCGCTCCGCGGCCGCGACCTTTACGCTGGTTGCCTGTGTGCCGTGTGGGAACCCGATCACGGTGGCGATGGTGCGGTCGGCGGACGCGTGGTCGCGGGCGTCGGCGACGTAACACGGCGGGATACAGACGTTCATCCCGTGGGCTTCGGCGTCGTCGACCACGCTCAACACGTCCGCGCGTGTCGTGGTCGGTCCCAGCACGGTGTGGTCGATGCGGGCGGCGAGTGTCTCGCGGTCCATACCCGGACAACAGCCCGGCGCGTGGAAATATTCCGTGGCTCTCTTCGCTGATAACGCCACCCGAAGGTTGAAATGCGACAGTTAGCAGTGATTGAGTATGCATAGCACGACCAGACGAGAGTGGTTGGGCGCGATCGGAGCCACCGCAGCCACCGGGCTCGCTGGCTGTGCCGGCGTCGGGGGGGCAGGCCAGCCCGTCACCGTCGGCTCGCTGCTCCCGTTGTCCGGCCCCGGCTCACTCGGTGCCCTCGCCGCCGACCACCAGCGCGCCATCGACACCGCCGTCGAGCACGCCAACCGCGGCGGCGGGATCAACGGCCGCGATGTCGTCCACGTCTCGAAAGACACCGAAGCTGACCCGTCGGTGGCGGCCGACCGGTACGCCACGCTCGCCGCCGACGAGTCCCCCCTGGCGATCGTCGGCCCCGTGCTCAGCGGCGTGACGACGGCGCTCACCGAGCAGGCCGCCGCGGACGCACAGCTCCTCGTCAGCCCCTCCACAACCGCGCCCGCGATCGCCACCGCGGGCCGCAGCGACGGCCAGAAGTTCGTCGCCCGCACCTGCCCCAACGACAGCCAGCAGGCCGCCGTCATGGCGAAGATCGTCGACGACGACATGTACGCCGCCGCCGACACGGCCACCATCCTCTACGTCGACAACGCGTTCGGGGCCGCGTTGGCCGACGTGCTCGCCGACCGCCTCGGGGCCGACCTGCTGGCGTCGGTCCCCTATCAGGGCGGGACCGACACCCCGGGCGGGCCGGTCGACGACGCGCTCGCGCCCGGCCCGGACGCCGTCGCGTTCATCGGCTCGCCCGGCTCCTCGAGCGGCGTCATCGACGAGCTGGTCGGCCGCGAATACGGCGGCGAAATCGCGCTCAGCTCCGCGCTCGCGTCGGCGTCCTCGCCGCCCAGCTGGAACGGCGCCTACATCGCGACCGTCAACAGCGTCAACACCGTCGGTACCAAGCGCCTCCGGCGCGCCCTCAGCGACGCCACCCCGCTGCAGCCGTACACCGAGAACGCCTACGACGCGGCCGCGCTCGCGTTGCTCGCGGCGTCCTACAGCGGCGACCCGACTCCGCGCGCCGTCGCCGGCGCGCTCCAGTCCGTCTCCGGCGGCGTCGGTCACTCGATCACCGTCGGCGACTTCGGGCGCGCGACCGCCCTCATCGACGCCGGCCGCGAACTCAACTACAACGGGGCCACCGGAAACGTCGACCTCACCGCCGCCCTCGAACCGGTCACCGGCTACCTCATCCAACAGCTCACTGACGCCGGTATCGAGACCCGCGAGCTGCTGAAATCCGGATACTTCACGGACGGTGGTGACGCGTGAGCGACATCGACCGCGGACTCTTCGAGCGCGTGCTCCCCGCGCGCATCCGGGGCAGCTACGCGGCGAAGTTCAACGTGTTGTTGCTCGTGGTGGTGATCATCGTGGCGGCCGCCGGCGGCTACATCCACCTCCAAACCCAGTCGACAGTCGGCGAGAACACCGAGCGCCGCGTGTCGGGTATCGCCGAACAACAGGCCGCAACGCTGCACGACTGGCTCACACAGAAAGAATCAACCACGACGTTCCTGGCCTCGGACATCGGGGGTGATGCGGTCCGGACGAGCGACGTCAAACCACAGCTCGAACGCCAGCTCGCAACCCTCCAACAGGACGTGCGCGCCATCCACGTGGTGTCCACGAGCCAGGACACCGTGGTCGCGAGCACCGACGACGCGCGCTCCGGGACGACACTCCAGGCCGGCGACGCGCCGTGGCTGTCCACCATCGAGGACGGCATCACCGACGTGTCCGTCTCCGACCCCTACGAGGTCGACGACTCCCCCGTGGTCGCCATGACTGCGCCCACGGACAAACCCGGCTGGGTGCTCGTGATGACCGTGTCGCTGGCCCAACACTCCCAGTCGTTCAACTCCCCGATCGCCACCGGTGACGTGAAAGTCGTCAACGGCGACGGCGTCATCACGCTCGACAACCGGAACCGCGCGCTGCTGGAACAGTACACTGACACCGCGGGCAACGTTCCGGCTGCGGTTGCGACCGCGCGCAGCGGCCAGACCGTCTACAACACCGAACCCGAACGCACCGGCATGGACGACGGCCGGTACGCCACCGCGTACACGCCGGTCGCCGGCACCGACTGGGTGTTGACCTACCACGTCCCCCGCGGGCAGGCGTACGCGCTCCAGTCGGAGGTCACGCAGAACCTCGCCGGCCTCGTCGTGGTGGCACTCGTGGGCCTGCTGCTGGTCGGGCTGACTGTCGGGCGGCGCACGTCCAGCGCCCTCGACGAGCTGGCGGGCGTCGCGGCCGCCATCGCCGACGGCGACCTCGATACCACGATCCCCGACACCGACCGCACCGACGAACTCGGACAGCTCGTCGGGGCGTTCGGGGAGATGCAGACGTATCTCACCACGGCCGCCAGCCAGGCCGACGCGCTCGCCGACCAGAACTTCGACGCGGACGTGCTCGACGAAGATCTCCCCGGGGCGTTCGGCGCGTCACTCTCACAGATGCACACGCGCCTGGAGGCGCTCATCACGGACCTCGATGAGGCCCGCGAGGACGCCGAGCAGACGCGCAAAGACGCCGAAGAGGCGCGTGCAGCCTCGGAGCGGTTGAACGAGCGCCTGGAGCGTCGCGCCGCCGAGTACAGCGACGAGATGGCGGCCGCGGCGGCCGGTGATCTGACCAGACGCCTCGACGAGGACGTCGACAGCGAGCCGATGCAGGACATCGCCGAGGCGTTCAACGACATGATGGGCGACGTGGAAGCCACGCTGGCACAGGTGCGGTCGATCGCCGACGCGGTCGACGCCGCCAGCACCGACGTGTCCACGAGCGCCGCGGAGATCCGCAGCGCCAGCGACCAGGTCAGCGAATCCGTCCAGGACATCTCCGCGGACGCCGACCAGCAACGAGACCGCCTCGGCACGGTCGGCGACGAGGTCACGTCGCTGTCCGCGACCGTCGAGGAGATCGCGGCCAGCGCCGACGACGTCGCCGAGACGGTCAACCAGGCCGCCACCGAGAGCGAGCGCGGCCAGGAGCTCGGCGAGGACGCCGTCGCCGAACTCGAACGCATCGAGGCGACCGCCGACAGCGCCGTCGAGCGCGTGACCGCCCTGGAGGAGGCCGTCGACGCCATCGGCGACGTGACCGGCGTCATCACGGACATCGCCGAGCAGACGAACATGCTGGCGTTGAACGCCAACATCGAGGCCGCCCGCGCCGACAAGAGCGGCGACGGCTTCGCGGTGGTCGCCGACGAGGTCAAGGACCTCGCCGATGAGGTCAAAGAATCGGCCACGGAGATCGAGACGCTGGTCGACGACGTGCAGGCCGACGTCGCGGATACGGTCGCGGACATGTCCGAACTCGGCGACCGCGTCGACGCCGGCAGCGAGACCATCGAGGCGGCGCTGGCGGCGCTCGACGACATCGGCGACCAGGTCGAGGCCGCAAACGGCAGCGTGCAGTCGATCAGCGACGCCACCGACGAGCAGGCGGCCTCCACCGAGGAGGTCGTCACGATGATCGACGAGGTCACGGACCTCAGCGACCGCACCGCCACCGAGTCCCAGCAGGTGTCGGCGGCCGCCGAGGAACAGGCGGCGTCGGTCTCGGAGGTCGCCGGGCGCGCCGACGACCTCGACGACCAGGTGTCAACGCTCAACGACCTACTCGACCAGTTCGACGCGCGCGCGGCGTCGGCCGACACCGACGAGAACTGACGCGTCGCCGAACCCTTTTCTTCGTGGGCGCGTAGCCCGAGTATGGTCACCGAGGACGTGCGGGCGACCGCCGACGACATCGCCGACATGGAGATCCGGGGCGCGGCAACCATCGCGCGGGCGGCCGCCGACGCGCTCGAATCCCAGGCCACCGACAGCGACGCCGACTCGCCCGCCGCGTTCCGCGCGGAGCTTCGGGCGGCGGCCCGCCACCTCCGGGACACCCGCCCGACGGCGGTGAGCCTCCCGAACGCCCTCCGGTACGTGCTCGGCAACACCGACGGGGAGACGGTGGCCGCGCTGCGGGCGTCGGTCACCGACGCCGCCGACGCCTTCCGCCAGCAACTCGACCGCGCCCAGGACGACCTGGGCGCGATCGGCGCCAACCGGCTGCGGGACGGCGACACCGTGATGACCCACTGCCACTCCACGGACGCCCTGGCGTGCGTGAAAGCCGCCCTCGACGACGGCAAACACATCGAAGCCGTGGTCAAGGAGACCCGCCCCCGCAAGCAGGGCCACATCACCGCCGACCAGCTCCGCGAGTGGGGGGTGCCGGTGACGCTGATCGTCGACAACGCGGGGCGTCGCTACCTCGACGCCGTCGACCACGTGCTCGTGGGCGCGGACTCCATCGCCGCCGACGGCTCGGTCATCAACAAGATCGGCACCAGCATGCTCGCTGTGGTCGCCCGCGAGCGCGGCGTGCCCGTGATGGTGGCGGCCCAAACGCTGAAACTGCATCCGGACACGCTCACCGGCAACACCGTCGAGATCGAGATGCGCGACGAAACCGAGGTGCTGGCCGCCGCCGACCGCCACCAACTCGGCGCGCCCGCCGTCGAGAACCCCGCGTTCGACGTGACGCCCCCGCGGTACGTCGACGCCATCGTCACCGAGCGCGGGCAGTTCCCCCCCGAGAGCATCGTCACCCTGATGCGGGAGCTGTACGGCGACGGCACCACCGAACCGTGGGCCGAGGACTGACCCGAAAGGCAACACTTTCACCGCGAGCGTGACGCCACCCCGTATGGACACCATCGCCGTGCTCCCTTCGGGGTTCGCGCTCCCGCCGCTGCCACACCTCCTCGCCGTCGCGGCGCTGGCGGCCGCCGTGCTCGTGGGGCTGCGACGCGACCCGCCAACCGTCGACGGACGGGCCGTGCTCGCGCTCGCGCCCTGGATGGTCGCCGGATCGAGCCTCTACGCCTGCCACCAACTCGGGCTGTATCCGTCGGCCGTCGCCCCCGTCTTCGGGTCGCCCATCGTCTACGCGACCACCGCCGCCGCCGCCGGCGCGACGTGGCTGGCCGTCCGCCGGTTCGGCGCGCGGCCGCGAGCGCTGCTCGCTGGCGTCGGCGCTGTCGCCGCCGCCGTCCCGATCACCGCCGCGCTCGCGCGTGGCTGGACCGCCGGCACGCTCACGCTCGCGTGGCCGTTGGGCGCGGTCGGCGCGGCGCTGGTGCTCACCGCCGGCAGCTGGCGGCTCCTGGCCCGCGTCCGCCCCACTGACACGCGCGCGGTCGGCGCGGCCGGCGTGCTCGCGGTCTTCGGGCACGCCCTCGACGCGACCTCGACGGCCGTCGGCGTCGACGCCCTGGGGTACGGCGAACAAACCCCGCTGTCGACCGCCATCATCGAGCTCGCGCGGGCGCTGCCGACCGCACCCGTCGTCGGCGGCGGCTGGCTGTTCGTGGTCGTGAAACTGGCGTTGGCGGCCGGCGTCGTCGTTCTGCTCGCGGAGTCGGTCCGCGACCGCCCCCAGGAGGGCACCGCGATCCTCGGGCTCGTGGCCGCGGTCGGGCTCGGCCCCGGCGTGCACAACGTGGTGTTGTTCATCGCCGCCAACCCCACAGGCTTTTAGCCGCCGCGGCCGCTGGCCGCTGGTATGAGCCGCGTCGTCGCCGCCGGCCACGTCAACTGGGATGTCACGCTCCGCGTGGATGCGCTCCCCGAACCCGACGGGGAAGCCGAGATCGTCTCCCAGCGGCGCTCGGGCGGTGGCAGCGCCGCCAACGTCGCGTGCGCGCTCGCCGGCTTCGACATCGACGCCGGCCTCGTCGGGAGCGTCGGCGACGACGAACACGGCCTGCTCGCGCAGCGCGAACTCCAGGCCGCCGGCGTCGACCTCGCCGGCCTGCGCGTCGTCGACGGCCTCGAAACGAGCGTCAAATACCTCCTGGTGGACAGCCGAGGGGAGGTCATGGTGCTCGGCAACGACGGCGCAAACGAGGCTGTCGCGCCCGGTGACCTCGACCCCGCGGTGGTCGGCGCGGACTGCGAGCACGTCCACCTCACGAGCCAGCGCCCCGCCACCGCCGCCCGTCTCACGGCCCTCGCCCGGGAGCACGACGCCACCGTCTCCTTCGATCCGGGGCGTCGGCTCCGCGACCGCGACTACGGCGACGCGCTCGCCCGCACCGACATCCTGTTCGTCAACGACAACGAAGCCGGCGCCGTCCTCGACGACGACGGCGGCCCGACCGCCCCCGACAGCGACCGCGTCGTCGTCGTCAAACACGGCTCCGAGGGCGCGACCGTCCACACCCCCAGCGGGTCGGTCACCCACCCCGGGTTCGCGGTCGATCCCGTGGACACGACCGGCGCAGGCGACGCGTTCGCCGCCGGGTTCGTCGCCGTGGTGCTTGACGGCGGCGACCACGAGCGCGCCCTGGAGTTCGGCAACGCCTGCGGCGCGCTCGCCGCCCAACACGAGGGCGCGCGCACCGCGCCGACGCGCGCCGACGCCGCGTCGTTTCTCGACAGCCAGTTCTGACCGCCGCCGGATCCACGGCTTTTTCTCGCCACCAGCACAACCCCGCGTATGGCCAAACAGCCCCACCTGCTCGTCGAGGACGGCGATGTTAATGATGTCGCGTTGCTCCCCGGGGACCCGGGGCGTGTCGACCGCATCGCCAGCCACTGCGACGACAGCGAGGTCGTCGCGGAGAACCGCGAGTACAAGGTCGTCAACGCCACCTACGAGGGGGTTTCGCTCACGATCTGCTCGACCGGGATCGGCTGCCCGAGCGCCGCCATCGCGATCGAGGAGCTCGCGAAAGTCGGCGTCCAGACGGTCATCCGCGTGGGCACCATCGGGGGCCTCCAGGCCGGCGTCGAGGTCGGTGACATGATCGTCGCCAACGGCGCCGCCAAAGCCGAAGGCACGAGCAAGCGCTACGAGTCCGCGACGTACCCCGCGGTCCCGGCGTACAGTGTGCTCGCGGAGCTCGTCGACGCCGCCGAAGCCACCGAGGGTGTCGGCGACCACGAGCAGTCCGCAGCCGCCGACGGTCCCGCCGGGGCGACGGTCCACGTCGGCCCCATCGTCAGCGACGACGCCTTCTACAACGAGAGCGACGACTACGTCGCCGACTGGGAGGCCGCGAACCTGCTGGGCATCGAGATGGAGGCCGCGACCGTGTTCTCGCTGGCGCGGCGGCGCGGCCTCGCCGCGGGCGCGATCTGCACCGTCGACGGCAACCTGGTCGCGGGCACTCAGAAGGGCGCCGACAGCGACGACGAACTCCCCGAGAAGGCACAGAACAACGTCTCGCGGGCGATCGATATCGCCCTCGACGCGGTCGTCGCCCTGTCGTAGCTCGCGGGCGTGCGGGAGCGAAACACACAAACAGTCACCGACCGGACTGCTGTGGTGTTGTGCTCCCGGAGGTCCGCCGTCGACTCGCCGCCGCGCGCCGCCGTGTTGCGCGCATCGAGCGGCGCGAACTCCGCCAGCTCCGGCGGTGGCTGGAAACCACGAGCAACCTCCTGCACGCGTCGGTGCTGTTGTTCGTGCCCCTGCTCGTCGGGCTGGTAACGCTGTTGTCGAACACCATCGGCGCGGTGTCGTTTCTGTTGTTCCCGCCGCTGGCGTCGGGCACGTACACGCTGTTCTCGGACCCCGACGGCCGGTACGCCGACCCCGTCACGTTCGTGGCTGGCATGACCGTCGGCGCGCTCTGCGGGTGGGGTGCGGTCACGGTCGTCGCCACGGCCGTCTACGACGTGGCCCCCTCCGCGGTCGGCGTCGACGCCGGGGCGGCGGCGCTCGCCGTGCTCGCCACCGGCGGCGCGACGTGGCTGCTGGGCCTGGAGCTCCCGACGGCGTTCTCGACGGCGCTGCTCGCGCTGTTCACTGGGAACGCCGGCGTCGCGTACGTGGCCGGTGTCGCGCTGTCGTCGTCGCTGGTCGCCGTGGTGTTCGTGGTCTGGCGCAGACAGGTCTACGAGGAGCGCGCCCGCTACCTCTACCACACCACGGCGGCCGACGACCACGTCGTCGTCCCGATGCGCGGGCCTCGGGCCTCGAAGGCGGCGATGCTGGGCGCGCGCCTGGCGGCCGCCCACGACGCCGGCAAAGTGGTGTTGCTCGACATCGTCGACGACGCGGACGTGGCGGCCGCGCGGCGCAACTGCATCCGGACCGCACCCGACGACGACGCGCGCGTCGAGAACGCCGCCTCGCCCGCCGAGCAGGACGCCGCCGAAACCGCCGCCCAGCGCCTCGAAACCCAGGCCTCGCGCGTCGAAACGGCGGTCGGCGTGCAGTGTGAGGTCGTGGTCGCGGTCGCCGACAACGACCCCGCCAAGACCGTGCTGGCAACCGCCGACGAGGCCAACTGCGATCTGGTCGTGACGCCGCTCGCCGCCGGCGACGACGCGGGCGACTTCGACGGCGGGCTGTCGCCGTTCGTCACGACGCTGTTCGGATCCTCCGTCGACGTGGTGGCGCTGCAGGCCGGCGACGACACCACCGACTGGAAGCGCATCATGGTGCCCGTGCGGTCGGCGTCCGACGTCGCACACGCGATGCTGGATTACGCCGCGCGCCTCGCCGGCCACGACGGCACGGTCAGCGCGTGCTCGTGTGTCGAGTCCGAGCGCGACCGCCGCCGGGCGGAGTCGTCGCTCGCCAGCCTCACTGACGTCGTCGACACGAGCTGTGAAACCCGGGTTTCGCGGTCGTCCGTGGAGTCGTTCATCGAACGCAACGACAGCCACTACGATCTGGTGTTGCTCGGCGCCAGCACCGACCGGTCGGCCGCCTCGAAGTTCTTCTCGCGGCCCACCTACGAGCGCGTCGCGGACCTCGACACCGACGTCGCGCTCGTCCACATGGGGTGACCCGGCCGGCTACGGGTCGGCGGCGTCCCCGACCACGTCGTGGGCCTTGCGCTCGGCGTCGTGGTCGCCCAGCGCGGATTGCGCGATCAGCCGGCCGCCGATGACCGCCGGGCTGATCACGGTGTCGGCGCCCGCCCGCCGGAGTTTCGCCTCGTTCTCCTGGTCGCTGGCGGCCGCGACCACCGCCACATCCGGGTGGGATTCCCGCACGGTCAACACCACGAGTGCGTCCTCGCCGTCGTCGTTGGTCGCCGCGACGACGGCGCGAGCGCGGTCGACGCCCGCCCGCGTCAGCGCCTCGTCGTCGGCCGGCTCCGCCACGAGCACGTGCAGGTCGCGCTCCCGCAGCGCGGTCACGCTCCGGTCGTCACTGGTCACCACGACGTACTCGCCGGGGCCGCGGTCGAGCTCTGTCAGAATCGGTTCCGTGAGATCGCCGTACCCCGCAACGACCACGTGATCGTTGAGGGCGTCGAGGTCGCGTTGTGTCATGCGTCCAAGGACGTTCGCGAGGCGCGCTTCCAGGGCCGGCCCGATCAGGGTCGTGAGCGCAACCGCGAAGCTCGCAGCGCCGCTCACGAGCACGGACAGCGAGAACAGCCGCGCGGCCTGCGTGGTGGGTGTGATGTCGCCGTACCCGACTGTGGTGGCGGTGACCAGCGTGTAGTAGAACGCGTCGAGCACCGTCGACACCGCCCGGAAGCCGTCGTCGCCGCGGAGCACGTACGTGCCGACAGTGCCGTACGCCAGCACCCCGATGAGTCCGGTGCCGACGGCGAGCTGGCTCGTGGATCGGGGCGTGCGACCCGTGAACCGGCCGGCGGTGACGCCGACGACGGGAAGCGACCCCACCGACACCACCACCAGCGGCACCGAGTACGGCGTCGCCTGCAACAGCCCCTGGGCGGCGGTGACCGGCAGCAAAACCACCGTCGAGTACCACGCCGCCCGGAGCCCGCGCCGCAGCCCGACCGCGCTCACCACCAACAGGAACCCAGTGAGCGCGCCCGTGAACCCGGCGGCCTGGCTGACCCACGCCGGCACGTACTCCGCCACCGGCCCGAACCCCGTGCCGGGGTCGATGATGCCGACGACGCCGGTGGCGACGGACAACACCGCGACCACCAGGGTCAACGCCACCGCGAGCCGCCCAGGCACGCGCTCGGCGCCGTCCATACGGCTACGCCGACGCCCCACGTAATAAGCGCGGCGACGCCGCCGGGCTGTGGCGACCCCGCAGCACATATGCCGGGCGGCCGACGACGTAGTGGTATGGAGTGGCAGCTGTTCGCCGACCTCTCGGAGGTGGCGGGCGACGACACCGTGACCGTCGCCGTGCCCACCGACGACCCCACCGTACAGGACGCCCTCGACGCGCTGGTGGCCGACTACCCGGCGCTCGGCGACCGCGTGCTCGCCGCCGACGGCAGCCTCGCAGCACACGTCAACGTGCTCGTCAACGGCGTCACCGTCGACGCCGACGACCTCGACACCGCGATCGCTGCCGGCGACGAACTGGCGATGTTCCCGCCGGTCAGTGGGGGCTGATGCGCCTGCTCGCACACCGCGGGTTCGCCGGCGTCGCACCCGAGAACACGCTCGCCGCGGTTCGCGGGGCCGTCGACCGCGCGGACGGCATCGAGGTCGACGTCCAACCCGCCCGCGACGGCACGCCGGTCGTCTTCCACGACCACCGCCTCGACGACGCCGACGGTGCCCGCGGGATCACCGACGCCACCGGGGCCGTGTGGGACGCCACCCCGGACGCGCTGGCCGACGCCGACGTGCTCGGGTCCGGGGCGGGCGTGCCGACGCTCGCCGCCGTCGCCGACGCCGTCACCGGCGACACCACGCTGCACGTCGAACTCAAATCCCCCGGGTGTGTGACCACGCCCGGAACCGACGGCCCCCCGCAGTCGCGCTGGCAGCCGTTCGTCGACAGCGTGGCCGCCGCGGTCGCCGACACGCCCGTGGTGTTCTCGTCGTTTTTCGACGGCGCACTCGCCGCGGCCCGGGACGCCGCCCCCGGCGTTCCGCGGGCGGCGCTGTGCGTCGACGGCCAGCGCGGGCTGGCTCGCGCCGCCGCGGCCGACTGTGCGGCGCTGCACCCGCCCGTCGACCGCATCGAGGACACCTCGCTCGTGGCGCGCGCACACGACGCCGGCCTGACGGTGAACGCCTGGACCGTCGACACCTGGCTGGACGCCACGCGCTGCCGGCGGGCCGGTGTGGACGGCGTGCTCGCGGACTACCCCGGAGTGGTGGCCACCACGTGGTGACTACGCCCGGTAGTCGCTCGTGAGGTCGGCGGCCAGCACGAAATCCGGCGTGTCGCCGATGTCCGTGCGGGTCACCGCCACGTCGCTGACCATGCCCACGTCCTCGGGGAGCAACACCCGGGTGCGATCCGCGTCGACGCGCGCGGCGTCGCGCGCGACCGCCGCCAGGATGTCCCGGCAGGCCTCGGCGTCAGTCCAGCCGGCGACGCCGTACTCCGCCCACGTCTCGGTGACGCCGTCGGCGTTCTCCCGGTCGTAGGTCCGCGCCCGGAAGGTGAACCCCTCCGTGCCGGCGGCGTCGTCTTGCACCACCAGGAGGGCGTCGCGCTCGCTGCTGGCCGCCGCCAGCCGGTCGCGCGTGAGCTCCGCCAGCGCCCACGACTCGTCGGTGTGCAGCGCCAGCCCCTGGAGGCGGTCGCGGGCGCGACTCGACTGCCAGAACCGCCAGGCCGCGTTGACGTCACCGGTCACGGCCCGGCTCGGGGTCGCCGTGGCGTCCGGCGTGGGGTGCACCCACCGGAACTCGGTCGCCGGCGCGAACCCGGACGCCCGCGAGTGCCCCAGCCCCATCACGTTCCAGGAGAACACCATGTTCCGGGCGACGGTCACGCCCTGTTCGCGCGCCCAGTCGAAGCCCGCGTGCACGAGCTGCAGGCCGACACCCGATCCCCGGTACTCGGGGTTCGTGCGCATCCCCTGTGCCCAGGCCTCGTGGGCCGACAGCTGCACGAACTGCACGATGCCCGCGATGTCGTCGCCGGCGTCCGCGACGAACGTGCGCTGGCGGGGGCCGTCGGTGGCCACCCACTCCTCGAAGATCTGGGGGATGTAGTCGCCGTTGTCGCGGCGCTCGGCCCACGTGTCGCTGGTGAACGCCGTGACGGCCTCGTGGTCGGACAGCCTCGCCTGCCGGACGGTCAACTCCTCGCTCATGCCGTCCATGGGCGGGACTGCGTGGTGAGCGCGCCAGCGACCGACTCCTGCATCGCCGCCTCGGGGTCGTCGGCGTTCGCCAGTGCCCACATCAGCTTCACTTTCGCCGTCCCCGGCAGGGTGTCGCCGGCCTCCACGACGCCCGCCGCGAGCAGATCCCGGCCCGTGTCGTAGACGCGGTCACACACCCGCCCTTCGAGACACTGGCTGGTCATGACGACCGTCGTGCCGTCATCCACCAGCGACCCGATGGTGTCCGTGAGATCGCTGTGGACGTGGCCCAGGCCGGTGCCCTCGATGACCACGCCGGCGCTGCCCTCGCAGGCCGCCAGCAGCGACTCGTTCATCCCGGGCGTGAACTTCACCAGCTCCACCGCCGGCTCCAGCGCCGACGCAACGTCCAGGGTGGCGTCGCCGCGGGCGGCGTGTGCGCCCTCGACGGTGACCCCGCGGGCGTCCGCGGTCGCGGCCTCGCTGGCGGCGTCGTAGTCGACGTACCCCAGCGGGGTCGCACCCACCGTCTCGAAGGCGTCCCGGCGGCTGGTGTGGGTCTTGCGCACGCGGGTGCCGCGGTGGAGCGCACACCGGTCGTCGCTCTCGGTGGCGTGCATGCAGACCATGACCTCGGCGACGTCGCTTTTCGCGGCTTCGACGGCGCAGACGGCGTTCATCACGTTGTCCGAGGACGGCCGGTCGGCGGACCGCTGGCTGCCCGTGAACACCACCGGGACCGGCGTCTCAAGCATGAACGAGAGCGCGCTCGCGGAGAACTGCATGGTGTCGGTGCCATGCATCACGACCACGCCGTCCGCGCCCGCTTCGATCTCCTCGCGGACGGCCGCCGCGAGGTCCTGCCAGATCGAGGGCTCCATGTTCTCCGAGAGGATGTTCGCGACGACGCGCCCCCGGTAGTTGGCGCGGCCCGCGAGGTCCGGCACCGCCCGCAACACGTCCTCGGCGTCGAACTGTGCGGTGACCGCGCCGGTCCGGTAGTCGACCGTCGACGCGATCGTGCCGCCCGTCGAGATGAGCGCAATCGTCGGCAGGTCGTCGTCGAACTCGACGGTCGATCCCGCCGCGTCCTCGCCGGTGTCGCCGTCGACGGTGACGGCGTCGGCGTCCAGGACATCGATGTCCGCGTCGGCGGTGTCGACGCCCACGTTGTACCCCGAGTCGAGTTTCACGACGAGATGGTCGTCCGACGGTGACGGCACCAACACGCCCTCGTGGCTGGCGTCACCGTGCGTGACGCGCACGCGATCCCCTGGGTCTGCTGTCATACGCCGCAGTACCGCACCACCGGAGGAAAAGGTTGCTACTCCGCGATCGCGTACTCGCCGTCGGCGCGCTCCACGACCAACCCCCGGTCGGCCAGCGTCTGCAGGACGCCGTCGATCAGCGGGACGGGTGCTTCCAGCGCCTCCGCGACGTCGCGAGCGGTCCGCGAGTCGTCGGCGAGCGCCGCCAGCACGTCGGCGTAGAGGCGGTCCGGGCCGTCACCGATCGCGTCGCCGAGCGCCGCCTGCACGTCGGCCAGCTGGCCCTGCACCCAGCGTTGGGCCATCGACAGCTCGCGTTCGAGCTCGTTCAGCTCCTTGAGCTTCGCGGCGAGCTCGTTGACCTCCGCGTTCGAGTCCCGCTCCTCGATGCGCACCGAGACGTACTGGCACCGCGCCAGATCGAGGTCCGTGCTCGCGGGGTATGCCGACTTCGCGCCGTACCCGAACGGCGACAGCTGCACCTCCAGGCGGAGGTTCTCGGCGATGTGGAAGTACTTGCGGCGTTGGTCGTCAACCCGGGACTCGACGAGGCCGGCGTCGTCGAGCTGTTGGAGGTGGTCGATGACGGCTTTCGGGCTGACGCCGATGTACTCGGAGATCTCCGTGACGTAGCAGGGCTTGCGTGCGAGCAACTGGAGGATGCGTCGGCGGTTCTCGTTGCCGAGCAGATCCAGCAATGCCCCTGAGTCCATACAGTTCCTGGTTGATCGCCGGCGCTGAAAAGGGTGTCTGCTTGGCTGAACCAGCAATTTGTGCCGGGTTGGGCGATGCACTTATCCGTGAGTGTGACAAACATACACATGCATGTTCGAGGCGTTCTCAAGCGGCTACTACCTCGGACGGTTGTACGTCGAACCCGCGGACACCGGCCGGGCCGCCATCAACCGGTCGCACCACCAGCGGGTCAACGAACAGCTGTACACCACCGCGGCCGGCGTCTCCCGGACCGACCTCCCGCTCGTGATGAAACTCGGGGACGCCCACCTCGCGGTCGACGGCCAGGCGGACGTCCCACAGCAGACGCTTGCAGTGCCCGCCGATCGCCTCGACGACCTGAACGTCGACAACCCGCCGACGCTCTCGGAGGTCCTGCTCGCGAAACGCGACCACGCCGCCCGCCTGCTCGACATCGGCGCCGTCTGACACGCGGCGCAACGCCTATACTCGCAGCCCCCCGCGATCACTCCATGCTCGACGACCTCCTCGGGCGCACCGAACTCAAGGCCCGGATCGACGACCTCGAAGCCGAGGCCGACTCCCTCCAGCAGCAACTGGACGCCGAGGCCGACCGCCGCAGCGAGGCGGCCCGCAAGCGCCAGGCGGCAGAGCGCCGCGCCAACGAACTGGAAACGAAAATCGAGGAACTCCAGGACCGACTCGACCGCACGGACTCCGGCGACGCCGCCCCCGAGTTCCGCGACCGCATCGCCCTCACCGGCCGCCGCCGCGACCGCGTCCTCGCCCTCCTGGAGAGCCTCGACGCCGGCCCGGAGGGCGTGCTCACGGCGTACGTCGCCGACGACCCGCCGGCGCGGCTCCGGGACGCCCTCGGAGACCGCGCGCCCCTGGTCGCGCGCGCAGCGCCCTGCCTCGTCGTGCACGACCGCGACGGCATCGTCTCCACGGCGCTCCGCCCGCCGAACCCACCCGAGCCGTTCTGCGAGTGGGGCCAGACGGCGCGCATCGAACGCGACTGGCTCGCGCCCACCGGCCGGTACGCGCTGGCCGTGGTGCGCGCGGACCTGTTCGCGGTCGGCGTCTACCGTGACGGCGACCGCCGCTCCTTCGACGGGTTCACCAGCAACGTGAAAAGCGACCACTCGAAAGGCGGGTTCTCCCAGGCGCGCTTCGAGCGACTGCGCGACGAACAGATCCAGGCCCACCTCGAAGAATGCCAGCGCGCGCTCGCGGACATCGACGCCGACCGGCTGTTCGTCGTGGGCCAAGACACGCTGCTGGACGCGTTCGACGCCGCCGCGACCGCCGCCGTCGACGCCACCGGCGACCCCGCCGACGCGCTGGCCGACGCCCACACTGACTTCTGGACGCTCCCGTTGTCGCTGCTGTAGCGGCGTCTCAGAGCCGATAGGTCACGTCGTGACTGCGCCCGCAGCACGGACACACGCGCCGGTACCGGATGTGGCTCCCGTCGGTCACGGACTCCCAGCACCCCGCCTCGTCCTCGTAGCCACAGCCCGAACACGTCACGTCGACGCGTTCGAGGCGGCTGCGCATCCGATCGAGCGCGGTTGTCCCTCGCTGTGTCGCTGCCATACGTGTCAGTACACCACCCACGATCAAATACGCTGTGGCGTGTTCACAAGGGTAACGTCTGTGGCGTCAACGAATCACCCCAGCAGTAAACTTACCACACCACAGTGCCACCCACGTGGCATGCGCGTCGCCTTGCTCGCTCACGGCCAGTTCCCCGACCGCGCGAAAACCGCGGTCGGCGTGCTCCGGTACGCCGACTACGACGTGGCCGCCGTGCTCGACCGCGACACCGCGGGCACCCAGGTCGCCGACCACATTACTGGCACACAGGACGCCCCCATCGTCGCCTCGATGGCGGCCGTCGACGCCGCCGTCGACGCGCTCATCATCGGGATCGCGCCCATCGGCGGCGGCTTCGATCCGTCCTGGCGGCCCGACGTCCGGGCCGCCCTCGAACGCGGGGCCGACGTCTCCGCCGGCCTCCATACTTTCCTCGCCGACGACGAGGAGTTCGCCAGCCTCGCAGCCGAGCACGGCTGCGAACTCCGTGACGTCCGCCGCCCACCGGACGACCTCGGGGTCGCCGACGGAACCGCACGCGATGTCGACGCCACGGTCGTCACCACCGTCGGCACCGACTGCTCGGTCGGAAAGATGACCGCCACCCGGGAACTCTACGCCGCCGCCCGCGATGTGGGCCTCGACGCGGGGTTCGTCGCCACCGGCCAGACCGGCATCCTCATCGAGGGCGACGGCGTGCCCGTCGACCGCGTGGTCGCCGACTTCGCCGCCGGTGCCGTCGAAGACGCGGTGACCGCCGCCGCCAACCACGACTACGTCTTCGTCGAAGGACAGGCCAGCATCGTCCACCCCGCGTACTCGGGCGTGACCACAAGCGTCCTCCACGGCTCCGCCCCCGACCACCTCGTGCTCTGCCACGAGGCCGGCCGCGAGTCGATCCACGGCTACGACACCACGCTCCCCCCGATCGAATCGTTCCCGGCGCGCTACGAGCGACTCGCCGCCCCGGTCAGCGACAGCGACGTGGTCGGCGGCATGCTGAACACTCGCCACATCGACGCCGACGCCGACGCCCACGACGCGGTCGCCGACTACGCCACCGCCATCGACGCGCCCGCCACCGACCCCGTGCGGTTCGGCCCCGATACCGTCCTGGAGGCGATCCGATGAACACCGACTTCGAACGCCGCCAGTTCCCCCTCGAACACCCGTTCACCATCGCCCGCGGCACCCAAGACACCGCCACCGTTGTGACCGTGACCGTCAGCGACGACGACGGCACCACCGGCGTCGGCGCGGCCGCACCGTCGGCACACTACGGCGAAACCGCGGCCACCGTCGACGCCGTGCTCCCGGACCTGCTCGCGGTCGTCGAACGCGTCGACGCCCCCGAGCACCTCGCCCGCATCGAGGCGGGGCTGCGCGACGTTGTCAGCGGCAATCCGGCCGCCAGAGCCGCCGTCTCCATCGCCTGCCACGATCTCGTGGCGAAACGCGCCGACTGCCCGCTGTACCAGTACTGGGGATTGGACCCGGCGAACACCGTCGAAACCTCCTACACCATCGGCATCGACGACGCCGAGACGATGCGAGAAAAAACTCGCGCGGCCGTCGACGCGGGGTTCGGCACGCTGAAGGTGAAACTCGGGACGCCCCGCGACGAACAGCGGCTGTCAGCGGTCCGGGAGGCCGCGCCGGACGCGACGATCCGCGTGGACGCCAACGAAGCATGGACACCCCGCGAGGCCGTCCGGAACATCGAACGGCTGGCCGACTACGGCGTCGAATTCGTCGAACAGCCCGTGCCGGCCGACCACCCGGCGGGCCTGCAGTTCGTCCACGAGCGCGCCGCGCTCCCCATCGCCGCCGACGAGTCCTGCATGGTCGCCAGCGACATCCCACAGCTCGCCGACAAGTGTGACATCGTGACCCTCAAACTGATGAAGACCGGCGGGCTCCGCGCGGCCATGCGGCTGATCCACACTGCCACCGCCCACGGCCTGGCCGTGATGTGTGGCTGCATGATCGAATCGAACGCCAGCATCGCCGCGGCCGCCCACCTCGCGCCGCTGCTCGACTACGCGGACCTCGATGGGTCGCTGTTGCTGGCCGACGACGACTTCGACGGCGTCCCGATGCCAGCCGGCCACATCGACCTCGCCGCGATCGACGGCCCCGGCACTGGCGCACGAGAATAACCAGCCGTCCGCGAAGCCACCGGCTGTGGGGTGGGTGATTGCTGCTCCGAAATCGAACGCCACGACGCCGGAGCGTAAGAGTAGTGATAGTGAAGCGTCAGCCGTCGTCAGATACGACGGGCGGCGGCGTTACTCGTTGCGAACGAGGTTCGTCGCGCGCGGACCCTTCGGGGATGATTCAATGTCGAACTCGACTTCCTGACCTTCCTCCAGGTCCGGACCGCCGACGTCTTCCATGTGGAAGAATACGTCCTCGTCGTCATCGACGTCGTCTGCGTCAGTCGAAATGAAACCGTAGCCGCCCGTGTCGTTGAAGAAGTCAACCTTACCGGATGCCATTGCAATCAACCGTTGGGCCGACTACGGGATAACACTTCCGAGAGTCACGGTAGCATGGATCGCAGCATCGGCTGTGCAGTGCCTCCACCCCGCTCGGGCGCAGCGGCCGACTGTGACACCCGCGCGGCGACCGCTCCGCGCGTGTGGGGCGGCATGTTCACACCGTCACAACAAGCTTATGAATGTCTCCGAGCGAAGCAGTGATATCATGAGTTCGGTCACTGTGACGCTGCCGGACGGCTCCACGCTTGAGGTGGCGTCCGGCGCGACGGTCGAGGATGTAGCGCACGAAATCGGGCCTGGCCTCGGCCGTGACACAGTTGCGGGCAAGATCGATCACGAGTTGGTGGCCAAAGAGGAGCCGATCTCCGAGGACTGCGAGATCGAGATCGTCACCGACCAGAGCGACGAGTATCTCGACGTGCTCCGGCACACCGCCGCGCACGTGCTTGCGCAGGCGATCCGCCGCCACCACCCCGACGCGAAACTCACCATCGGCCCCTACACCGACGAGGGGTTCTACTACGACATCGCGAACGTCGAGTTGGACGCCGACGACCTCGACGAGATCCAGGCCGAGGCCGCGTCCATCATCGACGACGACCTCGACGTCGAGCGCGTCGAATACGACCGCGCGGACGCCCGCGAGCACTACGCGGACAACGAGTTCAAACGCGAGATCCTGGACGCGGAGGCGGCCGGCGACGGGCCGGTGAGCTTCTACACGCAGGGCGACTTCGAGGACCTCTGCAAGGGCCCACACGTCGACTCGACGGGCGAGATCGGCGGCTTCGAGGTGCTTGAGACGTCCGCCGCCTACTGGCGGGGCGACGAGGAGCGCGAGACGCTGACGCGCGTGTACGGCACGGCGTTCCCCACCGAGAGCGACCTCCAGGAGTATCTGGCGCGCCGCGAGGAGGCCAAAGAACGCGACCACCGCAAGCTCGGCCGCGAGATGGACTTGTTCTCCATCCCGGACGTCACCGGGCCGGGGCTGCCCCTCTATCATCCCAACGGCAAGACGGTGCTGCGGGAGCTCTCGGAGTACGTTCGGGGCCTGAACAGCGAGATGGGCTACGACGAGGTCGAAACCCCACACCTGTTCCGCACGGAACTCTGGAAGCAGTCCGGCCACTACGACAACTACGTCGACGACATGTTCCTCCTCGACGTCAACGACGAGGAGTACGGCCTGAAGCCGATGAACTGTCCGGGCCACGCCACCATCTTCAACGAGGGGTCGTGGAGCTACCGCGACCTCCCGGTGCGGTACTTCGAGGACGGCAAAGTCTACCGCAAGGAGCAGCGCGGGGAGCTCTCCGGGCTCAGCCGGGTGTGGGCGTTCACCATCGACGACGGACACGTGTTCGCGCGCGCCGACCAGATCGAGGCGGAAGTCCGGCGGCTCATGGACACCATCACGGAGGTCCTGGACACCTTCGACCTCGACTACGAGGTTGCGCTCGCCACCCGCCCGGAAAAATCCGTCGGCAGCGACGACATCTGGGAGCAGTCCGAGCGCCAACTCCGGGAGGTGCTCGACCAGCAGGGCGTCGACTACGACGTCGAACCCGGTGACGGTGCCTTCTACGGGCCGAAAATCGACTTCGGCTTCGAGGACGCGCTCGGCCGCTCGTGGGACGGCCCCACGGTCCAACTGGACTTCAACATGCCCGACCGCTTCGACCTTGAGTACACCGGCTCCGACAACGACGCCCACCAGCCGGTGATGATCCATCGCGCCCTCTACGGCAGCTACGAGCGGTTCTTCATGGTGCTCATCGAGCACTACAACGGCCGGTTCCCCACCTGGCTTGCGCCCGAGCAGGTCCGCATCCTCCCGGTCACGGATGACAACCTCGGGTACGCACACCGCGTGAAAAACGAGCTCGGCGACTACCGCGTCGAGGTCGAAGACCGCGACTGGACGGTCGGCAAGAAGATCCAGCAGGCCCACGACGACAACGTCCCGTACATGCTCGTCGTCGGTGACGACGAGGAGGACGCCGACGCCGTTTCGGTGCGGGACCGCCAGGAGCGCGAGGGCAAAGGCGTCGACCTCGCGGCGTTCCGTGCCCACCTCGACAGCGAGGTCGACGGCAAGCGCACCGAACCCGACTTCCTCGACTGACAGCCCCCCGTCGGCGGCGCTCCGTTCGGCTCAGCCGTCGGTGGTGCCGTCGTCGTGGGCGTCCGAGATGGTTCGCGGAGCGACGCCCGCGGTGTCCGGCTGGAGGTCGTCGATGGCGGCTTTCACTGCCCCGAAATCAGGGCTCTCTGAGAGGTCACTGCTGGCCCAGGCGTACTGGATCACGCGGTCGGCATCGATGAGAAACACGGCACGCTCGGGGACGCGGTCGTGGTCTTCGGCCGACGCCTGGAGCACGCCGAAGGCGTCCGCGATCGCACCCGCGTGATCGCTGAGCAGCGGGAACGTGAGCGCGTACTCGTCGGCGAACGCCTCGTGTGCGTACGTACTGTCCGGCGAAATCCCCCAGACGGCAAGCCCGGGCGTGCAGTCGAACCAGCGCGCGTTCTGGATCGCACACAGCTCCGTTGCACAGACCGGGCTGAAGTCGAACGGGTAGAAGAACAGCACCACCGCCCGGTTGTCCGCGAGCGCGTCCGTGAGTCCCAACCGCGTCTGTGTGCCGTCCGATACGCCCGGCAGCTCGAACGCGGGGGCGCGTGCACCCTCACAGCGCATACTCGGTGTATCTGTGTCATTGCTGATAACGCTACCGGCGCGGCCGGGAGACAGCCGTGGCGCTAACCGTTCGGAGCCCCAACCCCGCTGCATGCATCAGGAGACCGTGCTTGTGCCGGGCGCTCGGGACGTGGAAGCGACCCTCGACGAGCCGGCGGACGGCGACGCGACGGCCTGCGTCGTGGCGTGTCCGCCCCACCCACAGCACCGTGGGCATCGCGGCGACGACCGGCTGCAGGCGGTGGCGGCGGCGCTCGTTGAGGACGGTCTGGCGTGTCTGCGCTTCGATTACGGCGACTGGGACGGCGGCATGGGCGAACGCGAGGACGCCCGCAACGCCATCCGGTGGGCCGGCGAGCGCTACGCCCACACCGCCGTGTTCGGGTTCAGCTTCGGCGGCAGCATCGCTGCGCTCGCCGCCGCAACCACCGAGCACGACCTGTGGGCGGCGTCGCTGCTCGCGCCCACCGCCGAGCTCGCCGCGGGGTTGGACGCCGCGGCCGCGCTCACGGACGTGCCCGCGCCCGTCCAGGTCGCGTACGCCACCCGCGACACCACCGCCGACTGGGAGCCCGTCGTCGAGGCTGCCCGCAGCGACCCCGAGACGACGGTCGCCGAACTCGACGCCGACCACTTCTTCGTCGGCAAGCACGGAACGGTGGCCGCGACGGTCGGCGAGTTCTTGGTCGGGCATCGCCGGGGTCGATAGCGCCCCGCCCTACGTCCGGCGCAATCCGGGAACTCGGGCAGCGAACGGGACTATTCCGCTACACGCACTGCTATCCCTGAGCCACCGGTTCCGGCCGCGTACCGACTCCGGTCGAACCGGTCGTGGCCTCGCCGTCGAACCCAACAGGAGTCCAGCGCCAGCGCCGACGGGGGCGGAATCAGACAGTTCGAGCTGGTCCAGTCGTCCACTAACCGACACGCTTTCGTATTGACCTTTTATCTATGCTAGGAAATGAGAAACGACGACTGCTGTTCCCGGCGGCAATTCGGAACGACACTCGGGGGTATCGGAGTAGCCACGATGACAGCCGGCTGCAGTGCGTTCGGTTTACCTTCGAAAAAGCCGGTCACGGCGAGCACTGAACGATCGCTCTCTCCCGAATCTGGGTCGATGTCGCGCAGTGATTTTGCGGTAGCGGTTGACAACACTCGGGAGACGTACGGCGAAAACGGTATCTGGGGGCTGGCAGCAAGCGAACCCGATCACGGACTCGAATACGTCGGTGCGTGGCAGGATTCAGCGATCGGACACCGGACAGACGACGAACCCGCGTTCACGTCCGACCACCTCCTTGTTCTATACCGGCTTCCCGGATTGCAACTGGACGGTGAGCAGTTCTATCGGGCGTGGCTCTGGAGTGGCGCAGTGCCCGAACCGTCCTCCCAACTCGAAGCCATCCGCCCGTCGATTCATCTCGTTCGTGATTCGGACGACATGCGCCGATACGACCCTGCGAGTACCGCGACCGAGGGGCCGGTCTCCGTTTCGTTCAATACACCTGCTACACCTGGCCCTGATGGGCCGACGATAGAATTCCCCTTGCACGCCGGCGAAGTCGAGTACGCGGCGAGAGAAACGAGGATCGGGGACGCCGGCGGCTACGGGGCCACGTGGACTGGCGCGTACGATTCCGTCCAAGGTGTAAACGCGACCTGCGTGATGAAGTGGCCGGCAGACCGGGCGTACGACATCCGGTGGAACGCGGAAATCGAAGCCACACCGAAATAGTAGACGGCGCTCGTAGTCACGTTGTGCCACCTCCTGACGCGCAACGTGCGCTCCGAAACCGTTTTTGCCGCGCCAGCCGCACACACAGTATGCCGACAGAGACCGAATACGACCCCTCTCTGGGGAGCAAGTTCGTGTTCGTGACCGGCGGCGTGATGTCCGGGCTGGGGAAGGGCATCACGGCGGCGAGTCTCGGGCGACTGCTCTCGAACGCGGGGTTCGATGTTACTGCGGTGAAAATCGACCCCTACCTGAACGTCGACGCGGGCACCATGAACCCCTACCAGCACGGGGAGGTGTACGTCCTCGATGACGGTGGGGAGGTTGATCTCGATCTGGGGAACTACGAGCGGTTCCTCGACGAGGACATGACCTCGGATCACAACGTCACCACGGGGAAAGTCTACCAGGACGTCATCGAGCGCGAGCGCTCGGGCGACTACCTCGGGAAGACCGTCCAGATCATCCCGCACGTGACCGACGACATCAAGCGCCGCGTGCGCGAGGCCGCCGAAGGCAGCGACGTCTGCCTGGTGGAGGTCGGCGGCACGGTCGGCGACATCGAGGGGATGCCGTTCCTCGAAGCACTCCGGCAGTTCAGCCACGAGCAGGACGACGAGGACATCCTGTTCACGCACGTGACCCTAGTGCCGTACTCGAAAAACGGCGAGCAGAAAACCAAACCCACACAGCACTCCGTCAAGGAGCTTCGGTCGATCGGCCTCCAGCCGGACATCCTGGTCGGGCGCTGCGAGGACCGCCTCGATCCCGACGTGCGCGAGAAGATCGCGCTGTTCTGTGACGTGCCCATGGACGCCGTGTTCTCCAATCCCGACGTGGAGGACATCTACCACGTGCCCCTGACCGTCGAGGAGGAAGGCCTCGACCAGTACGTCATGGAACAGTTCGATATGGTTGAGGAGGCCCTGCCGGCCGCCCAGCGGTCGACGGAGTGGCGGGATCTCGTCACCCGCGAGCGCACCGGTGAGGTGGACATCGCGCTCGTCGGCAAGTACGCCCTGGAAGACGCCTACATGAGCATCCACGAGGCGCTCAAGCACGCCAGCCTGGAGGCCGGCGTGGAAGTGAACGTGTTGTGGGTTGACTCCGAGAAGATGCACGACCACCACGAGCGCCGCATCGCCGACGCCGACGGGATCGTCGTCGCCGGCGGGTTCGGCTCGCGTGGCACGGCGGGCAAAATCGACGCCATCCAGCACGCCCGCGAGCACGACGTGCCGTTCCTCGGGCTGTGCCTGGGCTTCCAGCTTGCGGTCGTGGAGTACGCGCGCAACGTTCTCGGGATGACGGGCGCACACTCCGCGGAGATCGACGAGGACACCGAGTACCCGGTCATCGACCTGCTGCCCGAGCAGTACGACCTCGAAGACCTCGGCGGGACGATGCGGCTGGGCGCACACGAGACCGCCATCGAACCCGGGACCCTGGCCCACGACCTGTACGGCGACACGTCGTGTACGGAGCGCCACCGCCACCGCTACGAGGTCAACCCCGAGTACATCGACGACCTCACCGCCGACGGCCTGACGTTCTCCGGCGAGGCCGGCAACCGCATGGAGATCGTCGAACACGACAACCACCCGTTCTTCTTCGGGACGCAGTTCCACCCCGAGTATCGGTCGCGGCCGACGCGAGCGAGCCCGCCGTTCGTCGGGCTGCTTGACGCCGTCCTCGAACGGGCGGACGTGGCTCCTGCTGGCAGCGACGCCGACGTGGAGGTGACGAACTGATGGTGGACGTCGACTCCTTCGTCGAGGACGCCCGCGCGGAGATCAGCGAGGCGCTCGGCGACGAGACGGCCATCATCGCGCTGTCCGGCGGCGTCGACTCCTCGACGGCGGCCGCACTGGCCTACGAGGCCGTCGGCGACCAGCTCGTGCCGGTCTACGTCGATACCGGCCTGATGCGGAAGGGCGAAACCGACGAGATCCGGGAGGTCTTCGACTACATGGACAGCCTCCGGGTTGTGGACGCCAGCGAGCGCTTTTTCGACGAACTGGCCGGCGTCACCGACCCCGAGGAGAAGCGCCACGCCATCGGCGAGCAGTTCATCCGGGAGTTCGAGACGGTCGCCGAGGAGGTCGACGCCACCCAGCTCGTGCAGGGCACCATCTACCCCGACCGCATCGAGAGCGAGGGCACGATCAAGAGCCACCACAACGTCGGCGGGCTGCCCGAGCGCGTCGGCTTCGAGGGGATCGTGGAGCCGATGCGCGACCTCTACAAGGACGAGGTGCGGGAGGTCGCGCGCCACCTCGGCCTCGAAGAGATCATCAGCGAGCGCATGCCGTTCCCGGGCCCCGGGCTCGCGGTGCGCGTCATCGGTGAGGTCACCCCTGAGAAGGTCGCGGTCTGTCGGGAGGCCACCCACATCGTCGAGGACGAACTCGAAGCCTACGAGCCGTGGCAGGCGTTCGCCGCCGTACTCGGCCGCGCCACCGGCGTCAAGGGCGACAACCGGGTGCACGGCCACGTCGTCGCCGTGCGGTCCGTCGAGTCACGGGACGGCATGACCGCACGCGCCCAGGAACTGGAGTGGGAGACCCTCCAGCGGCTACAGTCACGCATCGCCGGCACCATCGACGAGGTGTCGCGGGTCGTCTACGACGTGACCCACAAGCCGCCGGCGACGATCGAATACGAGTAACCCGCCCCCGCGACTCGGCAGGTTCTTGAACGCGCCGCCCCCAGCTACCAGCATGCACGCACTCGTCGTCGGTGGCGCTGGCACCGACATCGCGGACGCGCTCGAAGCTGAGGGCGTCGACGTGACCCGCCTCGAAGGCGTGGTGTCCGGCGACCGCCTCGAAGACGCCGGCGTCGCGGACGCCGACCTGTTGGTGGTCGCGGACAGCAACGAAGCGACCGCGGTCCCGGTCGCCCACGAGCACAACCCCGACATCCGAACCGTCGCGTATACGGGCAACGGCGTCCCCGAGTTCATCAAGGGCGTCCTGGATCTGACCGTCGATCCCGCCCTGTTGGACGCCACCGCGGTCGCCGAAGAGCTGGCTGCCTAACTCTTCTCCCGACGGTTTCGGGCTGTGACACGGGCGTCTCACAGCGAGAGCGCCAGCGGCCGCCCGGGGTGGGCGTCGGCGGGGTCGTCGACGGCGGCCGACACCGGGCTGACGTGCTCCCAGCAGACGAACGTCTCGACCCGCCCCGGTTCGTACAGGAAGTAGTCCGCGGGCTTCGGGCAGCGGTCGCAGACGGGGTCGCCCTCGCAGCCGTCGAGCGCCGCCGACAGCGCCGCCGGAGCACCGTCGTCGTGTGAACCCGACATACATGCCATGTCCGGCGCGCTCCCACTTGAAATTCGGCCCCGTGGGACGGACCTACGGCGAGCGGCGGTCCAACACCGGGATCTCCGCCAGGCGCTGCTCGTCCAGTGCGTCCCAGTCGATGCCACTGGGCGTGTCATCCTCGTGGGTGGTGGTGATCGTTCGGTCCGGCGTGACCACGTACTCCATCGGCACGTCGTGGGCGGCGGTCGGCACAGCGTCGTCGACGACCTGGCGCTCGTGGACGGTCGTCACAGTCGCGGTGTCGTCGTCGACGCGCCCGAACGCCCGCAGCAGCGCGAACTCCAGGTCGCTGTACCCTTCCCCTTTCCCGACGCGCTCGCCGCGGTCGGTGACCGCGACGCTCCCCGACACGATGAGGTCGATGGGATCGACGTCCCCGGGACCGACCGGGTCGCCGTACTCCTCGATCCCCGACACCGTCGTGGCGGCGTCGATGTCGTCGATGGTCGTTGGGTCGAGGCGCAGGAAACACTCCTCGTCGCGCAGCCGCGGCACCGCCGCGTACAGGGTCTTCCCCGCGCGCAGCGCCGCCCGCCGCACCGGCAGCTGGGGGGCGTCGGGGTTCGCCTTCACGGTCTCAGCGCGCTGCCACACGTCCGTTTCGGTGAGGCGGGCGGCGGCCTCATCGGCACCGGCGTAGTTCGGGATGCGGCCGTGTGGCGGGAACGGGAACCGCGCCACGCCGCTGTCTTCGAGGTCGTCCCAGACGCGCTCCCGGAGGCGGTGTTTGTCCGTCATGCGTCAGTGTTGTGGCCGGCTAGTCCGGCGAGGTGCGCAAGCTCGGGCAGAATGATTTCGTCGGTCCCCAGCGTGGCCGCGTGCTCGCTGCCCGGCAGGCAGAACACGAGTGTCCCGCCGACCACGCCGCCGGTGGCCCGCGACCCGATGATCTTGGTGCCGATGTCCGAGGCCGACCGCCGCCGGAACTCCTCGCCGAACCCCGGCAACTCCATGTCGAACAACGGGCGGGCGGCGTCGACGGTCACGTCGTCGGGGGTCACGCCGGTTCCGCCGGTCGTGATCACGGCAGCCACGTCGTCGCGTCCCGTGAGATTGTCGAGTGCGCCCTGCACGCGGTCGTACCGGTCGGTCACCAGTTCCCGCGTCGCCACTTCGTGGCCGGCCGCCTCGACGGCCGCGACGACGGCGTCGCCGGCCGGGTCGTCGGACAGCGACCGCGACGACGACACCGTCACCACGGCGACGCCGACCTGCGAGACGTCGTCCTCGTGGTGGGCGTCAGTGGAGTCCTCGTCGTCGGGGGTGGACTCCGCCGTGCCGTCATCGCTGCGCTCCGCAGCGTCGTCGTCGTCGTCATCGTTGCGCCGCGTGTTCCGCGACTGAAAGTCGACCATACATCCACGTGGGCGGCCACAGTGATAAGACTGTGAGCCTGCGCGTCGCCGGGGCGTACAGTTTTGCCGTGGGGGAGCGACCACGCCGATATGCAGGCAGTCACCTTCGACGGCCACGGCGGCACCGGCGTGATCGACTACCGGACGGTCCCGGAGCCCGACCTCGGGGCCGACGACGTGCTCGTGGACGTGCGCGCCGGCGCGCTCAACCACCTCGACGTGTGGACGCGTCGCGGCATGCCGGGGATCGACCTCTCGATGCCACACGTCCCCGGCAGCGACGCCGCCGGCGTGGTCTCGGCGGTCGGGGCGTCGGTGACCCGGTTCGAACCCGGGGATCGGGTGGCGGTGCTCGCGGGGGTCTCGTGTGGGCAGTGTGAGTTCTGCCGGCACGGCGAGCCCGCGCTGTGCGCGTCGTTTCGGGTGCTCGGCGAGCACGTGCCGGGCGTGCACAGCGAGCGCGCGGCGGTCCCGGCGGACAACCTGATCGCCGTGCCCGAGCACGTCGACTGGGAGACGGCAGCGGCCGCACCGCTGGTGTTCCAGACGGCGTGGCGCATGCTCAACACGCGGGCGGACGTGTCCCCCGGGGAGTCCGTGCTCGTGCTCGGTGCCAGCGGCGGCGTCGGGCACGCCGCCGTCCAGATCGCCGCCCACGCCGGGGCCGAGGTGTTCGCGACGGCGAGCACCGAGCAGAAGCTCCAGTACGCCGCGGAGCTCGGTGCCGACCACGTCGTGAACTACACCGAGACGAACTTCGCCGACGAAATTCGCGCGCGAACCGGCAAGCGCGGCGTCGACGTCGTCGTCGATCACGTCGGCGAGGCGACCTGGGACGACTCTCTGCGCTCTCTCGCGAAGGGCGGCCGTCTGGTCACCTGTGGGGCGACCACCGGCGGCCGCCCGGAGACCAACGTCCAGCGCGTGTTCTGGAACCAACTGGACATCCTCGGGTCGACGATGGCGACGCCGGGCGAGGCCGACGCCGCCCTCGAACACGTTTGGGACGGCACCTTCGACGTCCGGATCAGGGACGTGCTCCCGATGCGTGAGACTGCCCGCGCCCACGAACTGCTGGAGAACCGAGAGGGCTTTGGGAAAGTAGTCGTTAAACCGGACAACGAACTCGACTGATGGTCCAGACCCACGAACCCCAGGAGGCCGCCGGTACAGACGACATGAGCAAGCGGTCCCAGTGGCTACTCGTCGCCGCGCTCGCCGTTTGCGGGCTGGCTGCGCCCGCGTTCATCTACTGGGCCGGCGCGGGCAGCTTCGGGTTGGGGTTCCGTGACACCTACCTCACGATCCCGATGATTCCCGCCGTCCTCTTGGGTGTGGTCGGCGTCTGGACGGCAGTTCGGGGCTGACCCGACGGTCGCGGCCACGCTTCGACCGGCACGGGATCGGCCGGCTTTCCGTTAGCGCACGGCGACCGCCTGGCGCTCGAACGCCTCGCCGGTCCACAGCCACGCGTCCAGTATCGGCGGCCGCGCCGCCAGCGACGCCACGACGTACACACGGTCGGGCCACTGGGCGTGCTCGCGGTCGGTCGCGCTCGGCCGGCCCGGCCCGACCGGGTGGCTGTGATAGAACCCCACGACCTCCCGACCGGCTGCGGCGGCCTCGTCGAACACTGCTAGCGTCGCCTCGGGGTCCAGCTCGTACCGCATGCGGGGCGCGTCAGCGACGTTCGGCACTCGTCGGACCGCCGTCACGCGCCGCAGGTCGCCGTCGCGCTCGCCGACGAACACGCCACACGCCTCACGGGGCGTGTCCGCCTGTGCGTGATCGAGCACTGAGTCATAGCCCTCCCTCGTGAGGACGAACACGGCTCGCGTTTGGCACGCCAGTACAAAAGTCGCGGTGGTGTGTGGGATTACGCCCGGGTGCCGTCGGGGACGGGGTCGGCGTCGCCCTCGAAGTCCCGCCGCATTGCGATCTCGAACCACGGGCACAGCCGGAGCTGGCGGTAATACCGGGGGTTCTCGTAGAGGTCTTCGTAGTCGACCCACATCGCGCCGCCGACCTCCTCGGGGTCGCGGTCGAAGCTGGTGTCGTGCAGCGTCGCCTGCAGGACCGCACAGACCTCCCATTCCAGGCCCTCGTCGAGGTAGCGGCGCTTGTATTCGAAGCGGTCGGTGATCTCCAACTCGTCGTACTGGTGTGGTTCGATCCCGAGCTCTTCGGCGAGGCGCTGGCGGGTCGCGTCCACCTGGCTCTGCCCCTCGATGGGATGGCTGGCGACCGTGCCGTCCCAGTGTGTGTCCCAGAGGCGCTTGCGGTCGGCGCGCTGGGCCAGCAGCACGCGGCCGTCCTCGTCGAACAGCAGACACGTGAACGCGCGATGCCGGACGCCGTCGCCGGTGTGCGCGTCGAGGCGGTTGGCCAGCCCCGTGCGCTCGTCGTCGGGGGTGACTGCGATCACGTCCTGCGTGGCGTTTTCGGCGGTCTCGTCCTCGCGGTCGGTCTTCCCCGACCCGGGGCTGCTTCGGTCGGCTTCGCTCATGCTGTCACGCATGACCACCCTGCCTAATAGCGCTTCGACTCACCCCAGCTTCTCGTCGAGGATCAGCCGCGTGCGCGTGGACACTACCACGTCCTGCTCGCGGGCTCGCCGCATCAGATCGTTGACGCCGCTGGTGTCGGCGGCGTCCACGATGAGCACGATGTCGTCTTCCCCCGAGACCTGCCACACGAAGTCGACGGCGTCCCACTCGACCATTCGGTCACCCACCACGTGGGTGTCGGCGTCCATCGCGACCCCGATCTCGATCATCGCCTTGACGTTCCCGGTCGAGGTCGACACCGTGAACCGCTCGATGACGCCGTCGTCGACGAGCTGGTCGACGCGGTTTCGGATGGTGCCCTCGCTGACGCCGATGTCGTCGGCGATCTCCGTGTAGGGGGTGCGGGCGTCGCGCCGCAGCGTGTCGAGGATCTGTTGGTCGATGTCGTCCATGACTGGTGTTGTGCCACGCACCGCAAAAGAGTTACGAATT